>VBOJ01000024.1 GCA_005877775.1 Nitrospirota bacterium | reverse complement strand
TGGAGACCTGACATGACAAATAACGTGGCGCCTCACGACTCAGCCGATGTCCACATGAATTGACGAAGGCCTTTTCGCGCCTTTCCTAAGCTTCCCTGTCTAATTCCCCCAAAGCGTCATAATGCCAGAGCGGTTCTTGTCCTATCTGTGACAGAATTTCCAAATTAACGGGCGCAAGGGGTCCGAGTCGAGACTATCCGACGGGCCTTACCGACATATCTATCTGAATATTTGAGATAAATGGTGACTCTTCCACCATTTTATTTTAAGGCACAGAGTTTGCTATGTTATAACCATAGAGGGTATCTGACAACGACGGGGTTCCTAATGACCCACCAAGTTTCCAGAGGTCGTCAGCCTAGCCATGATGAGCTGAAAGCCGCGGAAGCGGCTTTCGAGGGGCGGCCGTTCAATGAGGCCTGGTCCCGGGCAGCGCGGGATGTATATGACGGCATTATGGCAGCAACTCTAAAGCTGAAGGGGCGGTCTGAGAAAGAGGGACTTCGTGAACTTCCTCACGAGCTAGACGAAACGAAGGTTCCCGTGGGTGCCATGGCCTGCACGGGGGATGAAGAGTAACGCGATGGTCATGACAGCAAGTACAAACAGCCGTTTGCCTCTGTGGTGTCTCTTGGTATCCGTCTGGATTGCCCTGCCGTTGAGTCTGACGGGCATGCCGACGGAGGCGAAGGCGCATGGTCACAGAGAGCAAATCATTCCAATCGTCGGCGTTACCCTAGGGCAGGGGCAGGAACCAACCGGAATGGTGACCAATCTTCTCTTAACCTTTGAGGAACGAACGGATCGTGATGGGCTCGCGATCCACTTCAGATCGGCGCCGGGCCGCTTTTCACCACTCGCCCAAACAGCCGTCCAGCAGGCTATCTATCGCACGGCTAAAGCCGCTGGACTCTCTACCGACACCTGGACCGTTGTACTGTCCGTGCCAGATCCAGGCCTGACGGTCCACGGGGACAGTCTCTCTGCGATGGTGGGGCTGAGCGTGATCGCGCTTGCCAAGGGGGAGCTCATTCCTCCTGATCGGGTTATCACCGGCACCGTAACTCCTGAAGGTTACATCGCCCGAGTCGGCTCAGTCCCGCTCAAGGTGGATGCGGCAAATCAAGCGCATATTCGCCGAGTCCTGGTCCCAGAGGAACATGATGTTGGTGACCCTGACTGGGAGACTCCCTTCCTCATGCAGGTTTCACCGGTTGGCTCCGTTAGCCAAGCCTACTGGGCCCTCACCGATCATCCTCTGCACCCATAAGCTGAACATCCAGAGCTAAGGCGGTAGCCGATCATTGCTACAGCCGACCTTCATCCAGCTCGATGATATCAACCCATTCCTCCCCTTGTATCTTTGTTCTGTGTTCGTTAACGATATGGTCGCTCGGCAACTTGGACGTGATAGACCGCTGTCCCCTTGGTCCTGTGAGACCGTAGAAAAGCTTGGTGGTCACGTCCATATTCTGAACAAGCCCGAACAGTTGCGTGGGCCATTGAGCCCGCATCGCAAGGATGGGACCCAGAATGAGGAAGCCGGGCCATATCGTCAGTCGGTATCCGCACGGCTGTCTTCTAGCGTGATGAGGCCACTCGGTGCGCTTGACATTCAAGACAGTTGCTTTGATCTGCAGGAAGTCCAGCAGATGCTTGTCGAACCCAACCGTGATGTAGTTGTAATCTCGGATGTGCCCCGCGCGGCGCAGACGGATCTTGTCAAGGAATCTCGCCAAGCTGGCCATCCCACCCAACAAGACTTTGGGACTGCGAGGATAGCGTTGCGGGCTCATGGTCGGCATTCTCTTTGTCGGCCGAGTGTCGCATGACGGGCACCTCTGAACAATCCGTGATTGGTCGGCGTGACTGTGGCACTTCTGCGTGGAGAACAAGGGGCCGCGGCGATCCGTCGCGGCCCCTTATCCCTTGTTTCTCTTACTGCGATGGCGGAGAAGTTATTTCAGAGTCCATTCTGATGATCGGGTCAGCCTTCTCAGACACTGCGCCGGCAGGCTTTGAGGTATCAAGGTGCTCCTCGTCCCTCGTAGCCAGAATTGGAGCGGGGACTGGCTTCTGCGCCACCCCCTTTACTAGTTCCAGGTGGACCCGCCTGTTGCGCTGCCAGCATTCCTTGCTGCCCTCATCACAGAGAGCCCCCTCTTTTCCCAAGCTCATGACTTTGATCGAAGTGTCGGGGAGGCCAAGCCCGACCAAATAGTTTTTGACGGTTTCCGCTCGCCTGAGCCCCAAGGCCCTGTTATATTCCGAAGGCCCTCGCTGATCGGTGTAGCCCTGCAATAGGAGCGTCCAGTCATTCCTCCTTTTCAGGATCTCGGCCTGCTCCTGAAGAGCGGTTTTTGCCTCGTCGTTCAGTCGGCTCCGACTAAAGTCAAAATAGACATCGGGGTGAAGCGTCTCCGTCTTGGGCCGGGCCAACGGTTGTTCAGGTGTCGCTGAAACCGGCATGCCTGGACCGGAGATTGAGCCTGGTGCTGAAACCACGTTGTCTGACAGGCCGTTTCCGATCCCGATCTTGCTTTGCTCCGAATAGAACCAGTATCCGGCAATCGCCGTGGCCAGCAAGACCACTACTGCAGCCACGATTTTTTCTTCTTTGTTATCACGAGTCGGCTTTGCGGCCACTGGTCCCATTCCGGTTGATGATCCAACAATCATTTGAGATGGATGCGGTGCGTTCGTCATGGGCCCTCCTCTGTTTTACGAAGTTGTTGAGGTTTTTGTGAAGCTCCACGGCTTTAGCCTACTCCGCCGAAGTAGCTTCAGCTACGAAGGCCGGGCAGCCGTGGCATCTTGAAATTCCTCGGCGGAATCCGCCGAAGCGTATCCGCCTTCGCCAAGGCTTCGGCGGATACCCGCTCCGCATTCATCCACGGGTTAAGCCTACTCCGCCGAAGTAGCGTCGGCTACGAAGGCTGGACACCCGTGGCTTTCTGCGAAGGCGGGTAAGTCAAGCTGTGTGCGTCAGATGGCAAGGACGGCGGCTCAGCGATATTCCGCTTTCTTCACCTCCTTTCCAGCCTGATGCCTGCTGTCGATGCCCGACTGGTTATAGAGCAAGGCAACTGCCACTCGATCACGACCCGATCACCTGGTGGGTTTCCGAAAGATTCCGGTAGGTTTGCTGATCAGGATGCCGACGAGCGGAAAAGAGATGGGGGTGAACCCCGCAGCCGGTGCGGGGATATTCCCGCATGAAGTCCCGTTCCCTCAAGAATCTGGGTGAGTTGCTGTAGTGGAGCCCCACAGCTTGACAGGCGTAATCCCTTTGTTGGCTTCGGCGGACACCCGTTCGCATTCCTCCACGGCTTGACAGCCGTGGCTTCCTGCGTAGGCGGGTGAAGGCGAGCGATCAGGAAGGATGCGCGTTAGCAGATCGATCGAAATATCGTCGAACTAAGGTCTCTACCGAACGGAAATGGCGGTCTGGCAGGTTTTTAAACCGTTTCTTACAGGCAGCGATCGCCTCCTCAGCCGAATGATATCCCTGAATTGTCTTCACGAGATGGTCGTAATAGTCCAGCAGCTTCAGCTCCACAATCCTGGCCAGAGTGGGATCGCCAGCCAGCGTGAGGGCTGCTTTCTGCCGGTCGCCTCCCGCTTCTACAAGCGTGCGAAAGCCCATCCCCTTGAGACGCTGGGTGACGGTACTGCGGTCCCACCCCAGTGCCTGCGCGGTCGCCTGCATATCGAACTGCTGTTGGCGAAGGCAGGCGAGGACGGCCTGGTCGCCGGTCGTCTCGATCGTGAGGGGAGGGGAGGTCTGGCCGACGCGAGAGCCCTGCTGCTCATGAGGAACCAATCGCAAGTCATCTTTCGTAATCACATGTCCTTCGGCCAGGGCGACTGCCTGTTGGAGACACAGTTGGACCTCACGAACGTTGCCTTTCCATGCCTGCGCTTCTACGACAGCCAAGGCCTCCTTGGACAAAGCCAACCCATCCCGCCCGAGCTGCGCAGCAGCGTCACGAACGAACCGCTCCGCCAGAAGAGTAAGATCGTCTCGCCGTTCCCGAAGCGGCGGTAGCCTGAGCGCAATGCCTATCAGGCGAAAATACAAGTCCTCTCGGAACCATCCCTCTGCGACACCGCGCTGGAGATCCTTATTGGTCGCTGCTACCACCCGGACGTCAACTGTGGTCGGTCTGGTGGCCCCGACGCGATAGAAGGACTTCTCCTGCAGAACCCGAAGCAGTTTGCCCTGATGCTCCATACGGAGATCGCCGATCTCGTCGAGGAAAATGGTCCCCTGATCGGCCAGCTCAAAATACCCCTTCCGATCCCCGGTGGCGCCCGTGAAGCTCCCCTTGACGTGACCAAAGAGCTCGCTTTCAAAAAGCTCTGGTGCGACGGCTGCCATATTGACGGGAATGAATGGATGGCCTGCACGAGGGCTCAGCCGGTGCACGGCTCGCGCAAACAGTTCCTTGCCCGTGCCCGGTTCTCCAAGAATCATGACCGGCAGGAGTGAACGAGCGGCTTTCTTCAGATCGCGGAACACTGCCAGCACAGCAGGATCTCTAGTGATAATGCCCTCCTGCTCGCATTCGCTTCTTAGTCGCTCTAGCTCTGTATCCCCAAGATAGCCTGTCCTGAACGTCGCGGCTCGAAGGCCAGAGAGCTCACCCTCCAGCTCCTGAAGTTTGCGTCGAGTGGCCTGTTCCCGCACTTGCGCTTCGGCTACCTGCTCGCGCATGGTATCAGCAGACCGTATGAGGTCCTGTTCCTTGCCAGCAGAACGGATCGCCGCGACACGTGCTACCTCTAAATCTTCTTCTAATCCCTCCACGTTGGATTCACGGCGGATCATGGCTTCTCGTGCAGCGACCAGTTCCTGTTGCACCCGCACGATCTGCTCTTGGAGGCTCTGGATCCGAGGACCGGAAGCAAGATGCATCCACAGAATTGCGCCCCCGGAAGCCAAGGTTATGGCACAGAGCGGAACAAACACAGGCAACAGCAAGCTATCAAGTGACAAGGCCGCTAGGGTCATGCCCACATGTCCAACGATCAATACCAAGACACCCGCCACTCCTTTCCATCCCTTCACGGCAAGCAGCAGCCAGGCCGCAAGTGCTGCGAGGCCCAGCGCGTAAACAACCTGTCCGGACAGAGGAGTTTCTTTCACCCAGTTTTCCGTCAGGAGGGTATTGAGAAGATTGACCTGGATGACACTGTCCGGGGCACTCCGCTCCAAAGGTGTGCGCTGTTCCGTCCCGCCCAAAGCAGGGAGGAGCAGGACGATCTTGCCCCCCACCCATTCCCGAAGTTTCTCCGCTTTCCCGTCCTCAATCGCGCTCCAGACATCCAAAAACGTCAGAGACGGGAAGTGACGCTCAGCCCACCGGCCTTCGTAGTTGATCAGCATCTGCCCATGCTCATCAATCGGGATCGAGACCTCGCCGATGCGTCCATCAGGGAACCGAGCCTCATGGAGAGTCACGGCTTCACCGGGATTGAGAGAGATCCGCTCCGGTGAGACCTGCAAGAAGGCAGAGGCCATGGCCAGGCCGAAGGCCGGAACCATGTGGTCGCCAAGCGTGACATAGAGAGGCACTCGCCGGAGGACACCATCTTCATCAGGGATAGTCAACGTATGGCCAATGCCCTTTGCATGCCGGGCCAAGGTTGTCAGAGAGTTGGTGATCGGGACAGCTTGTAGAAGCCGTCTTGCCTGATCCTGAGTCACGGCAGGCCAGGTTGGATGGCCGATGTCTTGCCCGGTCGGCCTTCGTTCATTTGATTGGGTACTGCCATTGAGTCGCAAGGAGAAAGGATAGATCACCCTTCCAACTGACTTGGTGGCTTCGACCAACATGGCATCACTCGCCGCCCCGCCTCGACCTGGAGGACTCGGAGACTCAATCGGAAGATGGAGGCTGACAACCGCTGCTCCCGCACGTCCAAGGGCCGTCGTGACTCGGGCGAACAGTGCATGATCCCAGGGCCCGTTTCCAAAACGAGCTTCACTTGCCTGGTCGCGCGTAATGACGATCAGCGATGGGCTTACGGGAATCGGCTGTCGGAGACGAAGCCACGTATCATAAGGGCTCCACTCGAGAGCGGTCAGAAAGGTCCCGCCGGAGAGCCAGCAGCCCCACGCGATCAGGGTTGCGAGAAGGCTGAGCAGGCTGGCCTGCCCGGTTCGGGACTGTGCGAAGGTCTTGAAGGTCGCTGCGTCAGGCAGCGTGATGTCGTGGGTTGGCAAATCGGTGGGTGTCACAGAGGCTCGATAGGTTCAGAGCCAATGATGGTCAGACTAAGGCGTACCGCTCAATGTCTGCTGTCCGACGGATAGTTCTCTCAACAAACGCTTGGCGTCCTCATGATGATTGCCCTTAAGCAGGTCTCTCGCCTTCTTGAGGTCCTGCGGAACGCCGAGGCCTCGCGCATAGATTCGCGCCAACGCGACTCGAGGACGCGGGAGCCCTTCAGCTGCGCTTGTCATAAAGTAGGCGAGGATCCGTTTGTCATTGGCCGTCAACTGGCCGTCGATACCCTGCTCGTAGAGGGTTTCGAGCAGACTCTGGGCCGGCTCGCTCAAGGCGGAGGCCTCACGGATTAACACGTGAAGTGCTTCCCCGACTCGCCCTTGCCGTAGAAGGCCAGCTCCCGCGCTTTCCTCGTCGGTCTCTCTGCTCAGGTCCGGGAACTCCTGCCAGATCCCATCGCGGTAGCCCTCAAACGCCTGCAAGGCGGTTCGGGCTTCGTCCGTCAAGGGTCTTCCATTTCGGAGGGCAATCTGGCGCAGTTGCACGAGGGCTTCGCTCGCCTGAGTCATTCCTTGTTCGGCGGCACGTCCCCACCACTTGATCGCAACAACAAGATTTTTCTCCACCCCAAGGCCGGACGCATAGGCGTTTCCAAGAAAATATTGGGCCTTGGGCAGTCCAGCGCGCGCAGCGGCAAGGAACTCTTGGACCGCATCAGCCTCTTGGTTCGTGAGATTGAGCATCAACCCAAGGTTGTAATGGGCGTCGGCATAGTCCGGTTTAAGACGAAGAGCCGCCCGGTAGGCCTCAATCGCACCGGCAATATCACCCAGGGTGTACCGGACGGTGGCGAGGTTGAAGTGGGCTTGCACCAAGTCCTGCTGCAGGGCGAGCGCCGTCTGCAGCTCTGTGCGAGCAGCCGTCCACTCACGCTTAGCCATGAGGGCCGTGGCGAGGTTGACGTGAACTTGGGCCAGGTCCGGCTGCCGCCGAAGAACCGACCGATACTCTTCGATCGCGCTGTCCACATCGCCCATCAGGTAGAAGGCCAGTCCCAGGCTGGAGCGAGCTTGAACGAAGTCCGGCTGCAGGCGAAGCGCTTCGCGAAATTCCAAGATCGCGCCGGGGAGGTTACTCGCAACGGACAGAGCCACTCCTTGGTTGAAATGCGCCTCGGCGCGGTCAAGATCATTCTGAAGGGCTTCGTGGAGGTTTTCAATCGCCGGGTTGTCCTCTGGCATAGGGGCAGGGCGAGGCGTCGATTGATCTTGGGGAAGAGGACTCAACCGCGGCTCGAGGCTTAAAGGATCACGTGAGGCGTCTACAGGAGAGACCGCAGATGCTTGCTGGCTAGGAGTTGAAACCATTACGATTGCCAGGAAGGTCAACAGGGGCGCGACCACCTTTATCCTGTTCATACGGCTCCTGTTACCTTCCGCGAGGCTGATCAGGGTCACAACTATTATACCATCCATACTTCAAAGAAGACCCAGCTAGGAACTGGTCTCCACCGTGCAAGATTCGGACATTTTCTGGGAATTCCTGGCACTCCAAAACTGCTCTATTGAACATTAGCGAGGGAAGCAGTATCCTAGGCGTGACCGCTTGCCCGACGTCAATTCGCTTTTCAATAGATCTTAAAGACTTAACAGAAAGAAAGGAGAGAGTCATGGCACTACGATTGGGCGATGAAGCGCCGAATTTCACGGCTGAAACCACAGAGGGCACCGTCAACTTCCATGAATGGCTGGGCGGTGGCTGGGGCATTCTTTTCTCGCACCCCAAGGACTTTACTCCAGTCTGCACGACCGAGCTGGGTGCAATGGCCAAGATCACGAACGAGTTCAAGAAGCGCGGGGTGAAAGTGCTGGCCATCAGCGTGGATCCCTTGGACTCTCATAAAGGGTGGATCAAGGACATCAACGAGACCCAAAACGCCAATGTGAACTTCCCCATGATCGCTGACCCGGAAAAAAAGGTCGCGATGCTCTACGACATGATCCACCCGAATGCCCTAGACAACATGACGGTCCGGTCCGTGTTCGTCATTGGGCCGGATAAGAAGATCAAACTCATGATCACCTACCCCGCCTCCTGCGGTCGGAACTTCGATGAGCTCCTGCGAGTCGTGGATTCCTTGCAGCTTACCTCCAAGTTCAAAGTGGCGACTCCCGTGAACTGGAAGGATGGCCAGGACTGTATCATCACCCCGGCTGTCACCGATGCCGAGGCCAAAACACTGTTCCCTAAGGGCTTCCGAGCGGTCAAGCCATACCTGCGTTACACGCCGCAGCCCAACAAGTGAAGCTCCACGGCTTTAGCCTACTCCGCCGAAGTAGCTTCAGCTACGAAGGCCGGGCTGCCGTGGCATCTTGAAATTCCTCGGCGGAATCCGCCGAAGCGCATCCGCCTTCGCCAAGGCTTTGGCGGATACCCGCACCGCATTCATCCACGGGTTAACACCCGTGGTTTTCTGCGAAGGCGGGTAAACGGGCACTGCGTCAGCAAAGTGTCATGGTGAGGAGCCGCCTTCGGGCGGCTCCTTTTTTACCTTTAGCCCAGCAAGAGGCAACCTGCCCGGTCGGACGTAGCCAAATCGGAAGCCTAAATTACTGGACTCGATGGGTCACCAGGTCCATCACCACCTTGCAGGCTGCGACCACATCCGTGCCTGGCTTAGTGATCCCGCTGCCTAGGATGATGACCACCTCATGCCCGTAGAATGCCCACATCTCGCTTACTCGCTCTGCATTCATACGGCCGGCCGCAGTAGGAAATATTGGTTTCAGGTGACCCCAGGGTATCCCGACTTCCACCGCAATCTTGTGACAGTCCTCGTGGCTCATCGCGTCGGACCAGCCGAAGCTGGGATAGATGCTGACATCGGCCCCAAAGAGTCGGGGCAGTTGGCCAAACAGCACGTTAGGCGCGATCCCGCTGTCGGCATGAACCATAAAGCTTCCGAGCAACCCAGGATGGCTGAACACCGGGAGCGCAATTGCTTCATCCTGCGCAATGTCATGGAGCGCGTCAAATCCGGTCAGTCCAGGACAGATCAGCACGCCTCCTGCCCCGGCCTTCTTGGCTAAGAGACAGCGTCTGTGCATGGCTTTCCATGGCCCGCTTACATGCGGCACATAAAGGCAGCTGCGTCCGGTCTCTTGGTTGGCCTTGGCCACCGCTTCGGCGCACCGCGCCACGCGCCCCTCAAACGGGCAGAACCGGTGGTCGGAGAGGCCTTGGTCGTCCTTAACCAGATCGAGACCACCCAGGGCAAACTGAGAGGCGAGGTCAGCCAGATCTGAGACTGGTAACCCCAGAGGCTTCAGAACACCGCACACCAGGGGCCGGTGGTAGACGTTCACCAGTGCACGAAGACCCTCCTGACCGAAGCGCGGCCCTGGCCAACTTTGCAAGAGAGGATCTGGCAGATGTAGACGTGCCACGCGGATCCCAGGCTTGAGACTGGCGATGCCGAACGTGATGTTGAGCAGTTGTGCACAGTCGCCCGTCAGCAGTCTGGTAGGAAAACTGATCATAGCCTCATATCGGTCGGCTCTCAGTCTGCGGAAATTCTCGATTCGCCCCAGGATTTGCTCTCGAATCATCCCAGCCGGTACCAGTTCATCGGGCAACTCTACTGTTTGGTCCAGACACAGGGCCTCTGCCTTGGCTCGCGCGTCGGTTTCTATCCCAGTGAGGTGGTACTCAACGGCGAACCGTTCTCCGGAACGAGGCACCGGGGCTGCTTCATTCATGGCATGGGGCCTTTGAGGTTGGGCAGGATCATGGACTTACATTTGATTGAGCAAGGGTACCCAGGAATCGAGTAAAATGCCAGCGCTGTTGGGAAGCCACGATAAGGACGGACCTGATGAAAGCTGAGGACAGCAGCAAGCCCTCCGTGGTGCGTCGCTGTGAGTGGGCGACTAACGATCTGTTGATTCGCTATCACGACAAAGACTGGGGCGTGCCAGTTCATGACGACCGGCTGCTCTTCGCCTTTCTGATCCTCGAAGGAGCCCAGGCCGGACTGAGCTGGGAGACCATCTTGAAGAAGCGCTGGGCCTATCGGCTTGCGTTTGATTTTTTCGATGCGACGGCGATTGCCAGGTATGATAAGAAGAAAGTCCGGCAACTCCTCGCCAATCCCAGCATCGTGCGGAATCGGCTCAAGATCGCTGCGGCTATTCAGAACGCGAAGGCCTTCCTCGCGGTTCAGAACGAGTTCGGTAGCTTCGATTCTTATATCTGGCAGTTTGTCGGTGGGAAACCCAAGGTGAACGCATGGCGGTCGTTGAAGCAGATCCCGGCCAAGACGCCAGAGTCAGACGCGATGAGCAAGGATCTCCGGCGGCGGGGATTCAAGTTTGTGGGTCCCACCATTTGCTATGCCTTCATGCAAGCCACAGGTATGGTGAACGACCATTCCGTCCGCTGCTTTCGGCATGCTCAAATCCGTTAGGCGTATGTCTTGCCGTTAGGGCTAGTCCGGCCTACTATGCGGCGACGTTGAGGTCTGAACAGGTTTTCGATCTCTCCAGTCATGGTGGACTAAGGAGCGGTGGCACAACCCATGACCCGTCAACTGTCGGTTTTGTTAGTGGGATGCGTCATGCTTCTGTGCAGCGGCTGCGTTCCTTATAAGCCGACACTCCATCTCGAGGAAAGCCCTCATACTATTCCCGCGAAGGTATATCTGGAACCCCTGCGCGACGCCTCTCCGCCTGGGGACAAAGAAGACGCGTCCGGGCAGAGTCTTTCGCAAACCAGCGCCGACTTGATGGAGGGCGATCTTACCACTCTGGTGACGCGGGCGATCTTGACGGACTTTCGTGCGACTTCGGTCTTCCAGTCGATCAGTCCTGAACGGGAGAATCCCGATCTGGTTCTGAGCGGCACAATTCACCGATTCTACGGCCAGGTTGCACTGCCGTCGTGGCTCCTGATTCCAGGCGTGAAGCTGGCCGTCCAGGCCTTCTGGGGGATCGTGCAAGGATGGGAAGGGGATGTGGACCTCGAACTCGCCCTGGCCAGGTCTGATGGCCAAGTCCTCAACACCTATCGCGGACAGGCCCGTTACCAGGAGATCGCCCAGCATGACCACCAATTCTGGTCAATGCCCCTTTATCCGGCCCATGCGCGATTGAACCGCGCCTTCACTGATGCGGTGTCCCAGATCCGGGAGCAGATGTTGAGGGACCGAGACGTGCTCATGGCCGGTCTCAGAAAGTAGCTTAACGTGTCCGGCCGACAACGATATGGCCCAGGCAGGCCCTCATTGGTTCGCTGTCAAGATTCAACCACCGTGTGTCAATCCGTACAGTCTGCCGAATTGCACTGATGACGGAGGTGTTCTGATGGTAAGGAGGAGGTTTCCAAACCAGGGTGCGTGGGAAATGCAAGTGATGAAGGAACCGGAGATCGAAGGAGTGTCTACGAAAGAAGCGGCTCAGTGGCTGGGACTGTCAGACCAGGAGCTTGAACAGTTAATCAACGACGGGATCTTACAGGTCGCGGACATTTGCGACGGGCAAAACAATGTCGTCAGGTCTGTGGTCCGTACGATGGATATCCGGAAACTCCTTGCCAAGCGGAAGGGCTAGGCGTCATAAATGGCATGACTTTATTCCACGTTTCCCCAGGTACTGCTGATGGTAGTCTTCCGCCATCCAGAACTCGGAGACCGGCGCGATCTCGGTTACGATCGGGCGCTTGTACCGGCCGGACGCTTGCAATTTCTCCTTTGATGCGGTCGCCGCCTCTTCCTGCTCCGGACTATGGAAAAAGATCGCGGAGCGGTACTGCGTTCCAACATCCGGGCCCTGCCGATTGAGCTGCGTGGGATCGTGGCAAGTCCAAAAGACGTTCAGCAGGTCTTCATATGAGACCTGGGACTGGTCAAATTCCACTTCCACGACTTCCGCATGACCGGTCATGTCCGTGCACACGTCGTGATAGGTCGGGTTTTTCATCGTGCCTCCTAGGTACCCGACTCGAGTTGCGGTCACGCCCTTGACTTCACGAAACGCCGCTTCCACTCCCCAGAAACAGCCTGCTCCAAAAGTGGCTTTGCGCATATTGTGGTCTCCTCGTTTCTCTTCTCGGATTAGGCCGGAACGAACGTGAGCGCCGCTGAGTTAATGCAGTACCGCAGGCCGGTTGGGGGCGGCCCATCATCGAACACGTGGCCTTGATGGCCTCCGCATCTGGTGCAATGCACTTCGGTTCTGGGCCCGAACAATTTCCAATCGGTCTTGGTGCCGATCGCGGAATCGCGAATCGGTTTCCAAAAACTTGGCCACCCGGTTTTGCTGTCAAACTTGTGCTCAGAAGAAAACAGAGGCAAGTCACACCCGGCACAGTTGTAGATGCCTGGCGCCTTGTTGTCGTGATATTTGTTCTTGAATGGCGGCTCCGTTCCTTCTTTGCGCAGCACGTAGTATTGTTCCGGTGTCAAGAGAGCCTTCCACTCAGCGTCGGTTTTGGTCACCTCAAACATTTCACCACCCTCCTTTACAGGCGCGGCAGTCAGGCAAGTGATTTTGCCAGAATGCCTAACCCTAATGCTAGACCGGCCTGACGGTTAGTCTCCTCTCACCCCAGATCCTTACATGGCTAGAATTGTCGCCCCGGCTAGCTCGGTTTGCAGGGTCTTGACTGTGACCACTCCAACTTGCTACCTCTCCTTCTCGTGTCAGACCTCCTGGCAAGTCGTTCTTCTGAGAGACCCAAAGCCCTGCTGGCCTGGAGCAGCGGCAAGGATAGTGCCTGGACCCTTCATAAGCTTCGCACCCAAGACGAGGTCGTGGTCGTGGGACTTCTAACGACCATCAATCGCGAGGCCGCGCGGGTTGCGATGCACGCCGTACGGGAGCAGCTTCTGGAGGCACAGGCCGCGGCGGTTGGGTTGCCGCTCGTCAAAGTGTTCATCCCGAGTCCGTGCCCGAACGAGCAATATGAGCAAGCAATGGGAGAAGCCATTGCGCGTGCGCGGGCCAATGGGATCACTCAGATCGCCTTCGGCGATCTCTTCCTTGAGGATGTGCGACGATACCGTGAGAACCAGCTTGCAGGGACCGGCATCCAGCCGATCTTTCCGCTCTGGGGTCTCGACACCGCCAACCTGGCGCGAACCATGGTGGCTGCTGGCTTGCGGGCTTACCTCACCTGCGTCGATCCCAAACAGTTGACTCCGTCGTTTGCGGGCCGCACCTTTGATGCCCAGTTCCTCGACGAACTACCGCCTGACGTGGACCCATGCGGGGAACGTGGGGAATTCCATACGTTCGCCTATGCTGGTCCCATGTTTACCGCGCCGATTCCGATCGTGCCAGGGGTAGTGGTGTCGCGAGACGGATTCGTGTTCGCGGACCTTTTGCTTCAGGAAGCCATTCGCTAACGGGTTGTTGAAAAAAATAACTTAGCGCTTGCTTGCGACAAGAGTGAGGGTTAACCGTAATGATCTCAACGACCCATCCAGGAGGTTCAAAAGGCATTGTTTTCACCCGCCCACCCCAGGCGCGCCAAGACGCGCCCCTTCCCGTGACGCGGCCGCAGTGAGCGAAGAGGTGTCAACCCATTGCAGCCCAAAGAGCAATGGGTACCCAAGATTGTTGAGCCTCTGACGGGTACCCGTTGCTAGGCTTCATGCAACGGGTGAACGAGAACAAAGCTGGAGGCCTTTTTCAACGTCCTGCTAACGGTCAACAAACAGGCCGCCTGCCTGGTCCACCACAATGCGTCCATTGTCTCGCAGGCCTGAGCTTGGTTGCAGACCGGTGACGTACTCGTCCTTGCCGGCGAGATCGAAGAAAGCGCTCATGCTGTTGTCTGTGGCCATCCCCATCCCGTTTTGGGCCAGATAGCGGTCCTTCCCCCCTTCGTCGAGAAAGATGCTCCAGGCGTTATGATCAGCACGACCGAGTCCACTCGACCACTGGAAGTCGTAGACATCATGGCCTTCACCCGCATCAATACAGAGCATGACGCTCCGGTCCCAGGCCGCCCCGCCGTTGTACCACGGGCCTGTCGAGGCATAATGGTCATCACCCTGGACGTCAATGAAGAGCCCCAGGCCATAGTGCGCGCCCGCCGCCTGCCCGTATCGAGCTGCATCATGGTCATCATTGCCGACGAGGTCAAACTTGAGCCCTGCGCCGAAGAAGTAGCCGGAGCCCTGCGAAAAGTTTGAGCTGTGGTAGCGATCGTTGCCGGCTAGGTCAAGCACCATGCCCAGCCCCCCCGCAAGGTTATATGACTGGTGCTCAGGATCATTGGTGAAGAGACGCGTGCCCGAACCGGCCCCAAGTCCGAAGCAGTCGTACTGGAAAAAGCGGTCTCCGGGCTTGGCATTTGGTGCGTCAGTGGCATTATAGCTGCTCGGGTATCGGTCGCCACATTGGTAGCTGTCGTCGCCGGTCAGGTCAATGACCGCGCCGATCCCCAATGGTCCTCCGAAACCGATGGCGTAGCCGAAGCTCGCGTAGGTATCGTTCCCGGCCTCATCCATGATCAAGCCCAACCCACCCACTGCCGCACCGTGCGTGAATTTGTCGCCGACGTATTGATCGTGGCCCGACAGGTCCCACAAGATTCCCAGTCCAGCGAAGCCAGTGCCGCCGGACCCTTGAGGCAGCAGATAGACATCGTTGCCAGTTCGATCTATGAGCAAACCCACGCCCAGCCGGCCGGTCGCCAGACCCAGTGGTGATCCATGATAGGTGTCATCGCCGGAGAGGTCGAGCACCACGCTGTTGCCGTGCCGTACATCCACCGCCGCCGCGACGGTTCCTCTGTAGAGATCGTCACCGCCAAGATCAATGACCAGTGCAAACCGGCTATCCAAATCGTAGCTGTTGGGCCCCGGCCCACCGATGACGATCAGGCCGTAGGGAGTCTCCCGCAGCAGGAGCACCTCACCGGTCACTCCACTCGGAGACGCGGGAGCGACCTTGCGACTCTGAAACAGGGCAGGGAGCCGCTGGAGCCATTCCTCGTCGCTGAAACGAGCGAGCACCTGCGCGGCAGCCATCAGCGCACCATAATCCATCTGGTCATTGACCAGTTGGCAAAAGCGATGGGTCGCCTTAGCCTGTTGCACCGTCTGTCCACTGGGGTCCGCGACGTGTGGGGAGAAGTCTTCGACAATCAGTTCCGCGTGATCGAACAGAAACTGGCGATCTGCCTGGCTCAACCTCCGCAACGCTTTCTCACGCAACCGATGGGCTTGCTCGAGAATTGCCACGATGTAATTGAGGTGGTCTTCTACCGTTGTACTGGACGGAATAGGGAGAGGCGACACTGAATCCGAGGAGCGGTCCCTTCCCACTTCCAACAGCTCAATCAATACCGGCAGCATCATTAACTGTTTCTGACCTGACATGACCAGCTCTGCAACCTGATGGCCGTGATTCTCGAGGGCCTTCAAGCCTGCCCAGGGATTTCGCATTCCCTGCATGACGACAGATCGTTTGAACGCCGCGGGAAAGGCCTCAGCACTGGACAATGCCTTGAGGGTGGAGGCCTGCTGTGTGGCCAGATGTCGCTCGAGATCGTCTTGTACCTGTTCCTGAAGCTTGGCAATCACCGGTTGCAATGCACCGGTAGGTTGTGCAGACTCCTGCCTTGAGGAAGAACCGCCATCGTAGGGTTTCCCCAGGCCGCAGCCCAGTAAGGTAAGGATGATCAATCCAGCAACTGGGGCAAAAGCCATATGGCGGCAGCCATTCCTTAGCGGATCCGAGGGTTACGCGCTGCCTTAGTCAAACGCGTTCTTTAATTCAGCGTCAAGAGGGGTGAGATTCGGCAGCCGCGATGCATTGTGCCGCCGCATGCCTCCCCGTACCATCTTGAATTCGAACAGGCGGCACTCTAACGCTCCGTTGAAGAGGGGAGTTCGGCGTGAGACGGCTAAGCCGATCAGTTTGGGAAGGCGCAGGTCCGCTGTGAAGATGTAGGCGCGCCAGCCAGGGAAGTGTTGTTTCAGGGCATCGCCCAGACGTGGATAGAACGCAGCCAGTTCCTCCTGTTCACCGAGCCGAACCCCATAGGGGGGATTCGTGACCAGAAAGCCCTCCTCGGCCGGGGGCTTGAGGTCCAGAACGTCCGCTTGCTTCAGGGACACGGCATCGGCCAGCCCGGCTGCCTCAAGGTTAGCCTGCGCCATCTTGAGCGCGTTTCCACTTCGATCGGACCCATAGACGACGAGGGACCTGCCAGGAGTATGGTGAAATCGGCTGGCCTCACATTGCCTGTGCCACGCTGCCCGATCAAAATTGGCCAGCTTTTCAAAGGCGAATCGGCGGCCTAGGCCTGGGGCAATGTTCCGAACCATCTGCGCCGCTTCCAGCAAGATCGTTCCGCCCCCGCACATCGGGTCCAGCAGGGTCTCGGTCCCGGTCCAGCCGGATAGCTTCAGAATCCCCGCTGCCAGGTTTTCACGCAACGGTGCCTTGCTGCTCTCTTTGCGCAGCCCCCGTTTGAAGAGCGGTTCTCCCGAAGTGTCCAGATAGAGCGTCATGGTCTGGTGGTCCAGGAAGGCGTCAATGCGAATGTCCGGATGGGCGGTATCCACACTGGGACGTGATCTGCTGATCGCAACAAACTTATCGCAGACCGCATCCTTGATGCGGAGGGTGACGAAATCGAGACTTTTCAGTGGACAGTGTTGAGCGCTGACCTTGACCTTGATCGTGTGCCGGGTGGAAAACCACTCCGGCCAGGGAGGGTGATAGGCCGCCTCGTAGATATCCTCTTCGTCCCGGTACTGGCCGTGAAAGGTACGCCACAGGACCCGACTGGCAATCCTGCTCTCGAGGTTCACCCTGTAACAGAGGTCAAAGGTGCCGCTGAACCCGACCCCGCCTTGAGTGGTAGCAACCGCCTGTGCTCCCAACTGCTCCAGCTCGGCGGCAAGGACTGCCTCCAACCCGCGCGGGCAGGGGGCAAAGAAGGCCTGGTTGTTGTCCATATTGGGGACGTCCGGCCTAATTCAAATTGAATAGATCCAGCTTGAACTCTTCCTGTGGCTCTGGATGATGAAACTTGAACCCGCCCGGCTCGTGATAATCGAGTGTGATCCCATCCATGCGGGAGACGCTCTGTCCATCCACGGCGACGGTCAGGCCATCAATATCATGTACCATATCGTCAGGCTGGGCCGAGTCCTCAAGCGTGATGCGGAACCCGATCCGGTGATCATCGAGGTCCTCGACGCTCACGCGGACGATCAGATCTTCCGGATGCTCAACGATCAATGCTTTCAATTTCTGTATGGCTGAAGAGGTCACTTTAATCATCGGTTCTCCTTACGCGCCACGACTCACTGCTGATAAACCTCTTTCCAGTGGGCGATCAAATGGACATGGACCACCTTCTCGCTACGGTCAATCGAGTAGAAGATGCGCCAGTCTCCTACTGCATATTTGGACAGGGCTGGCAGATCCGGCGCCAGGGACTCATGACGGAGGTTTTCGACGTTTGAAGCGAGCCACTTGGTCTTGTCGAAGATCCGCTGGGCCATGGCCTTGTCGAGATTTGCGAGGTCTGCTACTACCTCAGACCGATACGCGGCACGATACCACGCCATTTGTTCTCTTACCATTTCAGCCCGAGCTTTTCCGCCACGTCGTCGCCGGTCAACCGCTCGGTTGACACTAAGGAGGCCTTAAGTCGGCTGCGGACCGCTTCGCCCAACTCCAGCCCTAAATCGGGGTCTCCCAGAAGCTCCCGTAGCCGCTCGTCCACAATGCCTTTGACCAGTTCCTTCAGCTCATCTAACGTCAGGTCCGAGATCTTCATGATGCACGCACCAGGGTAATTGGCTTACAATTGCATTCACTGGTTCAAGCATACGGAGGATGCCATGCCGAAAGCAATCTGGAACAACACCGTACTAGCCGAAAGCGACCATTGCGAATTCGTGGAAGGCAATCATTACTTTCCGCCAGAGGTGATCAAGCGCCAGTATTTCAAACCGAGCGCCACGCGCACAACCTGTCCCTGGAAGGGCGAGGCGAGCTACTACGATATCGAGGTGAACGGGCAGCTCAACAAGGATGCGGCCTGGTATTATCCATCGCCCAAAAAGGCAGCCCAACAGATCGCCGGGCACGTGGCATTCTGGAAGGGAGTAAAGGTAGAGCCATAGCCTGGAACTTGAAGGTGCTGTATGAAACGGTTGGCACACAAGGTTGCAATTGTCACGGGGAGCAGCAGCGGAATCGGCAAGGCCATCGCGCTGCAATTCGCCGAGGAGGGCGCCCGCGTGGTGGTCGCTGCGCGACGGAAGGCCCTCTGTGAAAAAACGGTCGCGCAGATCCTCAAGCGAGGAGGTGATGCGAAGGCGATTCAAACTGACGTGACTGAGGAAACGCAGGTGAAACGGCTCATCGCCGAGGCAGTCAAGCACTTTGGACGGCTAGATATCTTGGTCAACAATGCAGGAATTGGAGGGGGAGGCCGAATTGCAGAAACCACGACTGACATGTTCGATCGAGTGATGAATACCAATCTGCGCGGCACGTTCTTCTGCTGCCGAGAGGGATTTCGCCAGATGATGAAGAATGGAGGCGGGACCATTATCAACATGTCGAGCGTGTGCGGAGTTCAGGCCTGGGCCGGGACCGGAACCTACAGCGCCTCGAAGCATGGCATCATGGCCCTGACAAAGGCGCTCGCTGATGAAGGACGACACTACAAGATCAGGGTGAGCGCCATTTGTCCTGGAGGCGTGGCCGATTCTCTCGTGGATGCCTCACCTGACGAGATCGCACGGAGTAAGCAAATCAGTCCCTATGACATTGCGGAGACCGCAGTGTACCTGGCATCGCTCGGCCCCTACGCGGTTGTTCATCAGGTCATTGTGGATCGCCTCGGAGCGGATTGGTAGAAGCACCGGTGAAGGCATATTGTTGCCAGTCCTTCCTCGATTGCTTTTCATCCCTCCTGCTTCTACAATGGCCTCCGACGGAACGACTCAATGCCTCGCCGGAACGGCTCCATCTCAAAACGCCCTCGTCGTTCCCAGCATGAATCCCGACCGCCTGCTGCGGCGGTTGACTCTGGGGTCAAACGGCGCTTTCAGTCTCGCCTGCTGAAATGGTACCGGGAGCACGGCCGGGACCTCCCCTGGCGAAAGACTTCCGATCCGTACAAGATCCTCGTTTCGGAGGTCATGCTCCAGCAAACCCAAGTGGACCGGGTCATTCCCAAGTACCATGAGTTTCTAGAACGATATCCCACCTTCCAGGACTTGGCGGAGGCGCCGATCGAAGAAGTGCGAAAAGCCTGGTACCCCCTCGGGTACAATATTCGACCGTACCGCTTGCACAGTATCGCATGTGAGACAGTGGCCCGTTACGGCGGAACACTCCCCAATCACCAGGAGGAGCTTCTTTCATTCAAGGGGATCGGCCGGTACACGGCCGGGGCTATCCAGTCCTTCGCTTTCAACGAAGACGCGCCAATCCTGGACACGAATGTGATTCGCGTTTTGCATCGAGTGTTCGCCGGAACCGGGAACCCCAAAACTCAAAAGCGCCGCTTGTGGGCGCTCTCCGAGGCCTTGATTCCCAAAGGCAAGGGGTATGATTTCAATCAGGCTCTGATGGACTTCGGGGCCATGGTGTGCACCGCCCGCGACCCCTATTGTCTGCTCTGTCCCATGAAGGACATTTGCAAGACCTATCCGTTCGAACCAAAACGTGGGGGGTGAAGGGGCGCCCAGCTCGTGCCACGTGCATGCGTCAATAGCGTTGGTCGCGTCTATAGCGTCTCTCGCGAAAGACGCACCGCGCAACCGACGCAACGACGCTAAAGACGCGGCACGCACTAGACGCTATAGACGCTCCTGACGCTTCACGCCCAACGAATATCCATGACCATTCAAGTTGCGGCCGGATTGATCCTCCACGAAGGACGCTACCTGATCGCTCAGCGAAAAGTAGGTGTGCACTTGGGAGGACTCTGGGAATTCCCCGGTGGTAAGTGCGAACCGGGCGAGTCGCTGGAAGACTGCCTGAGGCGGGAACTGCGGGAGGAGCTCGGAATCGAGATCACGACGCTGGTTCCATTTCACGTCATTCGGCATGA
>VBOJ01000213.1 GCA_005877775.1 Nitrospirota bacterium | reverse complement strand
GCTGATTCGATGGTGCGCCGCCTTCCTGGACGAAGGCCATGCGGCCTGGACGATGCCTCAGCGCGAGCAGACATTGTCCGGTGCCTGGAAGACCCTGACCTGGCTAGATCTGAACGGCTCACTCTGGGGCATCCGGGACTGGCGGCGTAAGCTTGAAGCCCTGCCCGATCGTTCGGAAGATGCGATCCTGGATGCCCTGGCGGCGCTGGGCGTTCCCGAGACGGCTCGGCTCGAGTATCTCGCCCTCCATCTGGCAGCTTTGCCGGGCTGGGCGGCCTTTATCAAGTGGCGTGCGGATCAGCAAGGATACGCCTGGCAGGAGGCCTATCCGGCGAGTCTGGTGAAGTATCTGTCGATTCGGCTCTTCTACGAGCGTGAGTTGGTGGGGCAGGTCTGTCGGGAGGAACTTGGCATTGAAGGAACCTTCGAAGCGATCCGCAGCTACATGGAATCCCATCCTTTGGCGTACCATCTCAGACAGGAACGGGTTGCCGGGGGACTCCCGGGTCACTGGTCTCGGCGGGTTGATCGGCTGCGAAACCGGTGGCCCAAGCGCGGCATCGAGGCGTGGGAGGCCCTAGCCGGCCGGTACCTGACTGATTCTGCCGACTGGCATCGGCGTGCCGCCTTTCGGTCCGCGGCCTGGCGCCTGCTATCATTGGCCAAGGCTCTGGGCATCGCCCTGGCAGAGCTGCTCAACAGCCCCCCCTTAGACTTGAAGACGCTGCTGGATTGGCTGGATGCGTTCCCGGAGACTCAGCACGGACCGCGGTGGCTTGACGCATTTGAGGCAGGGTATCAGCAGCAGCTACTAGAGAAACTCCTGCCCAACCTTGGCAGACTGTATGAGGCTCCCCCCGATCAGGGTCCGTCCATTCTACCCAGCGAGCAAAGCGAGCGAGAAGGGAAGGCTCCGTGGGCTCTGCCCACGGAGGGGGCGACGCGAGCCCCTATAGAGGTGCGGCCCCAGGCGCAGGCGGTATTCTGCATCGATGTGCGCTCCGAGCCCCTGCGTCGCCATCTCGAGCCCATCGGGGATTACGAAACCTTCGGCTTCGCCGGATTTTTCATCTGCTTCATCCGCTACCGCGCGTTGGGGAGCCATCATGACACCGATCAGTATCCCGTCATCATGAAAGCACGCAACCTCGTGCGCGAGATTCCCCGTTCCTATCACGGCGACATGCTCTCGCGGCATCGCACGGGCGCGCGGCTCGTCCACGCGGGGCATGCGCTCCTGCTCGACCTCAAAGAGCATGTCATCACGCCGTATGTCATAGTGGAGTCGCTGGGGTGGTTTTATTGCCTGCCCTTTGTGGGAAAAACCCTGTTCCCGGTGTGGTATCGCAAGCTGAGCGGATGGTTCAAACGGATCGTGGCGCCTCCTGTGTCCACTACCCTCACGGTTGATAAACTCTCCAAGAGCGAAGCGGAAGAAATGGTGGCGAGTGAGCAGCGCGCGGTCATTCGGCTGGCGTTGCGGGAGCGGCTCGGCCTGCACGGCTCGCGGGTCTCCCCGGAACTGGTCGAGATGTTGCGCCGGCGAGCGTTGAACGGAGAAGAGGCGGAGGGGCCGTTCATGAACGAGTCGAGCCGGCTGGCGGATCTTTCGGCTGAAGAGGTCACGGCCTTCATCGAGGACCTGCGGCGGGACTACCAGATTGATCAGCGCTGGGCCTCGGTGCAGAAGGAGCGCATCACGCGGACGGGATTCACGCTTGATGAGCAGGTCTTCACGGTCGAGACCGCGCTGAGGATGATGGGATTGACCCGAAACTTCGCGCGGCTCGTCCTGTTGTGCGCCCACGGGAGCACCTCGGACAACAACCCCTTTGAGGCCGCCCTGGATTGCGGGGCCTGCGGGGGCAATGAGGGGAAACCGAACGCCCGCCTGCTCGCTGCGATGGCGAATAAGCCTCAGGTAAGGGAGCGGCTGGCCAAGAACGGTATTGAGATTCCCTCCGACACCCACTTTGTGGCCGGTCAGATTGACACGACGACGGACGAGGTGCAGCTCTTCGATCTGGAAGATGTGCCGCCCACCCACCGAAAGGATCTAGCACGGCTGCTCGAGGACCTCAAAGAGGCCGGTCAGCTCACCAGCCAGGAGCGTTGCGCGCGGCTCCCTGATGTGGCCGTCGCCCTACTGCCACGGCAAGCCATGTCTCATGTCCGCCGGCGCAGCGCCGACTGGAGCCAGGCCCGGCCGGAGTGGGGCCTGTCTGGGAACGCGGCCTTCATCATTGCCCGGCGACACATCACCAAGGCGCTCAATCTGGAGGGGCGCACGTTTCTTCACTCGTATGACTACCTTGAGGATCCGAGCAGCCGGTTGCTGGAGATCATCATGACCGCCCCGCAGGTGGTGACCCAATGGATCAACATGGAGCATTATTTTTCCACCATGGACAACGACGTGTACGGCAGCGGGAGTAAGATCTATCACAACGTGGTCGGCCGCATCGGCGTCATGTCCGGGATGCAGAGCGACCTCCGAACGGGACTGGCCTGGCAGACCGTGATGAATGGGGAGGTCCCGTACCATGAGCCCATGCGCCTGCTGACACTCATCGAGGCGCCGCGCGCGCGTATCGAAGCCCTCATTCACCGCCATGAGGTTCTGCAACGGTTCTATCACAATGGGTGGGTCCATCTGGTCGCCGTGGAGCGGGAGGAAGGCGCCTTGTACCGGTATCTGCCGACAGGCGAGTGGCGCCGCGTGGCGTTGGGGACTGGCTCCGCGTAGCGGTGCCTGTCCCCGTGCGGCATAGTGAAAGGAGTGCTGATTATGAGCGGGCTCACGCTGCATCCCATGAAAGAAATCCGTGTGATCGTCTCGGGTGAGCACCGGGCATTTGTGACGGAGTTGCTGGATAAGGTCCAAGCGACTGGATACACGATTATCGGCAATGTCTCCGGCAAAGGCCATCACGGCCTTCACGAAGGCCATTTCATGTTCAGTGAGCTGGAGAGCCTGGTAATGATTATGGCGGTGGTGCCGGAGGAGAAGGTAGAGCCGATCCTGGCTGGACTGCGTCCGCTGTTCGACCGCTATTCCGGCGTGATGTTTGTCTCCGACGTGGCGGTGAGTCGACAGGAATATTTTGGCACGAAGGCCGCCGGTTCGTGACTTTGCCGACGTGGCTGAATTTCGTGGTCGAGGCGATTCCGGCGCAGATCAACGCCATTGTCCAGCGCCACCGAGCGCTCCAGAAAGTCTTCGACCATCAATGGGCCCATCTCGTGGTGCTGGATTTTTGCTCCAGTGAGTTCTGCCTCTATGAGCCAACGGGACAGATGAATTTATTGGGTTACCGTCCGTTAGGGAATTGCAATCTTTAAAGTAAGGAGAAGCCATGACAACAAAGGCCTCCAAAATTCTTTATACAAAAACCGATGAAGCGCCGGCACTGGCCACCTATTCTTTTCTCCCGATCGTCAAAGCCTTCACAAAGGCAGCCGGCGTATGCGTTGAATTGAGGGATATCTCTCTGGCAGGGCGCATTCTCGCCGTCTTTCCCGAATATCTCACGGAGAGCCAAAAACAGTCGGATGATTTGGCCGAATTAGGGAAGCTCGCCACGGCGCCGGAGGCCAATATCATCAAGCTCCCCAACATCAGCGCGTCGATCCCTCAAATCAAAGCAGCCGTCAAGGAATTGCAGAGTCAGGGGTACAAGGTTCCCGATTATCCCGAGGACCCGAAAGACGACAAAGAAAGGGACATTAAAGCGCGGTACGACAAAGTGAAGGGGAGCGCCGTCAACCCGGTATTGCGGGAAGGCAACTCGGATCGCCGGGCGCCGCTTTCGGTCAAACAACACACCAGACAACACCCGCACAAGATGGGACCATGGACTCCGGACTCAAAGACCCATGTCTCCCATAT
>VBOJ01000205.1 GCA_005877775.1 Nitrospirota bacterium | reverse complement strand
CGAATAGCGGCAATGTCAAGGCCAGGTGGTAGGGGTACGGAAGGATCGAAGTCACCTTTTCGTGCCATTCACCCCGTTCTCCGATGGCACGTACTCTGCCAGGGCTGGGATTGCCTTCTTTGCGAGTTGAAAATAGTCTCGATCTATTTCTAGACCGATACTTCTTAGGCTAAGTGCAGTCGCGGCTGCAATCGTTGAGCCTGACCCCATGAATGGATCCAGTATGACGCCGTGTCCAAACGGCACGGCAGCGCGGACGATCTGGCGTAAAAAATGCTGGGGTTTCAAGGAGGGGTGTGGTGCAAGTTCTTTTTCAAGTCCACGTCCTGGCAGGGAATAGATCAAGTCTTTGAAAGGTTCTTCTGCCGAGATACGTCTTAAACCGCCGGTTCTCCATTTCCGCAAGTTGTCTTGCACGCGTCCTTCGCATGGTTTGCGAAACAAGCCCCATGGTTCCCAGCATGACTTCGGCATGACCGTGATATCAGGGAACTCCTCGTGGGCATTCTTGGGGCGGTCACCCCCACGGAGGGTGTATACCACGCGGATGATTTCTCCTCGCTTTTCGAATCCCGCCTGAATGAATGGCTCGTAGACGAGGTACGACACTAGAGGGTTGGTTGCGATGAAGACGTGGCCACCAGGCACAAGAACAGGCATGAGAGATTCTGCCAGTCTCTTGAAGAACTGTCGTAGTTCACCTCGATCTCTGTCGGTCAAAACCGTAAAGCGTGGTAGAGGCTTTCGCTCACAACCATCAAAGGACGGGGGGATTCGCCATACTCCACCGCGTCTATTTCGCATCTTCTCTAACTCGCGAGGAGTGTATTCGACCAAACCGTAGGGAGGATCGGTTACGACAGCGTGGATTGACAGTGGCTTGGCCTTTTCGAGCCACTCGAAAGCGTCGACGTTGAAGATTTCATACGGCCCTGGCTTTTGGGGCGAAACGGGCTCAGGGGGAAATAAAGATAGGTTCCGTCGCTTGGAAGAGTGATGCGCAGCCCGCAAGGCCTACCTGCCTAGGGTCTGACTGTCCGGTTGGTCAGTTTTGATGGGGGTGGATACTAACAGCTCTTGAGATAACGTTCAACAGCAGGAAGTGTCCGAATAAGTTGCCTGAGCCTCGAATTAACTGCTCTTCCTTGCGGACCGAGGCGCGGCGCGGCGAATTGCGTCCTGCTGATTGTGCTGAGCCGGCCTCGTTGACACGGCCCTCCTAAGACAGTAGCCTGTCGCCATTTCTGTTGCAATTTGCTCACGACAGGATCAACGATGAGGTCATGGGAACACAGAGCCGAATGAATTCCCTTGTAGGCCAGAAGGTATCGTCTTGGCGCAGTGGAGCAGTCTGCCTCTTCGTTGGTGGAATTCTGTTGCTCAGTTGCACGTTGGCATTCCCACAAGGTCGCTTCACAGATGTCCTGGTGTCGGTAGTCAAAGATAAAGTGGTTGCGGTCACTGGAGTAGGGCAATCCGAGATCGACTTATCGCCAGGTGAGACCGTGGTCAGTACCAAGGCACATGGCCTCACCGCGCTGGCCATTACTTCCACGAGATTGCTGGGATTCTCCTCTCAGCTTCGACATTGGGGCGAGCAGCCTCTTGATGGGGATGAACATGTCAAAACGTCCCATGTCCTCAGGGAATTGTGCATCGTCGCCACCGATCGGCATCTGTTTGGCTTTCAGGAAACCCTCGCCCATTGGACGAGCGAGGCATTAGGAGGGGCCGAACAGGTCCAGGACCTTCGTGCGTACGGTCATCTCGCTCTGGCTGTGACGACAAGCCGGTTGGTCGGCTTTTCGGCCTTTATGAGTGGGTTTCACGCGATTGAGCTACAGGGAGACGAGCGGCCACAAGCGATCGAGCACACTGGCGATGCGTACCTCGTCAGGACGGCCAGTCGGACCCTGATGTTTCGGTCCCGGATGGCTGGTTGGACCGAGGTGAACTAGGGGGAATCGAGCAAAGAAACGAGGGCATTCCACTTCTTTTGGTGCGTGGCGGAGCGTCCGGCGTTATCGGTGGCGGCCCCCATGCCCACGGTAGTGGCCGAAGAACCTCGGGCCCCAATAAGGATAGGGGCGATAGAAGTAGGGTGGGCCGTAGATCCAGGGGCGACCAAGGTACAGTGAGAACCCCGGCGAAGGATACCAATAGGTGTACGGATAGGGGTACGCGTATGGGGCCGGTGTGACTGTCACAGGAGGGGCAGCGGCCAGGTGGCCTGCCTGTTCTTTTAGTTGGTTAACTGTGGCTTGCTGGGCCTGGAGTTCGCCTTCCAGCTTCGCAATCTTCTCGCGCTGGATTTCGATCAAGGCCTGGACGCAGCGCGCCTGAGCCTCTCCGCTATACCCTGAACATTCCCATGGCACCTGCGCCTCGGTCGCGTGGACCGGTAGAGTGGAGAGCAGAATCCATATGCCCAATCCCCACGCCGGCAGGATTTTCCACTGCAAGAGTCTTCCTTGAGAGGATTCCATCAGACTGGTCGTGAGACGCATCATGGGTCCCCCTCCTTGTTGGGGCTTATTCATATGCTACCATGCGATCGTGACGTTGAACAGGTCCCTCTCCCTCTGTTAGGGAGAACGCGCGAGGAGTCTTTGGGTTGACCGGACGCGTCACGAACGAGGCGGGGCGCGCGGCGCCGGTCATGCGGATCGCTGCCATTTCTGAAAGACCTCCGATTCACCGTGGCCTGCTCCTCCTCGGCCCTCTCCAGGCGTGACCGGCGACATTGTCTCCTTCTCTTCGGTAACCATTCCCCCATCGTGCCCTTCTCCACACCTGCCGAGGCCTTACGAGCGCTTGTAACCTTCTCCCTTTTCGGAACGACTTGATGGGTGAAGGGGTGAGATCGAACCGGCGTCGAGCCGGTACCCCAATCACCTTGGTTCACAAAGGAGGTCATTATGAATGGCGGACTCAAACTGATCTTTGGGATTGCGGTGGGAATAGGTCTGGTCGGATTGACATCCTCGCTCGCGTGGGCGGACGAGTCGCCCGGCTACAGGGGAGGCGGTGGTCATGCGTTCGGGATGACTCGGCATGGCATGTCGGGTCACGGGGGAACGACCTCACACGTGCTTCATCACCTCCTCAGACATCAGAAGGACATCGGCTTGACAGACGAGCAGACCGCCAAGCTGAAGGCACTGGCGCTTGACCAGGACCGCGCGCAGATTCGGGCGCACGCTGATGTCCTTGTGGCGGAACGGGAGCTGAGAGCGCTCGTTTGGAACGAGAAGACGGACCTCTCCATTATCCAAGCCAAGCTCAAAGAGCGCGAAGCGCTCGACGCCAACCTCCGGTTCATGGGGATCAAGGCGAAACGAGACCTCTTTGCGGTGCTCACGCCCGAACAACGTGACAAACTGAAGGCCATCCGTGAACAGACGCGGGATTCTCATCGCGCCCGGACGTCGAGGAGCGAAGGATTGGCGAAGACTGATCACGAGGAGACCGCGGAGGGGATGGCCCCTAGGCGGGAGGCTGAACCTCGTGGGACAGGGGGAGTTCTGCAGGGCAGTTAAGCTATGCAGCGGCGCGACTGCCCGGCGAGGATCTTTTCAACGTCACGTGCGGTTCCGTTCGTGGGTGAGGTATGATACGGGGGGTGCGCATGCGGTAGCGAGGTGTCCAGCCTCATTGGGGTGCAGACACAGGTGGCCGATGATCTCGAGGTTATCGACCGGGTGTTGCACGGGGAGATCGACCTGTTTGCCGAGTTGATCACCCGGTATCAGCAGCACGTGGCAAGAATTGTGAACCGGCATGTGCCACCCGACCGTGTGGCGGAGGTCGCGCATGATGTCTTTGTCCGCGCGTACAGCGGCTTGCCAGGTTTTTCGGGTCGAGCCCCGTTCGAGCACTGGCTCTCGAGCATCGCCGTCCGGACGTGCTATCAGTTCTGGCGAACGATTCGACAGAAGGAACTGCCGGCGAGCGCCCTGACGGAGGAGCATCAGCAGTGGATGGAGCGCGTCCTGGCGGCGGATTCGGACGACCGATTTCGCGAACAAGCGAGGCGACGCGAAGCGGCGGATCTGTTGCAGTGGGCGTTGAGCCATCTCTCGGCCGAGAACCGCCTCGTGCTCACCCTGGTCTCTCTCGAGGGCCATTCCGCTCGCGAAGCGGCCAGCCTGCTGGGGTGGAGCGTCGCCAAGGTGAAGGTGCGGGCGT
>VBOJ01000204.1 GCA_005877775.1 Nitrospirota bacterium | reverse complement strand
ATCGGTCCCTCCGTTCGTCTTTGAAGATTTGACTTGGTTCAGCATGGGTATCGCCATCCACCTCGATGACGAGTGATTTCTCTGGACAATAAAAATCTACGATGTACGGTCCTATTCCATGTTGCCGTCGAAACTTCAGCCCCTGGAACTGTTTTGCTCGTATTCTTGCCCATAGTCGCATTTCCGCGTGAGTCATCTCTGAACGCAAGCGGCGTTTAAGTCCCAGGTTTTCAGAGTGACCTTGTTTGACTCGTGCCATCTACCCCTCTGAACCTCCCCTTACAAAGGGGAGGACAACTGTTGTGTTGCTGACAGCTTCCTTTTATTTGCTCGTTGCGAGCTGTTTTTTGAGATACGCCTCAATGAACTGGTCTATGTCGCCGTCCATGACTGCGTCGACGTTCCCCACCTCATGATTCGTCCGGTGGTCTTTCACCATCTGATAGGGCTGGAACACGTAGGAACGGATCTGGCTCCCAAACCCGATTTCCTTTTTTTCTCCGACGATGGACTGGAACTCCGCCTCCTTCTTCTGCTGTTCCAGCTCGTAGAGGCGCGCCTTGAGGATCTTCATCGCACCGTTGCGGTTTTGGAGCTGGGAGCGTTCATTCTGACACTGCACCACGATCCCAGAGGGGAGGTGCGTGATGCGGATCGCCGTTTCCACCTTGTTCACGTTCTGGCCGCCGGCGCCACCGGCTCGAAAGGTGTCAATCTTGAGGTCCTTCTCGTCAATCACCAGTTCCGCGTCCTCTGCGATTTCCGGATAGACGAAGACGGAGGCGAAGGAGGTATGCCGTCGCTTGTTTGCATCGAAGGGCGAAATACGGACCAGGCGGTGGACGCCGGCTTCGGCCTTGAGATAGCCATAGGCGTAGGGGCCGTTGATGGCCAAGGTCGCACTCTTGATACCGGCTCCTTCACCGGCTTGGAGATCCAGCGTTTCCACCTGATATCCCTTCCGCTCTGCCCATCGGACAAACATGCGCAGCAGCATTTCGGCCCAGTCCTGCGACTCAGTACCCCCGGCCCCCGGATGAATGGCGAGAAGCGCGTTGCTGCTGTCTCGTTCGCCGGACAGCAGCAATTCGATCCGCAATTGGTTGATTGAGGCTTCGAACTGCCCCAGCTCAGACGCCAGCTCGCGTTCCATCGCCGCGTCCCCGCTTTCCTGGGCCAGCTCCATCATCGCGCGCAGGTCTCCCTGCCGGCGTTCGATGTCGGCCCAGCGGCGGATGTCGCGCTCAATGGCGGCTTTCTTGCGACTGACGCGGGCGGCAGCCTGGCGGTCTTTCCAAAAGTCAGGTTGGGTCGTCTCCCGTTCCAAATCTTGAAGCTGCGAGGTCAGATGAGGGAGGTCAAAGATGCCCCCGGAGTTCGCTGACCTGTTCGCCGATGGCTCGGACCCGCACGCTTAATTCGTCAAGCATATCTGTTCTCCACAGTAGGCAAGTGGCACAAGGCCAGACCAGACGTGAGGCGTCAGGCGTGAGGGGCGCTGCTAAAGCCCTGCTTACGCCTTACGTTTCACGCCTAACGTCCGTGTGGGCTATCGCCTCTCGCCCATCGCCACGCGCCTGCTCCTGACCGAGCAGGTCAGGAGAAAAAGCGCCGTGATTATAACACAGCCATATGCAAAGACATCACCCTGTTGGCTGTAGAAAGTGCGTACTCGTCCGACGGGAATGCGACTGGTCACGACCGCTTCGGTAAAGATGGGCGTCGCGTGGAGAATCCTGCCCTGCGGGTCAATAAAGCCTGAAATACCTGTATTGGCTGAGCGGGAAAACGCGACCCGATTTTCCACCGCCCTCAGCACCACCATCCCGAAATGCTGGAACGCCGCGGCGGATTTTCCGAACCAGGCATCGTTGGTGATCGTCACCATGAACTGCGCCCCATTCGCCACGAACTCCCGCACGAGGTCGGGAAAGATCACTTCGTAGCAAATCACGACGCCGAATTTGACGGTGGTCCCATCGGCTCCTGACCCGATGGGCAGGTCCAGTACTGTAGGAACAGTTCCTGCTTCAAAGTCACCGATGCCTTCAACCAGTTTTTCAAGAAAAGACAGGACAGGCCGCAACGGGATGTATTCGCCGAACGGCACCAGATGGCGCTTGTCATAACGGCCCAGGATCACGCCGTCCGGCGAGAGGAGATAGGCGCTGTTGAGCAGGTAGGGGCGCCCGTTGGGAAAGTGTCGAAGCGCGGGGCTTCCGAAGAGAAGCGGGACATTGTAGGCTCGCGCGAGCGCCATGACTTCGAGCCGGTAGGACGGCTCTCGCTCAAACAGAAAAGGTGTGGCGGCTTCCGGCCAGACGACCAAGTCGCTCCCCTCTGCGACTTGAGCGGTCAACCTGGCGAAGCGATCGAGCGTCTCGCGTCGGAAGGCAGCGTCCCACTTCTGAGCCTGATCTATGTCGGGTTGTACGAGTCCTATAGAGATCGAACGGTTGGAGTCTCTCCTGGACGGTGAGGCAGCATCTGCGCCAGCGTTCAACTGAGCCTGGCCGTACAGGAGGGTCATGACCATTCCCAACGTGGCTGCGGTTGGACTCATCCAGGGAAAGGGGCTTCCAGGTTGTCTGAATCGTCCCAGCGCCCACAGTCCTACTTCGGCAAGCGCCGCATTGACCAACACGACCAGGAAAGACACGCCGTACACGCCTGTCAGGTCTGCAATCTGGATCGCCGGCAGCCACTTGTATTGTGAATAGCCGAGGAGGGCCCAAGGGAGGCCTGACAGGAGGTACGTGCGAAGCAGTTCGAGAGAGACCCAGATGAACGGGGCTGCAAAGAACGCGAAAGCGAAAAGCCGGTTTCGGAGCCAGGCAATGGCCAGAGCATAGAAGGCGACATAGAGGCCGAGATAGGTCGTGAGCAGGAGCATGACGGCATAGCTTGCCAGGAGCGGCATCTTGCCATAGAGGTGCATAGCCGTGACGACCCAGAACATCGTGCCGACAAAGGCAATCAAACCAGCCAGCCAGCCGATCCAGAAAGCGCGACGTGGGTGGGCCCCGGCGATAGCGAAGTGGAGTGGGACTAAGACGATCCAGGCGAGGGCACCGACATCGAAATCAGGAAAGCAGAGAGGGTAGAGGAGACCGCTCGCGCCGGCGAGCATGATCTGACGGGCGAGACCGTCGCTCATCGGGCGTAACTTATCTGAATGGATGCCTGGTTGCAACCAGGATGCTGAAAAAGGCTCCCAACTTTGTTCTCAGTCGCTCACAGTCTCGTTAATCGTTATTCGTTAATCGTTAAACGTAACGGGTTCTCAGTCTTGCCGATTCACGTTTAACGTTTCACGTCTTCAAGCACGGCCTCGTTGTCTAGCCTTTTTGAGCATCCTGAAGGCTGGTGCTTCCTAAGCCAGTGCGGTAAGATGCGCACGATGACGAGCTGGCCTGTAGGAATCGTGATGTGCGTGATCCTCTGGGGCGGGCAGCCGGCACAGGCAGAGGAACCTTTGCCCGCAGCTCAAGAGGTGATCGAGTCACCGGTCGTTGAGAAAATTGGGACCAAGCTGGTGCGTGGGATCGCCAACTTCACCCTTGCCTTGGCTGAAGTGCCAAAACAGATCTATCTGGTTGGGCGCAAGGAAGGCTGGGCTGCTGGCGCACTCCGGGGACCGATTGATGGGTTCGGCATGTTCATCGCACGGACCCTCGCAGGCGCGTACGAAATACTGACGTTCCCTGTACCAATTCCCCCGCGGTACCAACCGATGCTCCAACCTGATTATGTGTGGCAACCAGAGTAGCGTGAGGCGTCTCTTACGTCATCGCGTCTCTTGCGTCTATTGCGTCACGCGTCTGTCGCGACAGCGCGCCAGACGCTACAGACGCAAGGACGCTGTACGCAACGGACGCTATAGACGCGGCACGCATCAACGGCGACCTGCGTCATTAGCGTCGTTGCGTCTTTCGCGACAGACGCACTGTTCCGTCGGTCTTGCACCCTGTCTTTTAGCGATGCTAAGATGCAGCACACTTTGAAGAAGGTTGAGGCTGAGGTGAAGGCTGAGTTGTGAGTTGTCCCTCAGCACTGAGAACTCAGAACTAACCACTGACACTGACCTTGACCTCAACCTGAACCTTGTCTGAGACTTCGGGATGCCGAACATCAC
>VBOJ01000212.1 GCA_005877775.1 Nitrospirota bacterium | reverse complement strand
ATGCGGAAGGTCGGATCACCTCATTCAACCCGGCGGCACAGGATGCGACGGGCTACACCCTGGAGCAGGTCCGAAACCGTCCGTGGTGGGAGGTGTTCAATTGGCAGCAGGGGGATCACCTCGGTGTCGGCTCCGTCACCTTGACCGTTCCTCACCGGTTCGAGGCCGAAGGCAGGCGGGCCGACGGTAGCCGTCTGGTCCTTGGGATGACCCTGTCGCCGCTGAACGAAGGCGGCGTCCAGACCGGCCTGGTCGGGGTCTTCAAAGATCTCACGCAGATTCGTGATATGGAAGAGCAGATGCGGCGTCAGGAATGGCTCGCCACAATTGGTGAAATGTCCGCCGGCATGGCGCATGAGATCAGGAATCCTCTGGGGGCACTAGCCGGCGCGATGCAGATGCTGCGGAAAGACCTCCCTCAGGATGAGACCAACACACGTCTCATGAATATTGCGATTCGGGAGGCGACCAGGCTCGATTCCATCATCACGGAGTTCCTGGCCTACGCGCGGCCGCCCGCGCTGAATCTGAAGGAATGCGATCTGAATGTCGTCCTGGCGGACACGCTGGATCTGATCCGGCATGAGGCTCAATCCCGAAAGAAAGATATTGAGATTACGACCCAACCATGGGCCAGTCCGCTGATTGCCGAGGTGGATCAGGATCAACTGAGGCAGGTATTTTGGAACCTTGCGACGAATGCATTCGACGCCATGCCTGCCGGGGGGCGGTTGACGATTTCGACGAGTCGTCGGCGGGTTGGGGTGCGCGGCCAGAGCGGTGAGGTGGTCGAGATCGCATTCCAGGATACCGGGGAAGGGATCAAACAAGCGCATTTTGACAAAATCTTTCTGCCCTTCTTCACAACGAAGAAAGAGGGGTCGGGCCTGGGACTTGCCGCGGTGCATCGCATCGTGGATCTCCACGGCGGGTGGGTCCGCGTGGCCAGCGAGGAAGGCAAGGGGGCGCGCTTGGTGGTCTGTTTGCCGAGGTCTGCAGAAGGAGGGCCGCGCCTCTGGCACGAAGGTAGGGAACCGTGGAAAAGATCTTGATCGTTGATGATGAGCGGAGTATGCGGGATGTCTTGAGCATTATGCTCAAGCGGGCCGGCTATGCGGTCACGGTCTCGGAAGACGGCGAAGAGGCGATCGCACAGATCGGCAAGGAAATCTTTGACCTCGTGATCACCGATCTCAAGATGCCCAAGGGGAGCGGATTGGAGGTCCTGAAAGCAGTGAAGGCAGCCGCTCCCGAGACGGTGGTCTTGATGATCACGGCCTTCGCTTCCGCTGAATCGGCCGTGGAGGCCATGAAGCACGGAGCCTACGATTACCTGACCAAACCCTTTCAGATCGACGAAGTCCAGCTCATCATCCGGAATGCGCTGGAGAGGCGGCGGCTGTCGACTGAGAACACACTGCTCAAGCGGGAGATGGCCGACCAGTCCTCCTTTGCCAGGATCATCGGGCAGAGTGAGGCGATGCAGAAGGTGTTCGATGTGGTCGGGAAGGTGGCTGACAACAAGAGCAACGTGTTGATCTGCGGCGAGAGCGGCACGGGCAAGGAACTCATCGCCCGCGCGATTCATTACAAGAGCGCTCGCAGTCAGAGGCCGTTTGTCACCATCAACTGCAGTGCCCTGCCGGAGCCGCTCCTTGAAAGCGAGCTATTCGGCCACATGAAGGGCTCCTTTACCGGCGCGATCGCGAACAAGGCCGGGTTGTTCGAGGTGGCCGACGGCGGCAGTATCTTTCTGGACGAGATCGGCGAGACAACCCCAGCGACCCAGGTGAAGCTCTTGCGGGTCATCCAGGAACGGGAGTTCCGGCGTGTCGGTGGCATCCAGGATATGAAGGTGGATGTGCGGATCATTGCGGCGACGAACAAGGACCTGGAAAAGTCGGTGGCTGAGGGTACGTTCCGGGAGGACCTCTACTACCGGCTTGACGTAATTCCAATCCACCTCCCCCCGCTGCGCCTGCGAATCGGGGATATTCCGCTGCTGGCTCAGCACTTCCTTGAGCAGTTCTCGAAAGAGAGCGGAAAACCAGTTCCCTCACTGACCCCTGGCGTCATGCAGTTGCTGCTCGCGCACGAATGGAAGGGGAACGTGAGGGAGTTGGAGAACTTCATCGAACGCGTCGTGGCCTTTGCCACCGGATCCACGATCGCGGAAGAGGACGTTCAGGGCTGGTTTCACCGCTCTGCTGCTCAGCCACAGCCCTATTCGACGGATCTTCCGACGGATGGGTTGGATTTAGAGGGACTGATCAATTCGATCGAGAAGGATCTGTTGCTCAAAGCCCTAGAAAGAGCTAAGTGGGTCAAGAAGAAAGCCGCTCAACTCCTGCAGTTGAACACACGTTCCTTCCGGTACCGGCTGGAAAAGCATGCCATTAAAGGGGGACGGGATTAGGCTCCCGAACAGGGCTGCCAATCAATCCGCAAAAGCGGTCAGGATCCGTACGCCTGCCAAGATCAATCTCATCCTCAGGGTCCTGGATCGCCGTTCAGACGGCTATCATAACCTCTGGTCCCTGATGCAGACGGTCGCGCTGGAAGATGAGCTTCGCGTCCAGGTCCGATCGGACTCGACCGAGCTGAGCCTGAAGTGCGATGAGGTCTCGTTGCCGACGGATAGGCGAAACCTCGTCTGGCGTGCGGCGGCGCTGGTGTTGGAACGAGCAGGTCTGCAGATAGGGTTGGATATCGAGATCATCAAACGGATTCCGCTGACAGCCGGTCTGGGCGGTGGCAGTAGTGATGCCGCCGCCACGATCATGGCCTTGAATCATCTGCTCAGGCTCGGCTGGTCTGGGGGAGAGATGGCCGAAGTGGGAGCAGTCTTGGGAAGCGACGTCCCATTCTTTTTTTTCGCCCCAAGCGCCATCGTGCGCGGGCGAGGGGAGGACGTGGCCGCAGTGAGGGTGACCGGAGTCCGATGGGTCGTGCTGGTCCACCCGGGCTTTCCGATTGATACCCGCTGGGCCTATGATCGGCTCGCTGCAACCAGGGAACACGTGCGACCCCTCTCGGAGCAGCACCGCCGCCTCGCCGGCCAGGCGTCTCTTGCGTGGCAGGACGTCATTCCGCTGATGGAGAATGATTTTGAGCAGCCCCTGGTTCCGGTGTACGATGCGATTCGGGAGATGAAGGCACGGCTCCTCACAAAGGGGGCGGAGACCGCGCTTCTGTCGGGAAGTGGCGCCACCGTGTTCGGGATCTTTTGCGACGAGGATTCGGCGTTCCGAGCCCAGGCGTCGGTGGAGCAGGTCCATGGCTGGCGGGGCTATGTGGGTCGAGCCGGAACGGCGTCCTTATCCTGTCGAGAGGAGTCTTCCGATCCCCTTCAGGTCGGTTGACAACCGGTCCGGCTTTCCGATACAGTCCAAAGCCCGACTATTTTCTAAGTCGGCAGCCGATCAGAGGATCAGACAACGCGACAACGAAGGATTTATCCCGAGGGAGGACCGGGTCGGTGAACGGGTCGGGTCTTCCCCAATGCGACGAGCACCTCCAGAACGATTGTCTTTAGTAAAGGAGGCTTGAGGGTTGGGGCCATCGGGTCCCCAGACTTCGGGCCGTCGAGGGGCGCCATGTCGAAGGAACTCAAGCTGTTTTCCGGTAATGCCAATCCGGCGCTAGCGAAAGAAATCTGTCAATACTTGGGAGTCGGTCTGGGAGAGGCTCTTGTCTCGGAGTTCAGTGACGGAGAGATTCGTGTCAGAATTGAAGAGAATGTCCGGGGGGCCGACGTCTTTGTGTTGCAGTCGTGCTGTACGCCGGTCAACAACTCGATCATGGAGCTGTTGATTATGATCGATGCGCTGAAACGCTCCTCGGCCTATCGCATTACGGCGGTCATCCCCTATTTCGGATATGCGCGGCAGGACCGGAAAGACCAACCGCGGGTCCCGATCTCCGCCAAACTGATGGCGGATCTGATCACCACTGCCGGCGCCGATCGAGTGCTGACGATGGATCTCCATGCGGGGCAGATCCAGGGGTTCTTCAACATCCCGGTGGACCACCTGTATGCCACTCCCGTTCTGCTGGACTACATCACCAAAGACGGTGGAGCAGACCTCGTGGTGGTCTCACCGGATGCGGGCGGCGTGGAGCGTGCTCGGGCGTTCGCAAAGAGGCTTCAGGCCAATTTGGCGATTATCGACAAGCGGCGTGAAGGGCCCAACAATGCCCAGATCATGAACATCATTGGAGACGTTGAGGGGCGCAATGCCTTGCTGTTGGACGATATGATCGATACGGCTGGGACGATCGTGCAAGGTGCGCAGGCCTGCGCGGAGAAGGGCGCGCGGATGGTGTGGGCCGGGTGCACGCACCCCGTTCTGTCCGGACCCGCCCTGGAACGGCTTCAGGAGTCCTGTCTGACCAAGGTGGTCGTCACGAACACGATTCCACTGAATGGGAAGGAGCAGCGCTGTCCCAAGTTGCGGGTGCTGTCCGTAGCCCCGCTTCTGGGAGAGGCCATTACCAGAATCCACGAGGAAGAATCGGTCAGTTCGCTCTTCGCGTAGCTGAACGCTCATAGCGAGTAGCTGCAGCTAGCGGCTCAGAGTTCCGAGCTCTGTGCTGCGCGCTATTCGCTATTTGCTTGTTAGGGGGGAGGAACATGAAATGGGACATGGCAGCTGAGGTACGAGAGCAGGCTGGGAAAGGGGCAGCCCGCCAATTGAGACGGAACGGAAAGATCCCGGCCGTTCTGTACGGCCAGGGAGAGTGTCTCCTGCTCAGGTTGAATTCTGAGACCGTGACCAAAGTGCTGCAGTCTCGTGGTGGGAGCACTGCGCTGATTTCTCTTAGAATCGCAGGTGCCAAATCGAAGGCGGATCGGACTGCGCTGTTTCGTGACTACCAGGTGGATCCGGTGACGGGAGAGATTCTTCATGTGGATCTGTTCGAAGTCTCGATGAATAAGCCGATTCGGATCAAGGTGCCGGTGAGTCTGGTGGGCGGAATGCCGGAAGGGGTCAAAGAGGGCGGGGTGCTGCACCATAATCTACGGGAATTGCTCGTCGAGTGTCTGCCGGCGGCTATTCCGGATTCGATCGAGGTGGATGCGTCCCCGCTGCGGATTGGTCAGGGCATTCACGTCAAGGAACTGACGCCCAAAGCAGGAGTCAAATTTTTGGACGAGAGCGATCAGATGGTGGTGAGCGTGGCTGCGCCAATGTCGGAGGCGAAGCTGGAGGCGTTGCTGACCAGCAGCGCCGTGACGGAAGCGGGGAAGGAGCCTGAGGTCATCGGTAAGGGCAAGGAAGAACCGCAAGAAGGAGAGGAAGTCGCGGCCGAGAAGGGAGCTGTGGTTGCTGAGAAGGGAGCCGCGACCGCCGCGAAAGGAGCGGCCGCCGCCGAACCCAAAGCCGACAAGAAGGAGAGTAAGGAACCCAAGGCTGAAAAGAGGGAGGCCAAGGAAGAGAAGAAGAAGTAACCTTGCGCCTGATCGTAGGGCTTGGCAATCCGGGGGCAGCTTACGCCAACACTCGGCACAACATCGGGGTCTGGACCCTCCAGAGAGCGGCGGCGCGATGGGGGATCAGGCTTCAACAACGCGGCCCGGCGTATCGCGGTTCGGGACGCGTTGATTCTGAAGAAGTCGGGTTAGCGGGCCCGCTCGACTGGATGAACGTCACAGGGCCAGCGGTCAAGGCGCTGCTGGAAGACCTCGCCTGTTCACCTGCCAACCTCATCGTCATTCATGATGATCTGGACCTGGAACTGGGACGCCTGCGCATCAAGCGGGAAGGTGGCGCGGGCGGCCACAATGGCCTCATCTCCATACTCACCACCCTGGGAACTGACCAGTTCTGTCGCCTGAAGATTGGGATCGGCCGGCCTGCGCCTGGTGTGGATCCGGCCGAGTACGTCCTGTCGGCCTTCACCAAGGACGAGGTCGTGGCGATTGGCGCAAGCGTGGACCGAACCGTGCAGGCCCTGGAGTGCTTGGTGATTGAGGGCGTGGAGGCGGCGATGAATCGGTTTAACATACGGGACAAACAAGAAGGCGACGAGTGATGGGTGACAAGTGACGCGAGGGCAGGACCAGTCACTGATCACGCGTCACAGATCACGGTGAGCTAATGGGACTCTGCTGCGGGATGATCGGCCTACCGAAT
>VBOJ01000211.1 GCA_005877775.1 Nitrospirota bacterium | reverse complement strand
TGCATGTGGGAGGCGGCGTCAATCCACTGCAGGATATCGAGACCATCGAGACCGAGTTGATGCTCGCCGATGTGGAGACCCTGGATCGCCGGAGGCAGCGGGTCGAAAAGAAGGTCAAGTCGGGCGATGCGAAGGCTGCGAAGGATCTGGCGGTCGTGCAGAAGCTTGTTGACCTGCTGAACAACGGCGAATGGCTGGGCAATCGGCCATTCACGGCGGACGAGCGCGCGATCTTGAACGAGTGCCAGTTGTTATCGGCCAAGCCGATCCTGTTTATCGCCAACGCCGCTGAAGGAGCCGGTGAGGACGATCCCTTGGTGCGGCCGGTCAAGGAGTTGGCC
>VBOJ01000023.1 GCA_005877775.1 Nitrospirota bacterium | reverse complement strand
CGAAGAGACCTCGGGGGCTCCAGCGGATGATAGCGGCGTGCGAAGCCGGGGAGCAGGAGACCTCAAGCAACTCAGGCCGTTTCCCATCCCGCCGGGAGTTCTTGCCAATCTCCCAGGTCCGGCTCCCACGAACGTCACGCTCACCCCGGTGACTCCCACGAACATCAGAATCGAATGGTCTCCCTCGCCTGGAGCTGTCCGATATCTCATCAGCCGAAACGGTGCGCCGGATATTCCCATCGAAGCGAATGCGGGATTTCTCCAGGGCAATCGCTTTATCTATACGGATGTCGGCCGCAAACCGGCGACGCTGCACACCTATAGCGTGGCGGCCCAATTTCCCGCTCCCACTCCGCCGGGAAGAAGCGTGCCGGTGCAAGTGCTCACCCCGTCGGCGCTTCCCCCACAGAACTTCAAAGCGACGGTGTCAGGGCCGAATGCAGTCACATTAAGTTGGACCGGGAGGCCGGAAGCGACCAGCTACCGTATTATCCGGAATGGCGGAAATCTGCCTGCGACGGTTCTCAATGCGTCTGGTGGAGCAAGTCACGTCGATCAGAATCTTCCTCCAGGCCAATACCTCTACATGATCTACTCAGTGATTCGCCTGGCCAATGGAGAAGAATTGTTGGGCGAATTTAGTAATCCAGTCACGCTGCAAGTGCGCCCCTTCAATATCGTTGCGGTTGGGGATTCCGTGATGTGGGGCCAGGGGTTGAGCGACGCAAGCAAATTCACGCGAAAAGTAGCGAATTGGCTTGGTGCTGTCCTAGGGAAGCCTGTCAATTTGCAAAGTGTCGCCCATTCTGGCGCCGTGACATATCCGGTTCCAGGCGAGCAAGCTACCGAAAATTCGATCTTGCCTGGTGAGGTGCCCTCGCACTATCCGTCGATTTCCAATCAAGCAACGACACTCGCGCCGATGAAAGTGTCGCCGAGCGATGTCGACCTGGTATTGGTAGACGGATGTATCAATAACCTTGATATCAAGACCATCCTGAACCCATTTGGTAGCGACGATGAGTTACGAAACAATACACGAGGATACTGTAGCGCAGGCATGCAAAACGTATTGACCGATGTAGGCAGGGTCTTTCCTAACGCCAAAGTTGCAGTGACTGGGTACTTCCCCATCGCTTCACGCCAGAGCAATCTGGCGTTCATGGTTCCTCTATGGGTGACGGTTGGAGCAATCACAGCCGGTGTTATACCGCCAGATCCTGTTTTGGGTGGAATTGCGACCTTGGCCTATCGGGAAAGATCAGCCGCACGATCAGACCTGTTTTTTCAAGAATCGACGAGCAGTTTACAATCTGCCGTCAATGCAATGAATTCGATGCCCACACCTCTTGGAGGCAATCGGTTCCGGTATGCCTCATTGCCTTTTGGTCCTGAGAATGCCTATGCCTCTCCGAACACATGGTTGTGGCTGATCCCAACCCGTGGTGTCGCTGAAGACGAAGCCTTCAATTCGCGCTCACGCGATTGTCAGACATACCAGTCTTCCGACCTACTCTGTTATGGAGCTTCAATGGGACATCCCAACGTCGCGGGGGCACAAGCTTATACAGATGCCATCAAGTCCGTCCTGACGCCCTTCCTGTCTGAGTGGCGAACTGCGCACGTGAGTCCAGTAACGGCTCCCGAAGATTCTCTTGTGGTCAGAGTTCAGCCTGGTCCGATCGAACTAGTTGGCGGAACGATGATTGTGACGGCGAGCGACGGACCATCCGGACCGCCTCTGCAAGGTGCCGTTCAATTGAACGGGGTACCAGCCGGGGCGCTCGGCGCTCAAGTGCGGTATGCGTTTCAGCAGAATAATCCGACCGATATTTTGGCAAAAGTTGAAGTGCAGGGCCGCCGGCCGCGCTCCTTTACCATTCCTGTTCGGACGCAGTCTATTGCCGTCAATCTCACAAACAACGGTGACCCTCGCACAGCGATCGTGACGGCGACTGATTCAGCCACAGGGCACCTGCTAAGCGGCACAGTGACCGTCCGTACCACTTCAAATCAAGTGTCCGGCCCAACTGGTCAACCGTTGACCTATCCATCCTGTGGGCAGATCGCACAGGGCCGTCAACTGGCCGGCTTGACCCTCTTCACAGGTCCGGCGCCATGCACCGGGTCTGTCCGTGTGCCGTACTATCCCGACGCGTCCTATCAGGATGTGCCCGGCGCCGTGATAAACACGATCAGCATCCCGAGGCCCGCTGATCTTCCGATGCGGCAAGGAACTCCCATGAAATAAGGAGAGGAAGAGCGCATGTGAACATGAGAAAACTGCTGGCCATCATATCGCTGTGATTGTTGGATTACTGTTGAGGCCGCTTTTTCATTCCGCAAAACCCTACATTCGCATCCGGAAGCCCGCCAGCTATAAGGGCGCGCTGATGAAGGCAGTGTGGTGGAAGAATCTGCCGGGATGGTGGGGTAGAGCAGGGTAATGAACCTGTGATGCACGGAGTTCGACTCACTCGCGTCATGAGTCACAGGACTAGCGATCACGATAATGACACTACTCAGTGGAGGGATACATTAGGTTATGGGAACGAGCGAGCTATGCGTCCCAATAAGTGCAGGAGAGCTTCGGTGAACGATGTGTCTCCGTGATCAGCACCGTCTGAGGTAACCAAATGGTGCGGATCGTCGGGCCGCGTGGGGGTCCCCGACGGCGTGGTCGTTCCGTAGGCATCGGCCGAAGACGGCGGAAGCGGTGATCACTCTCGAACGGACAATTCACTGAACTGAAGGAGGACAAGCATGCGTCAAATACAGAGAGTCGGGATCGCGGCAGTCGCATGTCTATGCGGAGTACTGGTGGCTGGCGCGGTGTACGCAGACAACATTTATGTTTCGATCACCGGCGTCAAGCAAGGTAAGTTCAGAGGGGAACTGATAGAGAAGGCATTCGAAGACAAGATTGCCGGTCTTAGTTTCCATTATGCGATTGTCAGCCCGCGGGATGTCGCGACCGGGATGCCGACCGGCAAGCGGATGCATAAGCCGATCAGGCTTAAAAAAGCATGGGGGACCGCCTCCACGCAACTTTTCCAGGCTCTAGCCGTCAATGAGACCTTAAGCTCTGTGGTGATTGATTTTGTGCGTCCTGACCGTACTGGCATGATGGTGCTCGATCATACGATCAAGCTGATCAATGCATCCGTTGCGTCAATTGAACAACAGACGGAGGAAGGTGCGAGGGGACTGACACATGTTGAGATTGTCGATTTGGTCTTCCAGAAAATTGAATTGACGGACCATAAATCCAAAAGCATCGCCGTGGACGATTGGAACGCCCCATTGCAAATGCCATAGGGCGACGCTCCAACGGTCCTGCTCACCGCATCATCCCCGGCTGAGGCTCAGGGGCTGGGATTCTGTGAGTTGCAGCGCGCCACGAGGCTTTCATCAGCTTTTCATCCGCCAGCATCTGCTCTCGAATCTGGCGGACAGCCTCAGTGAAGGCCAGGTTGAGGCGATGGCCCTCCGCATTCCACACTTCCGGATCGTAAATAGTGATCTCCTGTGCAAACTGACTTTGCCCGCGATATTGTCCGAGGGGAATTCCGTCAGGGTACGCGAGCACGAGTTCCAACTCCACGTCCACGGTATGGCTTTCGACTGGAGCGGCGAAGAGCATGACCAGTATATTCACTAGAGGGATTGCCAGCCAGCGTGGTGACCGGACCCGCTCTTGAAACCGATGGATCTCGCCCTGGAGTACCAAATCTGGGGATGAGGTATTTCGGCCGATGGCATCAAAGACACCGTTTTTCCGAAAGTCTTTCAGGATGGCCTTAGTGACCAACTCGGCAAGCGGCTCTTCCAGATAGGCATGATCGGTGATCGCGCCCTCCCCAGCCTGCGACGAGTGCAGGCTGTCGACCATGGAGGCATCAACAAGTGGCTGGAGTTGGACTCGCGCGGGGATGGTCTGCGGGCTCTCCTCCAGGGTAACCGCGGGAACGTAGTGGCTACAGGCCTCAAGCTGGAGCAACATGAGACCCAGGGGCATCGCTCTCATCGTCCACTGCCATGAGAACATATGGCCCCACTTCGTCTCATGCCATCATTCATGCGCACCCGGTTCGAGGTCTTTGACCACTCGGTGAAGCGTCTCTTCCTCCTTGGGCAACAGGCGAACAAATTCGAGCCCGAACTCCCGTCCACGTGCCCACTTCACCGATGCTTGCTCAACCCTCATGGGCCAATCAAGCCCGGGCACGTAGAGGCGCAATTCGAGAATGCTACTTGCTGGAACACTGAGATCACTTTCAATTCGACACCCTCTCTGTGAGAGGTCGATCGCTTTCCCCTCCCCATCTATTTGTTCTCCCGAGAACTTGCTTCGAAACTGCACTCGAAAGCGCGGGTACTTGCGTAATTCCATCAGCTAGTCCTCCTGCTCCTTCGCCGTCACATCTACCACCTTTCCGATCGCCCGCATCATTCCATAAGGCAGGAAGTAAGCAGGAAGACAGCCGACGAATAAAAAGAGAAAAAATCCAATATTGTTGAGGGTCACCCTCTCTTTAAAAAAGACATAGATGGCGAACAGGCCCCAGGCCCCTGAGCATAGACCACCAACCCAGACACCCAGTCGTTTTAAGCCAGCGCCACTCTTCTGCTCAGGCTTGTCTATCACGCCGAGATCGACAAGGTCCTCTTCCATATCATCGCCCCGATTCTTACCCGAGCCAGCCCGAAGATGCAGGAAGGCTAGACGGTCCGTAGGCGCGTGTCAAGAAGGGGCTTCGGTTTCATGGCGGATGTTCTTTATAATAGCGGCAGGGTGGACTGGCGCCAGCCGGTCGATTCGTTCACGAATGGTGCGAAGCGTAATGAAGCACGTCATCCCTGCATGTCTCTTCGTCATCGCGCTCAGGCTGTCGGGGTGTACAGGGGAGGGCGCGAAGGAAATGTTTGAAACCGCTCAATTCGAGGAGCGGCAGAACAACCAGGTGCATGCCAAGCAGCTCTACGAAGCGATCATCAAAGACTTCCCAAACAGCGAATATGCCAAAAAAGCCGGCGAGCGGCTCGCCCAGCTTAGCCAAGGCAAGTGATCACCGCTCGGGAAGTGCCGGCAAAGGGTTTCGCGCTGTGATATCGCGTCGCCATATCGCTCACGCAACGCGCCTCCTGCTCCTGGTGGCATTTCTGCTCGCAGGATTGCCTGCCGTTGCCGACACGCCCCAATCCAGATTGGGAAAGATCGACTTTCCAACGTCCGGCTTGGAGCATGCCCAAGGCCATTTCCTTCGTGGCGTCCTCGCACTGCACTCATTCTGGTACGAAGAAGCCTTGACGGCGTTTCGTGAATCTACAAGAGCTGATCCGGACTTCATGATGGGATACTGGGGCGAGGCGATGGCGCACAATCATCCTATCTGGGAGGAACAAGACGCTCAGGCTGCCAGAAAGGCGCTCGATCACATCCGGGAGAGCGCGAAGATCACCCCGCGAGAGCGAGCGTACCTGAACGCGGTGAGACTCCTTTATGGAGAAGGCGACAAGTTTGCACGCGATCAGGCCTACGCCGCGGCCATGGAGCACCTGTATCGAGACTACCCCGAGGATTTAGAGGCGGCCTCCTTCTACTCGCTCTCGTTGCTCGGTACCGTCCGCCCGTCCGCCCGAGGCGTTCGGCGCCAGATCCAAGCCGGCGCGATCGCCATGGAGGTGTCCCGAAAGAACCCCGACCATCCCGGCGCCGCGCATTATACGATCCATGCGTTCGACGACCCGGACCATGCCATTCTGGCGCTGCCGGCCGCGCGGATCTACGCGGAGATCGCCCCCGAAGCCCATCACGCACGACACATGCCGGCGCACATCTTTCTCCAACTCGGGATGTGGCCGGAAGCCGCAGCCTCGAACGAATCGGGGTGGACGACCTCGGTCGACTGGGCGAAGCGCAAGGGACTGCCCATCAACCACCGGGATTACCACAGCCTGCATTGGCTTCTGTACTCGTATCTCCAGCAAGGCCGCTATAAGAAGGCCCAGGATGTGCTGACCCTAAAGCAACAGGACATGAAGGAAGCAGGTGATGACAAGAGGGTCACGGAGTCCGGGTATGAGCGTCCTGTGAGCCTGCTGTATGACGAGATGGCCGGAGCCTTCGTGGTCGAAACGCAACGGTGGGACTCGGCAGCGATGCTCTGGGATGTGCCTGGATTAAGGCTTGAAGACCGCTCCAAGGCTCTTCCCATTTTTATCCGCGGCCTGGCCGCAGCCATGGAAGGGCGGCCGGAGGCTGACAAGCACCTCGCTGCGTTGCGAGCACTTGGCCGGAAGCGGTCCGCCAAGCCGCATTCTCACCGCGGGAGGACCGAGGAAATCATGGAGTTGGAATTGAACGCGGCCACTCTCTCATCGAAAGGGAACTACGTGAAAGCCATTGCCCTGATGAAGAAGGCCACGGCGGTGGACGAGGCGATGCCTCCACCGTCAGGGCCTCCTGATACGGTCAAGCCCGCTCATGAACTCTTCGGCGACATTCTGCTGCACGCGGGACGCCCGACAGAGGCAGCACAACAATTCTTAACCGCGCTCGCCCGGCATCCGAACCGGGCGAGGTCACTACTAGGCGCCGCTCGAGCTGCCGCGAAGACCGGCGACAGTCGAGGCGCCGTCATCGCCTATTCCAAGTTGCTGCAAGTCAGGGCGCAGGGTGACGCTGAGTTGCCGGAATTGCGAGAGGCGCGCGCCTACGTCGAGCAGGCAGGCACGCGATAACCCCTCACTCTCATCAGGGTCACGCCATACCTGATCAGAACGCCGATCTCACTGTCGGCGGCTGACCCTTACCTGACCGAAAGGCATCGTAATGATGAAGCACTTTCAGCACGTAAAAGCGGGTCTCTTGAAACGGAGGAATCTGTTGGTACTGTTTCACCCGGGACTCCCCGGCATTATAGGCGGCCAATGCAAGCGGGAGATCCCCATTGAACCGGTCCAACAGATACCGTAGGTGTTTAGCGCCACCTGCGATATTATCGATCGGGTTGAAGGGGTCGCGAACCCGTAACGACGCCGCCGTGCGCGGCATCAGTTGCATCAGGCCAAGCGCCCCCCTCCGGGACACCGCGGTGGAAACAAAATCCGACTCCGTCTTGATGACCGCACGCAACAGGGCCGGATGGAGCCGATGGCGCTTGGCATACGAGGCGATGGCCTGATCCAGTTCCTTCTTAGAGACCCTTGAGCTGAGATACGTAGACTCATAGGGGACGCTCTGATACTGCTGATCCGTGGGGACATTCGTCACACTCAGCGTGCCGTTCCTCTCGACATACTGATACATCTCGCTCGTCACCGTGGGCGGCATAAATACCACCACGCCAACGACCAGGGCGGCACAGAGGCCTTGCTCTACAGACCCGCAGAGTCTCTTGCTTTCCCTGTATGGAGTCGTCGTGTTCATCATACATCCTCCCATCCATGAGTGAGCACCGGGCAGACATAGGAATCACTCTCCGACACAGGGAGAATAGATCAGGTTCCGTGCCATCCGACAAGAATGAACAGACCTGGAAAAACAGGAAGTTGAGTGGTAGGGCTGCCCCTACTTTCGAAGGAGGGATTTTCTAGACAAGTCCGTTTTTTGGCTCCCGAGGGCGCAAATTTTTGCACAGAAGTGTAAATACGTATGCATGATCCTGAGCAACTTAAAAACTGACGGAGGCCTGCGGCGGGTCAGTGTAAGGGTCGGGCTGAGGATCGGAGCCCTTCTTCGGCTTATGCGCGGCTGCCGGAGGACTCGGTCGTTTCGGCGGAGCCGGTCGGTAGTGGGCGCCTGGGAGCTTCGCCTTACTGAACCGTCCTGGCTGAAGATCGGAGCCTTTCATGGGTGGCGGCGCGGCCAGCAGTGGACTCGGCCGTTTCGGCATGACCAGTCGGTACTGGACTCTCGGGGGATTCACCTTGTGGGGCTGTTCCCTGCTTTTGAAGTGGCGGTAGAAGCGAAGGACCTTATGGACGTAGGCGCGGGTCTCCCGGATGCGTGGCACCTTCTGGTCTTTCACCCGCTGCGCGCCGGCGTTATAGGCGGCGAGCGCTAAGGGGAGGTTCCCGTCATAACGGTTCACAAGGCGTCGGAGCTGTTTGGCGCCTGCACGGATGTTTTGTATCGGATCGAACGGATCGGCCACGCGGTGGTGGGCTGCAGTGTGCGGCATGAGTTGCATGAGGCCGACTGCTCCCTTGCGTGAGACGGCTCCAGGATCAAAGTCCGACTCGGCCTTGACCACGGCGCGCAGCAGGGCCGGATCAAGGCGATATTGCTTCGCATACCAGTGGATTGTACGTAGGAGTTCTCGCTTTGAGTACCGAGGACTGCGGCCCTCGAAGTCTGGCTGCATCGGCGTGGGGACGGCAAACAGCAGTGCACAGACCACCGCACAAGCCACGAGGGTGACTCCAACGTCGTGCAGGGTTTGCGTGCAGAGCTCTTCGCTCTTTGTATTGAAAGTCTCCATATTTTGTCTGTTTGGGCGTCCATCCTTAGGGCCCCTGCTCTAAGCGGAAAAGCCTCAAGATCCATGCCGAGGCAGGCACTGATCCAACCCATTGACAAAACATGAAAACATGGAGATGTAACAAAACACGCTCCCCGGCAGGTGTACAGAGATTGTCTGTGTGTGCGATTTTTGCATCGGGGGGTCTTGGAGGAGAGCGGGAGCATTCGCTGTTGGTGGGAATGTGCCGCACGTATTTCTCGACCAGTGGAGGACTTCGTCGTCCGTGATGGCAGACAAGCTCGCCAGCAGGGACGACCCTGAGTCATGCAGGCACATTAGAATCATGTTGCGATGTAGAATACCGGCATCCAGGAAGATCTTGCCGGGGAAGATGTGTTGAACGAGGCCAGCACCCACGTCAACCGCAGGATGACAACCCTGCTCACATCCTCTCTTTTCTAAACTCCCCCTTCGGAAACCACAGAATAAAGGCGCTGGTGGTCCGCTTGTAGGCACGATACTCCTCACCGCGAGTGGCGAGGGCTTGAGCCTCTGCGAGCGGGATGCCGGTGACTCTGAGGAGCGCCCACCCCATCAGGATCGGCGCAATAAGGGTGATCCAGCCATTGGATAGCCCCACACCCATCAGGACATAGGCCCACCAATGGACCCACTCGAAGAAGTAATTCGGATGCCGGGAGTAACGCCATAGGCCCTCGCGGCACACCCGGTCCCGGTTCCACGGTTTGGCCCGGAAGGTCGCGAGATGCCAATCCGCGACTGATTCGCTGAGCACCGCGACGAGCCACAGCAGGAGGCCTGCCAACTCCCAGAGACTGAAGGTCGGCCGCGGATTCTGCATGAGCACAAGGAACGGCAGTGAGAACATCGCGACGGCGATGGCCTGAAGCTGAAAATAAATAAAGAAATAGAGTTGCGCTTGGTCTCCCCACTCGCGACGCATCCGCTGATATCGTCCGTCCTCCGGTTTGCCGAGCACACGATCTAGTAGGATGTACAACCCCAGCCGGCAGGCGTAGATCCCGCCCATGACCGCGAGGAGTCGCCGGCGGTCCTGATCTCCCTCGACCACAAGGGCGTATCCGATCACCACGAAGCCCAGCCCGAAACACCAACCCACGTCCGCAATCGCTGCATTGCGACTGACCCGCTGCACGAGCCAGAGCAGGGCCATCAGCATGGCAGCGGCTACCCAGCCGACAAGGACCAGCGTGAGGGGATTGAGGCTCATGGAGCGCCGCTTGTCGTTGAGTTGCTGGCGGGCATGCTGGCCCGGCGGATGTGGCGCACATCCATGATCCGAAGTCCTTGCACGGGATGCTCAATGGCCCACAGCAGGGCGCTGGTCATCTGCTTGTGCGTGACGAGCCCGAGGCGCAGAGCTATGTCCTTGGTCGCAGAGAAGCGCTTCATCAACGAATATAGCGGCAGGAGGCACACCGGCCACCAATGACCGGGGCCGATCACATACCAGGGTCGCAGAATGGTCGAATGGAGGCCGCTGCTGCGGAGAAACCCTTCGCACTCGGCGCGGGTCTGGATATAGGTTTTCATCACCGGGGCTGGTTGCGCCACGCTCACATAGACGAAGTGCGCAATGTCGGCGGCTTGCGCCGCGGCGATGGAGGCGCGGGTCGAGACCAGATCTACGTTGCGAAACTTGCGAGTCTTCCAGGGGGCGGGGTGGGCGACGCCCACGAGGTGCACGAACGTACTGGCGGGACGCACGTGGTCCGCAAAGGATTTGCTATCCAACGCATTGCCGAGGATGATTTTACACTCGACCGGCAATCTCTTGGCCGCGTCCCTGCTCCGCGCGAGCGCCTGCACTCCATAGCCACGCGCGAGCAACCCTTTGATCAGGCGCGAGCCCAGATAGCCGGTGCTGCCGGTGATGAAGACCCGTCGTGGGAGTGGGGCCTGCGGAGTCGTCACCACGTCGGGTCAATTCCGCGTAAGCTTGCGATAGCGGATCCGGTGCGGGCGGTCGGCTTCTTTACCGAGGCGCTTCTTCCGGTCAGCCTCGTATTCGCTGTAGTTACCCTCGAACCACACGACTTTGCTGTCCCCTTCGAAGGCCAGGATGTGGGTGGCAATGCGGTCGAGGAACCAGCGGTCGTGACTGCTGACCATGCAACAGCCACCGAAGCGCTCCAGCCCTTCTTCCAGCGCCCGCAGGGTATTCACATCCAGGTCGTTGGTCGGCTCGTCCAGCAGGATGAGGTTCGCGCCTTCCTTTAGCATGCGCGCGAGGTGCACCCGGTTGCGTTCGCCGCCGGACAGGTCTTTGACTTTCTTCTGCTGATCCGAGCCGCTGAAATTAAACTTCCCACAGTAGGCCCGCGAGTTGACCTCGCTCTTTCCGAGAGGCACCGTGTCCTTACCGTCTGAGATCACCTCCCAGACCGTCTTGCTCCCATCTAGCGTCCGATCCTGGTCCACGTACCCGAGCTTGATCGTCTCGCCCACCTTGAATGTCCCGGAGTCCGGTTTGACCTGGCCGGTGATCATGCGAAACAGCGTGGTCTTCCCCGCTCCGTTCGGGCCGATGACGCCGACGATCCCGCCCCGCGGCAGACTGAAGGTCATATTCTCAAAGAGCAGCTTGTCGCCATACGCTTTGGTGAGATTCTTGGTCTCGATGACGATGTCGCCAAGGCGCGGGCCGGGTGGGATATATATTTCCAGAGCCTCGGCGGCTTTTTCCTGCTCGTTGCCCAGGAGCTCTTCGTAGCGCGTGATGCGGGCTCTGCCCTTGGCGTGGCGGCCTTTGGGCGACATGCGGATCCATTCCAGCTCGCGCTCAAGGGTCTTCCGTCGCTTGGATTCGGCTTTTTCTTCTCGTTCCAGTCTAGCCTGTTTCTGCTCCAGCCAGGAGGAGTAATTCCCTTGAAAGGGAATGCCCTGCCCACGATCCAATTCCAGGATCCATCCGGCCACGTTGTCCAGGAAGTACCGGTCGTGGGTCACGGCGATGACCGTCCCTTGGTATTGCTGCAGGTGCTGCTCCAACCACTGGACCGATTCCGCATCGAGATGATTGGTCGGCTCATCCAGCAAGAGGATGTCCGGCTCCTGGATCAGCAGCCGGCAGAGGGCGACACGACGCTTTTCTCCTCCAGAAAGGACCTCCACCTTGGTTTCCTGGGGCGGGCATCGGAGGGCATCCATGGCGACTTCCAGTTCGTTCTCCAACTCCCAGCCGTTGGCCGCCTCGATCTTCTCCTGCAATTGGCTCTGCTTTTCCAGCAGCTTGTCCATCTCATCCGGCGCGAGGCTCTCACCGAGCCTGTTGCTGACGGTCTCGTACTCACGCAGGAGGGCGATGACCTCCCTGCGACCCTCTTCGACCACTTCCTTCACGGTCTTCCCCTTGTCGAGCTGAGGCTCTTGCTCCAAGAGCCCCACCGTATAGCCCTTCGACATCGTCATCTCGCCGATGTAATCCTTGTCCACACCGGCAATGATGCGGAGCAGCGTGCTCTTTCCCGACCCATTAAGCCCCAGGACTCCGATCTTGGCCCCATAATAGAAGGACAAGTAGATGTCCTTCAGTACCTGTTTTTTCGGCGGATGGACCCGGCCTACACCGATCAGCGAAAAGATGACCTGCTTGTCGTTCGTGCTCATGGCCTCCTCTGCTCAGTCGCGCCTGAAGGAAGGACCCACCTTAGCAAAGCCGGGCGTGAGACACAATCCTGAAGTGACCAGGGGTGGGTGTTTGTGGTACACCAAACGGGAGTGAGGGAACCAGTGGGATCGTCATTAATGAGATATTGCAGTCAATGTGGGAAGCCGGTCGTCCTGAAAGTTCCTCCCGGCGAGACCGTGCTGCGTTTTGTGTGCGAGGCCTGCCAAACGGTCCATTACCAGAATCCGAAGATCGTCGCAGGCTGCCTTCCCGAATGGGAAGGTAAGCTCCTTTTGTGCCGCCGGGCCATTGAACCGAGACTGGGCCTGTGGACGTTTCCCGCCGGCTTCATGGAGCTCGATGAAACCACGGAACAGGCAGCAGCGAGGGAGACTTTGGAGGAAGCCAAGGCTCAGGTGGAGATCACGAGTCTCTACGCCGTATTCAGCCTCGTGCGTGTCAATCAGGTCTATGTGATTTTTCGCGGCACCATGCGCAGCCCTGATTTCGGAGTCGGGCATGAGAGTTCAGACGTGCAGCTTTTCTCGCGCGATAAGATCCCCTGGGAGAGTTTGGCTTTCCCGGTGATCCATGAAACCTTGAAGCGTTATGTGGAAGACCTCCAACGTGGCCGTTTCGAGGTCCATTTCGGTGTCGTGTCGCTGATGGTGAAATAACCCGCAAGATTCCCGCATTCCATTCATAGCCCTGCACTTCTCAGTCGAGCAATTCTTTAGAATCGAGCGGTTGTGCCTCCTCACGCGACCGGTCTACGGCCTCACTTCCTTCCCGTCGGAGGCACGGTCTCGCCGCAGGGTGGTAGCTGGGCAGGACGAACGGGTGGATTCTCATTAGAAGCTTCTAATCCCCGTTTAATTGTTCTCTCATCTGCCAGTGCTATGTTCGCCCTCATGTGAACAGCGTCACAACGGACCTTCAGCCTGGTTCAGAAAGGAGGGATGAACCATGGAATGCAGTAAGTGCCACGGATTCATGGTAGAGGAGTGGGTTCCGGACTTTTCTCCTGAAGAAGAATCTGCCTGGCGGTGTGTGAACTGCGGCCTGATCGTGGATCCGACGATATCTCGCAATCAGAACCTTGCTGCGGTCGGAAGCGGCGACAGGTACAGCGTCTCGCAAGCCAGGGCTGCCTGAAACACCGCTTGCGTCAGCTCACGAGGCAAATCTGTAGCCATACAGGAGCGTGACGTTAATTCGGCGGTTCGCGTACTCATCTTTGAACGTCAATTGGTCCGTTTCATGAAACAGGTCTGAATTAAAGACGACCGCCCGGTTCTCTCTATAGGGGATCGTCATCGCGTTCGCTCCCCTGCTCCTTAAGTACTCCCGGATCTTCGGCTCGTTTCTTTTGTTGTTGTATTCCTTAAAATCCCACTCCCGTGGTGCTTCCTTATCCCAAACCACGAGACCGCCCCGAGAGGGGTCCAAATTCGCGTCATCGGCGGTGAGCCAGAAATTGACATTGACGGCCGCCGCATCCGCATGGATGTTCAGGCCGGTCAGTTCGCTGTCATATTTGAAGGCCCAGGCCTGGGTCAGCAGATGCTGTTTGAAAATACCGGGAAACCGCACCCGCAATTCCTCCGCGATCTGCAAGAGCAGTGGAGAAGAGAAGCCCTCCGCTAAGAAGGCGCCGATATACCCATTCTCATAATCCTTCTTCCAGATGGTTGATTCCAGACAGAACCGGCGCAGGGATTGCAACGCCTCTTCGTTGAGCAGATCATCGATGTACATGATTTCCGGCCTGCTCGCGCGATATCTGGCCTCGATGGCTTCGACATCGAGACGTTGGTTCAAGGCTCCGTGGGGCAGGGCAGGACTCTCGGCATAATGGAGAATTCGATTGAAGGAAGAGGCGATCTGTTGAAGCTCGGCATGGCCGATCGTGAGACGCGTTGCGGGCCCCGCATCGTGAGCGCATTGCTGTCGCAGACGTTTCAGGGAATCTAAATAGGTGGCATGGTCGCGATCCAGCATCCCGCGATCCAAGAGATGCTGAATTTGCTCCACGTCATGTTTGATTCTCGATTTATGGATGGAGGCTTCGTTGACGGGGCGACCATGATTGTGCTGCAAATCGGCTGACCGTCGTAACGAGGTCAGGGCGCGGTCGAACTGTTGTTGCCACAGGAAGGCGAGCCCCAGATTATGATGGGCCTTCACATAATCAGGCTTCAG
>VBOJ01000210.1 GCA_005877775.1 Nitrospirota bacterium | reverse complement strand
CTATTGATCAGACACAAGAGGGAAATCGGCACGTTCCTTCTCCAACCGGTCAAGATCCGTCTATGACTCCTAGCCATCCCCTCCGACTGTGCTGCCGCCTTGATCACACTCTGATTCTTGAGGTATTGTCAGGCCCATTGGACGTGATTTCTGAGTAAAGGCATCCCCGTTCACCATTGTCCAAATTTGCGCTAAAATCGATTGACTTTCACAATAATTTCCGTTGCTTCGCCAGGCATACTGATTGCTTTTACTCCCCTTTGGGCTCATAGTGCGATCACCGCCGAAGAGATTATGAATACCATTAATAGAGGCACGAAAAGCCACACAACCGGTCTTGCAGCCATCATCTTCTTGTCGTTGCTCACGTCGTGGATTGCCACTCCCTCATGGTCCGGCGCGACCACGTACTATGTCTCGCCATCCGGGTCCGATTCGAACCCAGGTACGCAGGTCTCCCCCTGGCTCACGATCCAGAAGGCGGCGAATATGATGGTAGCAGGCGATACGGCGATTGTTACGGATGGTACCTACGTCTCATCTGGATCAATTTCCTTTAATACATCAGGGACGGTTACTCAACCCATTACGTTAAAGGCACAGAACAAGTGGGGAGCGATCCTTAGCACCGCTCCCGGCTGCCTGCCACAAATCAGTCTCTTGGCAAGCTACATCGTGTTAGATGGGCTCCGCCTCCGCCTGGATCCCTCAAACGTGCCCTGCTCGCCTACCACGGCGGTCAGCAGTAACGGGGTCATGGCCTGGATTCCGGGAACCGATCCAGAACCCACGCCCTCCCGCCCTTGGACCACCTGGCATCATGCCACCATCCGAAACTGCTGGATTGAGCAAGGCACTCGCGGTGACGGAATAAAATCCCAACAAGACTACACGCTCGTGGAAAATTCGACCGTCTACAACGGGATCGAAATCTTCAACAACTTCGGCTCTATCGTCCGCAACAACACGGTCTATGGTCCTGATATCGGGAACTCGAATATGGTGGTGAAAGGGGGATCGCGGAACTACCAAGCCTACAACAATCTAATCTACATGACCGGCACGAACTGGATCGGATTATGGATGGGCGGCGGCGGCGGCTCGACGACCGGGTATCTCTATTCATGGGGTCGGGAGACAAACGATTTTACGGAGGTCTACAACTCGGTCGCTTACAACAACGTGATCATCAACCAAACGGGAAACCCGTCGGTGCGCGCCTTGGGCTTTGCTGGCGCGAAAGATTGCGCTCTCTTCAATAACGTGGTGATAGACGGCAGCCTCTTTCTCTACCGGGATACGTATGTGAACATCCCCTCCGTCAACCCGACATGGAAAAATAACATCATCGCGGGGTCCGGCGCGGCGGCCACGACCGGGTTCGACTCCACCACGGGCGCTGACACGGCCATCATCGACTATAACAATTTCTACAATGTTAATGGTATTCCGTCCCAAACCCATGCCATCACCGGCGATCCGCTCTTCGTGAATCGCTTAACCGACTGGCATCTCCAACCAGGGAGCCCGGCGATTGGCAGCGGCATCGCATTGACCTGGACTGGTTACACTGGCGAGTTGATCCCCGTGAATCAAGATAAGGTTGGGACGGTGAGGACAGTCCCCTGGAGCCTCGGCATTTACGCGACCAGCGGTCCCCCCGCCACGACAATGCCAGCCAGTCCCACTAATTTGAGGGTCCAGTGATGTCATTCCACTCTCGCGACTTGCCGAGGGCATGGCGGCCATACCTTGCCTTGGCTTATCTTTGTGCTACCTGCGAGCGGGAGGGCGCTTTTCGAAGAACATCCGAACACAGCTTCGACGCGATCAGTTCTCCTGCGAGACGATGTCCCTCCTTATTCCAGTGGCCCGTGCCGATCACTGAGTTTTCAAAGCCATGAAGGAACACTCGGTGTTGCACAGCGTAGGTTTGAAAATGCGGAGCCAAGTTGAGGACTGCAAAGTCCTTTCGCTCTCCCAAGTCTCGAATGCGCAAGTCAGGATAAAACAAATGCGTCACACCGAGGCGCTTTTCAAAACTCTGACGCACGGCAACATCGGGATGCACCTGAGGGCCGGTGCTCGCGGTCACAACCAAGAACTCCGCGCCTTTCTCCTTGACTTCGTCTCGCATGTGGACCACAAGTCCTTCGGTGACTTCCCACGCTTCCTTCCAAACCGGGTCGCGTGGCTCACGGTACACCATCGAGTCCAGACCGGCTTCCGCGACTCCATCCCATGACTTAACACCAGGGTTCGAATCAGCGCTGTTAGCGGCGTTCGCTTCTTGGACACCGAAGCTCGGTGCACGACGCTGCGCGCTGTTTGCTTTGAGGATCGCTTTGGCGTGGCCGTATACTTGGTAAACCCGCGACGTATTCAAGATCCGGTGTCTCCACTCGCCCAACCATGTCTGCTCGAAACGAAACTGCGATGAATCGCGGAAATTCAGATCGGGAACGAGCTCGCCGTTCTGGAAAACATAGTAAGGTCTCAGATCATCCTGCTCGAGCACACGGGAGTTATTTCTGACATCGTTGCCAGTGAAAAAAGCCAAGAGGACTATATCGGGATTGTAAGGCCATACTCGATGGCTGAGCATCAGGAGCTCTTGTGCGGTGCCGTAACCGGATACGCCGAAGTTAATCACCTCAGGTTCCCGCCCGGCTAAAGCGGGACATCCCTTGAGCTGGCGTTCCAGAACCGACCAGAAGGTCTCCTCCATCGGCACCTGCAGGGCCTCTGCGTAGGAATCCCCCAGCACCACAATTCGGAAGGTATGGGGAGGTTTGGCGCGGGCATGTTCTCGATCCCGCAAGCCTGCGCTATTGATCCGAATGTAAGCTCTACCTTCCTTATTAAACCAGCCTTCGCCGCCGGGACGTAACGATGCGCCCACATCGGCATCGAACTGATAGAGACTTGGATATGAAATGTCTGCCATGCGTAAACCAACTTCGCAGAGCAGCACTCCGATCAACATGCCGCCGAGCAGCAAGAATGGGTTGCTTCTCCACCAGCGCCTGGGCAACACGAATCTTGGTGCGCCAAAGATAGAGGACCGGTAGGCTCTGACCAAGGTCTTCGGTGCGCCCACCCCTATTGTCGTCATCGCAATCGTCCTTTTCATTTCACTCCTGCGACTAGCGGATGCCGCTGTATCCGGGCTGCCTAGGGGCTGGAGGGTGCTTTTCCAAGAACATCCGAACACAGCTTCGACGCGATCAGTTCTCCTGCGAGACGATGTCCCTCCTTGTTCCAGTGACCCGTGCCGAGCACCGAGTTTTCAAAGCCATGAAGGAACACTCGGTGTTGCTCGGCGTAGGTTTGAAAAAGCGGAGCCAAGTTGAGGACCGCAAAGTCCCTTCGCTCTCCCAAGTCTCGAATGCGCAAGTCAGCATAAAACAAATGCGCCACACCGAGGCGCTTTGCAAAACTCTGACGCACGGCAACATCAGGATGAACCTGAGGTCCGGTGCTCGCGGTCACAACCAAGAACTCCGCACCTTTCTCCTTGACTTCGTCTCGCATGTGGACCACAAGTCCTTCGGTGACTTCCCACGCTTCCTTCCAAACCGGGTCGCGTGGCTCACGGTACACCATCGAGTCCAGACCGGCTTCCGCGACTCCATCCCACGGAGTGATATTGGGGTTGGAATCATGGCCATATGAATGAGCCTGTGCGTTCTGTGTGGTCACAATCCATTTCGCCTGGGCGAACAGTTGGATAATTCGTGAAGAGTCCCATAGTCGATACGCCCACTGTGCCAATTCAGTCTGCCGGAGACGAAAAC
>VBOJ01000022.1 GCA_005877775.1 Nitrospirota bacterium | reverse complement strand
CAACACGATCTCGCCGCTTCCTCGTTTTCCGGCCATCGCGTAGGTGGTGAACCGCTCCCCGTTGTTGAGATTGGAAATGACGACGGCTTCATAGGGCAGGATCCCGGCCGCCTCCAGCAGATTCTCATCCACGGTCAGGCTGCCCTCGTAGTCGAGACATGCATCGGTTACCGTCGCGCGATGAATCTTGGCCCGCAGCATTTGCCTGAACATCTTGACTCCCTCGTAAGGGGTGAGGTGTTAGGCGTAAGGGGTTGGATTAAATCTTATCGCCTTACCCCTCACGCCTCACGCCTAACGTTCTTCTAATATCTTAGGAACCACAAAGAACCCGTCTTCGGACTCCGGCGCATTGGCCAGCGCCTTCTCACCCGGCAGGGACGGACGCGCGTTATCTTCGCGAAAAACGTTGGTCTGCTCCAGCACCGTGGCGGTCGGCTCGATCCCTTCCGTATTGAGCGTCTTCAACTTGTCAATGTAGGTCAGGATGCTGCTCAAGTGCTTGCTGAAGACCTCCTTCTCGGCCTCCGTGATCTCCAGCCTCGCCAGCTTCGCCACTTTCTCCACTTCTGATTTGCTGATTTGCATATCAATTACCTCGTGAGGCGCAAGGGGTTAGGCGTAAGGGGTGTCAGACAATTTGCCGGCACATTCACACCTCACGTTTCACGCCTAACGCCTCACGCTTCATTCAACCGTTACGCTCTTGGCCAAGTTCCTCGGCTGATCCACATCGGTGCCACGAAGCACGGCAATGTGATAGGCCAGCAGTTGCAACGCTACGGTGAACAGGATAGGCGATAGCAGCGCCGGCACGTCCGGGACCGTGAACACCGCGTCAGCTACCTTTCCCAGATCCCGCTCCCCTTCGCTGACAAAGGCAATCACCGGCGCGTTGCGGGCCTTGACCTCCATCAGATTGCTGACCGTTTTTTCGTACAGCCGATCCCGCGGCACCAGGAATACGACCGGCATGTCCTTATCAATCAGCGCAATCGGTCCGTGCTTCATTTCCCCGGCCGCATAGCCCTCCGCATGGATATAGGAAATCTCCTTCAGCTTAAGGGCACCTTCCAGCGCGATGGGGTAGTTGATGCCCCGTCCCAGATACAGGAAGTTCCGCTTCGTGTGGTAGCGCTTGGCAATGGCCACAATCTCGGCCTCTCGCTTCAGGATATGCTCTACATACTTCGGCAATGAGACCAATCGTTCCAGCCATACCCGTCCGTCATTGGCGTTCACCACCCCGCGCACGTAGGCCAGATGCAACGCGAGCAGGTACAGCGCGGTCAGTTGCGCGGTGAAGGCCTTGGTCGAGGCGACACCAATTTCCGGACCGCAATGGGTATAGAGCACGCCGTCGGACTCCCGCGCCAGAGTGCTCCCCACGACATTCACGATGGACACCACACGCGCGCCTTTCTCCTTGGCCTCACGGGCCGCCGCGAGCGTATCGGCCGTCTCACCGGACTGGGAGATCGTGAGGAACAGATCATCCTTCTGCACCAAGGGATCGCGATACCGGAACTCCGAAGCGATGTCCACCTGCACCGGAGTTCTGACCATTTCCTCCAGCAAGTATTTCCCCACCAGTCCCGCGTGCCACGAAGTCCCGCAGGCGACGATCCACATCTTGCCGACCGCAGCGAACTGTTCCGGACTCAGCCCGATATCCGGGAGATCGGCTTCTCCGGTCTCGAACCGGTAGCGGCCGCGCATGGTGTCGAGGATCGTCTGCGGCTGTTCGTGAATCTCCTTCAGCATGAAGTGGGGATACCCGCTCTTCTCTGCTGCCGCCGCGTCCCACGTAATCCGCGTGGCCGCCCGTGTCACCGGGCGTCCTTCAGAATCCATGATGCAGACGTCCGAGCTCGTGACCACTGCGACATCCCCTTCGCCGAGGTAGGTGACCTCTCTGGTATGTGACAACATCGCCATCACGTCGGACGCGACCAAGGTCGCGTCCGTGCTCCGCCCCACCACCAGAGGACAGCCGGAGCGGGCCGCCACCAACGTGCCGGACTCGCTTTCACAGATGGCAGCAATGGCATAGCTGCCACGGATCTCCTTCGTCGCGGCACGCACGGCGTCTGCCAGGTTCCTCCCCTGCTTGATCTGCCTCCCAATCAGATGAGCCACCACTTCCGTATCGGTCTCGGAATCAAAGCGATACCCTTCCTTTTGCAGTTGCTGCTTGAGCGGCAAATAGTTCTCAATAATTCCGTTGTGCACCAGCACGCAGCCATCGGACCGGTGCGGATGCGCGTTCTGCTCTGAGGGCTTGCCGTGTGTCGCCCATCTCGTATGCCCGATGCCGACCGGTCCGCTGACAACCTTGCCGGCCACAGCTTTCTCCAGATTGGCCAGCTTGCCCACGCTCCGGCGCACCTCAATCTTCCCATCCCGCAGGACCGCGACGCCGGCCGAATCGTACCCGCGATACTCCAGACGCTTGAGGCCATCCAAGAGGATGGGGACTGCATCCTGCTTCCCGACATATCCGACGATGCCGCACATCCTCTTATCCTTTTATCCTTTCTCCCCTTTCTTTCCCCTCACGCTTCCGTCGCCCCTTGCGTCTTGCCTTCCACCAGCCAGCGATGGGCCCGCTGGAGGCAACGCGCGCCGGCGGGCGGCCCACCCCGGATTATTCACTTGCAAGGCCCTCGCAATCGCGAGCGCATCCGCCGGCACATTCTCCGTCACCGTCGATCCCGCCGCTATCACAGCCCCTCGCCCCACTGTGACCGGCGCGATCAACTGCGTATCGCTCCCGACAAACACCTCGTCCTCGATGACGGTCTCATGTTTGCGAGACCCGTCGTAGTTGCAGGTAATCGTGCCGGCGCCGATGTTCACTCCCTTGCCGATACGGGCATCGCCGAGATAACTCAAATGGTTTGCCTTGGACCCCTCGCCCAATTCGGTTTTCTTCATCTCCACGAAATTGCCGACCTTGGCCGAACGGCGCAGCACGGTGCCCGGCCGCAGGTGAGCGAATGGGCCCACACTGGTGTCGTCTTCGAGACGAACGTCCCGAATGACACAGCAGTCATGGACCGCCACTCGATGACCAAGCCTGCTGTCACTGATTCGAGTATGGGACCGGATCACACAGCCCTCGCCGATGATCGTCTGTCCTTCCAGCGTCACATGGGGATGGAGGACCGTGTCCTGCCCGATCTTCACGTCCGCGTCGATCCAGGTCGTCACGGGATCCTGGAGGGTGACCCCCGCCTGCATCCAGTGAGTACAGAGTTGCTGTCGCACGACCCGCTCCGCAGTCGCAAGCTGTTCGCGGGTATTAATGCCCAACCCTTCCTCCGCCTCCCGGGTCGCTATCGCTGCCACTCGGAGCCCTCGCTTCACGGCCAGCGCCACAATATCGGTCAGATAATATTCCTTCTGGGCGTTCTGCGGCTTGAGCCTCTCCAGCGCCTCGAACAGGAACGGGCCATCCACGACATAGGTTCCGACATTGATTTCCTGGATGCGAGACTCGGCTTCGGTCGCGTCACGGTCCTCCACGATTCGGAGCACCCTCCCTCCCTGTCGTGCGCTTCGACCGCCGGCCTGTTTCCGCACGACACGTCCGTATCCGGTCGGATCCTCCAGGACAGCGGTCAGCATGGTCACGGTCGCCCGTTCAGTTTCATGCAGCCTGACAAGATCCCGGACGGTTGATTCCTTCAGCAGCGGCGTATCCCCGTTGAGGATCACGTACCGCTCAGCAGGCCCGCCACGTTCTCGGGAAAAAACTGTTCCGGCTTGCATCACCGCGTGACCTGTCCCAAGTTGTTCCTTCTGCTCGACGATGAAGGTGCGGGAAATTCCAGCAGCTGAAGGGCCCCGAGCCTCGATCAAGCCCTTCACCTGGTCTCCCTGGTGTCCTACGACCACCGCCACCCCTTCACTGGCAAGCCGTTCCGCCAGTTCGACGCCATACAGGACCATGGGGCGGCCGGCGACCGGATGGAGCACTTTGGCCAGCTTGGAACGCATCCGCTTGCCCAAGCCGGCCGCCATGACGATCGCCCCCAGGCCCTTGACGGGAAATTGAGTGATTTGTTGATTTGGCGATTGCTTCATTGCAAGGCGACAATCAATAAATCATCAGATCATCAGATCAAGAAATTCCGACGTCATGCAATAGGAACCTCCAGATTCGGCGTGGGAGCTTTCGCTTTCGCCTTCGCCGATTCACTGCTGACGGCGGGTTTCATCGGCTGTGCCGGCGAGTACAGTCCGCCGGAGACGATCAGTTTCATCGCCTCTTCCACACTGAGGTCCAGCGGCACCACTTCTTTTTCAGGAACCATCAAAAAATATCCAGACGTGGGGTTCGGCGAGGTCGGCACATAGACGTTCATGAGTGGACCAGCCGTGATGTCCTGGACCTCTCCACGGGTCACGCCGGTCACAAAGGCAAAGCAATAGTGTCCGTTCTTGGGAAACTGGATGAGCACCACGCGGTTATATTTCTCCCGCTCCGTAAAGGACAGGATGTCCATCATGGACTTCAGCGTCGAGTAGATGCCGCGGACAAGCGGGACCCGGTGGAGAAACTCTTCCCAGAGTCTGACGATCTGCCCACCGATGAAGTTGGCTGCCAGGAGACCGGTGGTAAAAATCAGCAGGACCAAGGTCAGGATACCGAGCCCTGGTACGTAATAGCCTGGGGTCACGACCTTCGCCAACATGTCCCCCAAGATACCGTCCACTGTGATAAAGAGCGTCTTCAGGATGAGTACCGTGCCCCAGATCGGGGTAATGACCAGTAGGCCTGTAAGAAAGTACCGTTTTAGCGAGGCTCTGAGGGTTTTCACCGGGGGTACTCCTAGATTATTCATGATACAAGCTTTACGAGGGTGCCGCAAGCCTTTTATTGCTATTTTCAAATACTTGGACTACTATCGCCCTCACGCTTTCGGGAAGGCCAAGGGGTAAAAATGGGGAGGAAACGAAGCGGAAGAAAAGGCGTCCTGATCACCTTCGAAGGGATCGAAGGAAGCGGCAAAACGACCCAGCTTATCAGGTTGGCGAAGCTTCTTCGTGAGGACGGTCACCGCGTGGTGGAGACCAGGGAACCCGGGGGAACCCCCTTCGCCGAACGGATACGTGACCTCCTTCTAAGCCCCGCAGTCGAACCGATCGCACCGGAGTGCGAGGCCTTCCTAATCCTGGCCTGCCGCAGCCAACATGTCGCCCATGTTATCCAGCCGGCCCTCAAAGAGGGAGCGGTGGTGTTGTGCGACCGCTTTTCGGACTCCACCCTCGCCTACCAAGGCCACGCCCGCGGGTTGGATGTCCAGCTCCTTCGCACGCTGAACCGATTCGCGACCAGTGGACTGTCTCCTGATCTGACCCTGCTCTTTGATGTGCCCGTGTCTCTCGGCCTCGCGCGGCGGCGGCGACATGAGACGGAGCAGAACAGGTTAGATCGCGAGTCACGACGTTTTCACGGACAAGTCCGCCGAGGATTCCTGGACCTGGCAGCCCGGGAGCCGCGCCGGATCAGAGTGGTTGACGGAAGCGCTGACCCGGAGGCTCTTGCTGCGGAGGTGGCCGCCATCGTCAGACGGTTTCTTCAAACCCGTTGAAAGTCAAAAGTTCGAAAGTTATAAAGTCGAAGAAGATTTCTTGACGTTCGACACTGCGTAACATGCCCTTCCGCGACCTCATCGGACACGAACGGCCCAAAGCCATCTTAAGAGCCGCGATGCTCCACGATCGCGTGGCGCACGCGTATCTGTTCTACGGAGAAGATGGCATCGGCAAGCGGCTGATGGCGATCCGATTCGCGCAAGCCATCAACTGCGACCGCGACTCCGGACCGGACGGCCCCGACGCCTGTGGAACCTGTCGATCCTGTCATCAGATTGAAGCCTGCATTCACCCGGACTTCCTGCTGATCGAACCGGACCGGGAACAGACCAACCCTCAGATCAAGATCGAGCACATACGGGAACTTGAATCCCAGATCATCTATAAGCCCCTGGTCGGACGGCGGAAGATCTGTATTGTTGATGAGGCGGACCGGATGACGCTCGGAGCAGCCAACGCGCTGCTCAAGACCCTCGAAGAGCCTCCGGGTTATAGCCTGTTTCTGCTTGTCACCAGCCGACCCTTTGCGTTACCGGCGACCGTCAGATCCCGGTGCCAGGGTCTTCGCTTTGCCGCTCCAGCCCGGACCCAGGTGGAGGCCGCACTGATTCTGAAACGGGAGATTCCACCAGACGACGCCCGTTTCTTAGCGGTCGTGACCCAAGACCGAATCGGTCAGGCGCTTCAGACCGATCTTGGGGCGACCCGCGCGCAGCAGGAGGAGTTCAGCACTCTCACCGCGGCCAGGTCTCTGGAGTCAATCACCACGCTACTGACCGCGGCCGAGGCCCTTGCCAGAGCGGATCGCGCGCCCGAAGCCCTGGAATGGATCGCAGGGTGGGTCCGGGACCTGGTCCTGGTTCGTGTTGGTGCCGACCCGGACAACCTGCTGAATCTGGACCAGCTTCCTGCGTTGAAGGAAAGAGCCCGAGGAATGCCGCTCGATGGCCTGTTGGACTTGCTGGACGACATCGAGGCGATGCAGCGAAGCGCAACGCGAAACCTGAACCTCCAGATGGCGCTAGAGACGGTCCTGTTGCGCCTGCGAGATGCTGCCTCCGCGCCAATCGAAACCCGCTCTGCCAGGTAATCTAGCTTTCCATGCCAGCGACCTGTTATCTTTTACCCGTTTGCCGATGAGCAACACGTTTTACATCACGACCCCGATCTACTACGTCAACGACGTCCCGCACATCGGGCACGCCTACACCACGATTGCGGCCGATGTTCTCGCCCGCTACTGGCGCCTGCGGGGACGCGACGTGTTTTTCCTCACCGGTCTTGACGAGCACGGCCAGAAAGTTCAACAGGCCGCCGCCAAAGCAGGCATCGATCCGCAAGCCCACTGCGACAGGTTGGCTCCACAATTCGAACAGTTGTGGAATCGTCTGAACATCTCCAACGACGCGTTTATCAGGACAACGGAGCCCCGACACAAAGGGGTCGTTCAACGCTATCTTCAAGAACTATTCAACAAGCAATTGATTTATAAGGACACGTATACTGGGTGGTACTGCACATTTGACGAGCGTTTTTGGACTGAAAAAGACGTCACTGATGGACTCTGCCCTGACTGTAAGCGACCCCTCGAACGCCTGAGCGAAAGCAATTACTTTTTCAAGATGGGACAGTATCAGGAGCGGCTCATCGAGCACATCAAGACACACAAAAACTTCATCCGTCCACCCTCGCGCCGCAACGAGGTGCTGGGGTTTCTCCAGACTCAAAAGCTCGGAGACCTGTCAATCTCCAGACCCAAGTCACGGCTGTCGTGGGGCATTGAACTCCCTTTCGATAAAGATTACGTGACCTACGTGTGGTTCGATGCCTTGGTGAATTATGTCTCCGCCCTCGAGTACAAGACGCCGCAACCTTCTCTTGATCGTTACTGGCCCGCGTCAGTCCATCTGGTCGGGAAAGACATCCTCACGACGCATGCAGTCTACTGGTCCACCATATTGATGGCGCTCAATCTGCCGCTGCCGGAAACGATATTCGCGCATGGATGGTGGACGGTGAACGGCGAGAAGATGTCTAAGAGCCGAGGAAATGTCGTCGACCCGAACGCCGTCGTCGATGAATTCGGCGAGTTCGGCGTCGATGCGTTCCGGTACTTTTTAATGCGGGAAGTTCCATTCGGCCAGGATGGGGACTTCTCGCGCGAGGCGTTGATCGGTCGCGTCAACAGCGACTTAGCAGACGGTCTTGGCAATCTCGTGAGCCGAACACTGACAATGATCGAGCGGTTTACTCAGGGGAGAATTCCACCTCCAAGCGACGCAGCCGAAAGCGATCTGGATGCCCAATTGACACAGAGCACCGGGGAATTGATGGCCTTCGTGATGGACCACATAGAACAACTGCGCTTCAACCGTGCGCTTGAAACCATGTGGGAGCTGATCCAGCGTTGCGACCAGTACATTGACAAGACCGCCCCGTGGACTCTCGCCAAGAAATCGGAGGATAACGCTCGGCTTCACGCGGTTCTCCATCGCGTGGTGAAGGCGCTGGAATTACTCATTCCGCTTCTCTACCCGATCATGCCGCAGACGGCCGAAAGCATGGCTTCTCAACTCGGCCTGAGCCCACAAATTTATGGACGCAGAATGGTCTTACAGGGTCTTGTTCCGGGCCGTGAGATCGCAAAGGGAAAGCCACTCTTCCCGAGAATTGACCATAGGAAGACACAAGGAGACTCGCACGTGACCGATTCATCTTCTCCAACAGAGACACTACAGCCAAGCAGCGCCACGACACAGATTACACTCGAAGAGTTCCAGAAGGTTCACCTCAAGACCGCGAAGGTCCTGAGTGCCGAGCGGGTGCCCCGATCCGAGAAACTTATTAAGCTCCAAGTGGACCTCGGTGGCGAGCAGCGCCAAGTCGTGGCCGGCATCGGCAAGAAATACACGCCAGAGGAACTGATCGGCCGTACCGTCGTGCTCGTAGCGAACCTCAAACCGGCCAAGCTCATGGGTGTCGAGTCGCAGGGTATGGTTCTGGCGGCGGGGGATGCAGACGTGCTTGAAGTGCTGATCCTGCAGCGCGATGTTCCACCCGGGACGAAGGTGAAATGAGGGGCAGTCCGTCACCCCATTGGGGAAAGGGTGAGAGAATGAGGAACAGAAGTTCGCTCAACCTTCACCTCAACCTCTCTGATTTGCTGTCCCTTTGCAGTATCCTTCTGGGGCTCTTCGCAAGCCTCGCACAAGCTGGCGATTCAGCCAATTCGATCTCTGCTGTGGACGGCGAACCAGTTGCCACAGAGGTGATGGTCCGTGTCGTGGCGCATGGCGCTATGGTAGTGGGCGATGAAGTCGGCGGCGCCCGCGTGACCATCACTGACGTGGCAACCGGCCGTTTGCTTGCCTCCGGCCAGCAACAGGGCGAAGCAGGGGACCAGAACCAGATCATGCACACTCCACGATTGATGGAAGAACCGCATTACTCCACTCGTCCGTCCGGTTCGTTCCGGACGACGCTCCACCTCGATCGACCGACCCTGGTTGAAATTTCCGCCCAAGGTCCGTTAGCGTATCCGGCCTCGATGCAGCGAGCCAGCAAAACGGTGCTGCTCATTCCCGGGCGCGACCTCACGAGAGACGGCATCGTGCTGGACCTGAACGGCTATATCGTCCAGATTGAACATCCGGCGGCGGGAGAGTCGCTGATCGCAAAGGAGGACGTGACGCTGAGAGCCTCGGTCCGCACCCTGTCCGGAGCCTTAGTCAGGCCTCACGGCGATTGGGATTCACGAAAGATCACCATCTACGGAGAGGTGATGATCGGCGACCGCGTGATCGAGCGACTGCAGCTGTTCTACTCCGGTTCCAAGAGCAGTTTCGAGGCGCCGTTCTTTGTCCCGACACCGGCGGAGGCGCCCAAGGGGATCTCGCTGCGGGTCGTGGCGGCCGACGGAGCCGGAGCAAATTTCGGCATGGACCAGGCCAACTACCCGGTCCTTCCGGAACAACTCCGCCCGCGCAAACAACCGTGACGGGTGACATGTGACAGGTGACGGGACCAGGACCGTCCGGATCATTTTCCCCACTTGTCACGCGTGACGTGTCACCGTTTCTAATGATGGATCCTAAACAAAAACAATTCTCCATCTGGTACGTGTTTATCGCCCTCTGGGCGCTGATGCTCATTCAGATCTTCGTCACTCCCTTTCTCTTCTTGAAACCGATGGAGATTCCCTATAGCGAGTTCAAGGCCGCGGTCGCAGAGGGCAAGGTAGAGGAAGTCTCGATTGGATCCACCGTGATTCACGGGCGAATGAAAGCTGACCCTTCTGCCCCGACGAAAGAAGGTCGCCTGTTTGATACGGTTCGGGTCGAGGATCCGGACCTGATCCGCGACTTGCAGGCCCACCAGGTCAAGATCACCGGCGTGATCGAGAGCACGTTCCTGCGAGACTTGCTGTCCTGGGTCATTCCGATTGGCTTGTTTTTCGCGGTCTGGCTCTTCCTCCTAAACCGCATGGGGCAAGGCCAAGGGGGATTCATGACCGTCGGCCGAAGTAAAGCCAAGATCTACATGGAAAAAGAGGTGAAAGTCGGGTTCAACGACGTGGCCGGAGTGGACGAGGCCAAGGAAGAGCTCCGGGAGGTCATCGAGTTCCTGAAAACTCCCCAGAAGTTTACTCGTCTGGGCGGTAAGATTCCTAAAGGCATTCTCCTGGTCGGTCCGCCTGGGACCGGCAAAACCCTCCTTGCCAAGGCAGTGGCCGGTGAGGCCGGTGTCCCCTTCTTTTCGATCAGCGGATCCGAATTCGTGGAAATGTTCGTCGGCGTCGGAGCGGCGCGCGTCCGCGATCTGTTCCTCCAAGCCAAAGAAAAGGCCCCCTGCATCATCTTCATCGATGAGCTGGATGCCCTGGGCAAGGCGCGTGGTATGGGGCCGATGGCTCATGAGGAACGGGAACAGACACTCAATCAATTGCTGGTGGAGATGGACGGGTTCGATCCGCGCGGGGGGGTCATTCTCATGGCCGCCACTAACCGGCCCGAGATCTTGGATCCGGCTTTGCTGCGTGCCGGTCGCTTCGACCGGCACGTGCTGGTGGACCGTCCGGACAAGGGTGGGCGGCTGGCTATCCTGAAGCTCCATGCGCGCAACGTGCCGCTGGGCCCTGATGCTGACCTGGAGGTCATTGCCGCGATGACCGCCGGGCTCGTGGGCGCAGACCTGGCCAACATCATCAATGAAGCGGCCTTGCTCGCAGTTCGGCGCGGCAAGGATGCAGTGGGTTTTGCAGAACTGCAGGAGGCGGTGGAGCGAGTCATCGCAGGCTTGGAGAAGAAGAACCGCGTTCTGAACCAAATGGAAAAGGAACGGGTCGCCCATCACGAGCTCGGTCACGCCTTGGTGGCCCTCTCGATCCCAGGCGCGGACGCCGTCCAGAAAATCTCGATCATCCCCCGTGGGATCGCGGCGCTCGGGTACACCATCCAGCTTCCCACCGAAGACCGATTTCTGATGACCAAATCCGAATTGGAAAACAAGATTGCGGTGCTGCTGGGTGGGCGGGTCGCGGAGGAGATCATCTACCGCGAGGTCTCGACCGGCGCGCAGGATGATCTCATGAAAGCCACTGACATCGCCAAGAGCATGGTCAAGCGTTACGGGATGAGCGAGAAATTAGGACTGCTCAGTTTTGAGCGGGATCGCCAGCCGCTCTTTCTCCAGAACGGCCAGCCGCAGGCCCCAGGCGATTACAGCGAAGAAACTGCCCGCGAGATCGACTGCGAGGTCCACCGGATCATTGACGAGCAGTATGCTCGGGTCTCCAGGGTGCTAAATTCTCAACAGGAGGTCTTCCGAGAGGCGGCGGCGGTCCTGCTGAAGAAGGAAATCATCACAGGTGAGGAGCTCAAAGCTATCATCGCGAAATCGAGTGCCCGCCAGACGATTTCATGATCCGATGTGCGCTGTTCGATCTCGATGGGACTTCGGTCAACCCCTGGCGCCTGTACGTCGAATCCTTTCGACGCACGCTGAAGCCGTACTTCCACCCTACCCTCACCGACTCTGAGTTCCGCTCGCTGCAGGCCAACCGGACGGATATGACCGGTTCACAATGATGACAAGACGGATCATTGCGTTCCTTTTGCTCGGCGGGGTGATGACCAGCACAGTCACGCTCGCCCAGCATGGGCAAGACCAGCGTCGCCCGGCGGACATCAAGGAGTATCTCGAGCAGCTCGATCATCCTGAACGGGATCAGTATCAGAAACCTTCACAGGTGGTGGAGGCGCTCGGGTTGAAACCTGGGATGGCGGTGGCAGATCTGGGTTCCGGCTCCGGCTATTTCACCAGACGATTTGTGGAAGCCGTCACGGACAGTGGGATGGTGTACGCCATTGACGTCGAACAGGAGATGCTCACCTATGCCAAAGAGAGCCTCGTACACCTGCACGTCCCCTTTACTGCTGAGTTCATTCTGGCTCGGCCTGACAGCCCGAAGCTGCCGACAGACTCCGTGGACCTGATCTTCGTCTGCAACACCTACCATCACTTGGAGAACCGAGCTACCTATTTTTCAAACGTCAAATCAGCCCTGAAACCAGGCGGTCGTATTGCCATCATCGACTTTTACCATGACGACCGATCCGGGCCCCTTGGCTTCCCCAAGCATCATCTCGTCCCGCATGACACGGTGGTGACGGAGATGACCGAAGCCGGTTACAAGCTGCTTCGTGAGCACACTTTCCTGCCGCGACAGTATTTTCTGGAGTTTGTACCAGCCACACCGTGACTTTCGAGACAGTTCTCTACCTTGCTCTGCACGTGAAACCGTGCGAAACTAGGCATTATGCAAGCCTCGCTATCCAGTTATGCCCAGCTCAAATACCGTCTGCACGTTGCGCTGGCGCTGAACGCCGTCATCATTCTGGCCGAATTCGTGGGCGGCCTGCTGATCAACAGTATCGGGCTGATGAGCGATGCAGGCCACAACCTGATTGATCAGGGTTCCTTGTTCCTGGCTCTGTACGCCCATATCCTTTCCGCCAGACCCGCCACCGAGGCCAGGACGTTCGGCTATCACCGGGCCGGCATTGTCGCGGCGTTTACGAATACCGTTGTGCTGCTGATTACCGCCACGGCCATCGGCGTGCTGGCCGCAAAGCGGATCCTGACTCCGGTGCCGGTCGCCGGCGTGTGGGTGATCATCATCGCCTTGTTGAGCTTTGCAGGCAACCTCGGTATTGCCCTCCTGCTTCAGCAAGGGGCTCGTGACGACCTCAATATCCGGAGCGCCTTTTGGCACATGCTGGGAGACGCTTGGGTGTCACTGGGCGTGGTCGCCAGCGGCGCGGCAATCCTGCTGACAGGCTGGTCTGTCCTGGACCCCCTCGTGAGCCTTGTCATCGTCGGCGTGATCGTGAAGGGGGCCTGGCCGATTTTCAGGGAGTCGTTGGAAGTGTTACTGGAGTCCGCGCCGCCAAGCATCAAAACGGCGCATGTGGTCGAGGCGATCGAGAAGATTCCGGGCGTGAAGAACGTGCACGACCTGCACATCTGGGCCGTCGAACCCAGGCTGGTGATGTTGACCTGTCATGTGACCGTGGATGGAGATGATTCACAGCTTACGAACGAGCTGCTGCGAACGATCCGCGCGCGGGTCGCCTCCGAGTTCAGCATCAAGCATTTGACCATTCAGATGGAAACGCATTGTTGCCATCCCGACGTCACATATTGCGACTTAAGCCAACTCACTGCGTCCCATAGCTCGGGAGCAGCCAAACATATTCAACATTGAGGCATCTTAGTCCGACCAGCAGGCCGATCCTCAGTGTCCCGGAGTGACCCCTGCCGGTCGGAACCTCCGCCAATGCTTCAGTAGCAGCGCGACTCCTGCGCCGAGCAGCCCACCGATGACCCACGCACCCAGGACATCGCTCACGTAATGCGCGCCCACATAGACCCGGGAAAAGCCGACGAGGACAACCAAGGGCCACGTCACCCATCCGGTCACCGGATACAGCACTTGCGCAAAGGCCGCCGCGGCAGCAGTGTTGAGCGCGTGGTTGGAGGGAAAGCTGAAGGTACCGCCGCAGCCGGCCACTTGGTGGACTCCTTCCAGCAAGTGGCACGGCCTGACACGACCCACGACCTGTTTGATCTGAGCGCCCAGTTGGTCGCCCACAATAATCAGGACGGTCAGGACCGTCGTCCCGATCAACGCTTCGCGCCAATTCAGCCAGAGCCAATAGCAAAAGACCAGCGCCCCCGGCACCAGCAGGCTGCTCACGTGACCCAACGCCAGCATCGCCCCATCAGCCAGCGGAGACCGACCTGCCAAGCCATTGATCGCGTAAAACAAGGCGACATCCCAGTTCATGATTTTCAATGGCTATAGGTTATGGGTTGCTCTTAGCTCGTCCGAAACAGGTTCATTGTTCAATGGGCCATGCTCGCTAACCCATCCCACAGGCCAATCACGTCTTGCACCGTAAAAGGTGCGCGAAGCGCGCCTTTTCCAGTACGGACCTTCACAGACCCCTCAACAGTGTTGCGAGCGTCGGTCGTGCGATCATGATTGCCCCTCCAACGAGCAAGAATTCGTCAATTGCCTATCGTCCATCGCCCAATTTTTACTGTGTCCGGAAGTGAATTCGCACAGTCAGTTCTCCATCTACCGGTTCGTCCCCTCGCATCTGGGGATCGAACTTCCACTGATTCAGCGCCGCCAGGCCCGCATTCGTCAGCTCGCGATGCTTGGCCGGCTCCAGTACCACCACTGTAACACTGGCTTCCTTTGAGACCAACATCCGCGCTTTCATCCAATCATCCAGTGCTTGCCCCTCAAGCGAGCTGGGAATGGCGGGCCAGGGGGTGAACGTTGGCACCGGTCCGATCTGCTGATCTTTGTTCAGCGGGAGTCCATGGACATGGACCTCCGGT
>VBOJ01000207.1 GCA_005877775.1 Nitrospirota bacterium | reverse complement strand
GCCATTGCCCCTGGTCAATTACGAGTTGCCAGATAGCATGACCGCGGTGTAGAAGTGCGGAGATGAATCGCCTCGTCCTCGGAATCCTGTTGGGTATTGCGTTCGGTGTCATCGATGTGTTGATGGTGCTGAATCATCCAGATAGAACGACGGCCATGCTGCTCCAAGCGTTCTCCAGTCGTTTCGCTATCGGCGTTCTGGGCGCCAACATCTCTCTTCCTATGCATCCCGCCCTCGGTGGGGCTCTCGTCGGATTGCTGATCAGCCTCCCGGATGCGTTCATCGCCAAATCCTACGTTGGGATCATCGGTACCGGCCTCATATTCGGTGCCCTGGCAGGATGGGCAGCGAAAGCGTGGGCGGCCTAAAGGAAAAAAGATGTAGGGAGCCTTTTCTCGCGGAGCGGAGCGGGGCGCACGGCGTGGCGGCATGCTTGCTGCGGTTATCAGGACCCCGGCGCACCCTGCCACAGCATGTCGTACCCTAGTTCGTTGGTGTCGGAGCACATAGTGGCCAATGCGGCGAACTTGTTGTTGAAGACTTCGTCGGCATGGGATTTTTCGTGATCCTCAAAGGAGCGCCAATAGGTCACGATCGCATAATGGTCGTCGGCGGTCCTGAGTTCACTGAGGGATCCCTCGTCGGAGACGAAGCCGGAGAACTTGAACACCTGCCCGGCGATGAATCCCCCTTTGTCGCCGCCGTAGGTTTCCTTGACGACGCTGCATAATTCCCCGAAGGCCAACTCGACGTCATCGAAGGTGACGCCGGGCTTGAGCTTGACGGTGTTGAACAGCATTTTGGCCCCGAATGGGAGTGTAATCGGACCGAACATGTCATCCTCCTGGGAGAGACGCGCAACCGAGGCGAGAGCGCGGTACCGGTATAAGATGCGACCTGAACGGTATAACACTATACCATTGATCCAACAGAGATGCAGGCATGCGTAGTGAGTTCCGTTGGAAGTGGAGCTCGGCGACGCGCGCGCGACGGACCATCTCCCTGGGGATGTTACGAGTGAGGGGCGACCGTGAGTGAGTTCCCCATGACGGTGCAGGAGCGCATTGAGGCCCAGGGGTTTCTTGGGCTGGATGAAGAGACGGTCTGTCGAATCAACTATTGGCTTCGCTTGTCGCCCGCGATCTGCATGGTGTGGGCCGCCGTCGGCACGGCCCTGCAGTCGGCGACCGTGTTGTGGTGGCTCGTTCCGTTCGCCGCGCTCGGTGGCATTCTCCCAGGCCATCCATTTGATCTGCTGTACTCCTACGGGTTCCGGTATCTGGTTCACGGTCCACCCTTGCCCCGCTATCCGCTGCCTCGCCGGTTTGCGTGCTTGATGGCGACGGTCATGCTCGTGGGCGCGGCGTGGAGTTTTCAGGTGGGTCTGCCACTGGTCGGACAGGTCATCGGCTGGACGCTGGTCGTGGCTGCGTTGGTACAGGTGAGCACGGGGTTCTGTATCCCCTCCTTCATCTATGGGCTGGTGTTCGGGAAACCGTCTTCGTGCGGGACGAACGGACCGGTTCAGCGGCAGCTTTGAGGGTCGGCTCTCGGCAGCACCTGCGTTGCGGAGCGGGGCGCGCGGCTCGCTGTGTTGCCTTAAGATTCTGAGAGAAACGTGTCATGCTCCAGGTTGTTGAAGCCCACGCGGGCATAGATCTTGAGAATGTTCGGAAACTATTCGAGGAATACGCCGCCTCTTTGGGAATCAGTTTGGAGTTTCAGGACTTCGATGAAGAATTAGCCAACCTTCCTGGTGGCTACGCTCCACTCGAAGGACGTCTCCTCCTCGCTTTCTGGCATGGGCAAGTGGCTGGATGCGTGGCTCTGAGAAAACTCAGCGCCGGTCTCTGTGAGATGAAACGTTTGTACGTCAGACCGCAATTCCGGAGGTTGAGGATTGGAACAGCCTTGACTGAGTCTGTGATCGAGCGAGCCCGCCAGATCGGTTACTCCCGCATGCGCTTAGATACGCTGCCGTCTATGGACCGGGCGAGGGCCCTGTATGCGTCGTTGGGTTTTAAGGAAATCGATCCCTATTGCTATAACCCTATCGATGGGACCATTTTTATGGAGTTGACGCTAATGTGAACGGGGTGGAAAGGAAAGGCTAGGGGCAGGCCTGAGGATGGAGCTACGCACAGCCGGCTCACTTGCTTCCGAAGCGAGGCGGGGCGTGCGGCATCGGAGGCAGCGCCGATTCGGATGACTTTTGGTGGCGAGTGACCTGGGCTCCGCACTTCCCACATGTCTAAGGAGGGTTGCCAATGTCTGAGCACAAGGTCACTCTGGAATGGAAGAGAGAATCGGATCGCTTCTCCTACGAATCTTGTAATCGAGACCATGTTTGGGTATTTGAAGGTGGCGTGCGGGTGCCTGCATCAGCCGCACCAGCGTACCGTGGGAATCCCGCTCACGTGAATCCTGAAGACGCGCTCGTCGCGGCCCTGTCGAGCTGTCATATGCTCACCTTCTTGGCGATTGCAGCCAAGAAACAGTTTGTCGTTGATCGCTACGATGATAATGCCGTTGGATTTTTAGAAAAGAACGCGAACGGAAAGCTGGCGATCACGCGTGTTATTTTGCGCCCCAGGGTTGCATTCGGTGGGCCGAATACCCCGACTCAGGAGCAGATTCAATCTCTCCATGAGCGGGCCCATACCGAATGTTTTATTGCGAACTCGGTTACAACGGACGTCACGGTTGAAGCAGTATAACTTGGACTGGTTGCCATCAAATAAAACGCCGTAGCCGACTGCTCAGCGCCGGGCATTAGACCTCCTGGAAAGGGAAAAAGTCTGGAGTCTTTTCTTATCAAAGGCTTTGCCCTCACCCCGAAGCTCGACGGCGCGCGCGGTGTTTTCAAGCCTTTGAATAGCCGCCATGGCCTACCTTCGATATTCACGAGACTGTGATTGGCATGTCTTCGATGAGGGCAAGACAGGCGAGTCGGAGAGTCGTCTTGCCGTGTGGCACAAGGATCATAAGGCTCAAGGTGCGTCGTATACCGTGAGCATGATCCAGAAGATGCTGGAGTTGGAAGATTACTCCAGCATCCCCGGATATCAACCGCACCATAAACGAATTCTCCGTGAAGCGTTCGAAGCGTGGCTGAGCGAACAATCCAGTGCAGAGATATAGTGCCGGGTCCGTTTCATCGACTCGGCGACGCGTATCCTAACCTTATGGTCGAGCCTTCGACACGATTCCCTCCCAACTGTTTGACGACACCAGACTGGCCCGCTAGACTTCCCGGTCCACAGCAGAATGGACAACCGTATGATGAACAGTGTCAGACATGCGTATTGACTTACTGGAAGGAGATCTGGACATGCTGAACAATCAAGTAGTACTGCTCCTGTTGGTCTTCGCGTTCCTCCAGGTCTCTCTCTCGCTCGCAGCTGAACGTCAGATCATGCAACCACGTGTCCCAGCTAACAAACTTGTGGCGGCTCAGGCCCTAACCAGTCCGTTGGCAGACTCACCCGAGCTCGTCGAGAAAGGCAAAGCGCTCTACAACGGCAAAGGTACATGCTTCAACTGCCATGGCAAAAGCGGTGAGGGTGATGGGCCAGTGGCAGCGGGATTGGACCCATCTCCTCGTAACTTTCACAATCAGGACTTCTGGCGCCATCGTACGGAGGGGGAAGTCTTTTGGGCGATCAAGAACGGTTTATCAGGTACGGGCATGATCGGATTCGACGGGCAGCTGACTGACGAAGAGATCTGGGCCATCATCCAATACTTGCGCAGTTTCAAATAACCGGTTTTCCCAGGAGCCATTGGCCCTAGCGAGGATTCCGGTCGAGTCTCGCCATTACACATCGCGGAGCTCGGCGAGGTGCACGGCGCAAGCTCACCTCGGTCGGAGCTGAGTAGGGGATAGAGATGGCTGCTGAAAAGATGTCAGTGCGCTGCTGCGTCGCGGGCGGCGGTCCGGCCGGAATGATGCTGGGGCTGCTGCTGGCGCGCGCCGGCGTCGAGGTGCTCGTCCTGGAGAAGCACGCGGACTTTCTGCGGGACTTCCGCGGGGACACGATCCACCCCTCCACGCTCGAAGTCATGCACGAACTGGGGCTCCTGGAGGATCTCCTGAAGCTGCCGCACCAGAAAGCGCCGCGGATCAACGGAC
>VBOJ01000021.1 GCA_005877775.1 Nitrospirota bacterium | reverse complement strand
GGGGAATCGTGTAGGTTCGATAGTGGAAGATGGAGGCGGCCAGCACCGCGTCGGCCTTGCCTTTCACGAATCCCTCATACAGGTGCTCGAGCGTCCCGACGCCGCCTGATGCAATCACAGGAATAGACACCGCATCAGCCACCGCCGCCGTCAATTCCAGATCATAGCCGTTCAAGGTGCCATCCTGGTCCATGCTGGTCAGCAAAATTTCTCCCGCCCCATAGACCGCCATCTTGCGCGCCCACTCGACGGCATCAATGCCGGTGGGCTTCCGTCCTCCGTGGGTGAACACTTCCCAGCCTAGCGCAGGAGCAGCCCTCCGCTTCTCATCCCTGACACGACGCTTCGCGTCGATGGCCACCACAATACATTGCGTGCCGAACCGTTCCGCCGCTGCCTTGACGAATTCCGACTGCTCGACCGCCGCCGTGTTGATGCTGACTTTATCCGACCCTGCTTTCAGCAGTGCCCGGATGTCGTCGAGCGTCCTGACGCCGCCGCCCACTGTCAGCGGCATGAAGACCTGGTCCGCCGTCCTGGCGACGACGTCCAAGAGAGTCTTGCGGTTTTCGTAGGACGCCGTGATGTCCAGAAAGCAGAGTTCGTCGGCGCCATCCTGATCATAGACCTTGGCGATCTCGACCGGATCGCCGGCGTCGCGCAGGTTCACGAAGGACACGCCCTTGACGACACGGCCATCCTTGACGTCCAGACAGGGAATGATGCGTTTGGTCAACATGACAGAAGAAGGTTCAGGTTCAGGTTGAGTCTTCCCTTAACCTCAGCCTGAACCTTGACCTTTAGCCGCCTCCATGGCGGCGTGAAGGTCGAGCTTGCCGTCATAGAGGGCTTTGCCTACGATGGCTCCCTCGATGCGCGCGCCGAGCGCTTTGATGGCACGGATATCCTCGATCCTGGTGACGCCGCCGGACGCAATCACCGGGACAGGCGAGGCGTCCACGATGTCCTTTAGTGACGAAAGATTGGGCCCTTCCAGCATCCCATCCCTCGCAATATCGGTGTAGATGACCCCGGCCAGCGGCAGGCCTTTAAGCGTCCCGACCAACTCACGGACGGTTGTGTTGGAGAGAGATTTCCAACCTTTCACCGCAACCAGCCCGTTCTTTGCGTCAATGCCGACCAAAATGCGTCCGGGAAATTCCTTGCAGGCCTGCTCGAGCACCACACGATCCTGCAGCACAGCAGTGCCCATCACAACCCGTTTCACACCGCGCGAGAAATACATCCGGACCGCCTCGAGCGTGCGAATGCCGCCGCCAACCTGAATGGGAATCGAAACGGCTTTCAGGATGGCCTCAATCTGGGTCAAGTTCCTGGGTTGCCCGTCAACCGCGCCGTTCAAGTCCACAACGTGGAGCAGCCGGGCTCCAAGTCCTTCCCATCGCAAGGCCGTTGCTGGAGGATCCTCGGAATAGACCGTCTCCTCGCTCATGTCTCCTTGCCGGAGACGCACGCACCGTCCATCCTTCAGATCAATGGCTGGAATCACAACCATGAGCGAGCCAGCATAGTGATGAACGCACAGATGAGTGCTGAGTTGTGAGTGCTAAGTTCTGAGTTCCAACTCAAAACTAAAAACTCGGTACTATCGTATTCAGCACTCAGCGTTCAGCAATCATTACTCAGCCTTACCATCGGCTACTAAGCATGACTGGGCGAAGGCCCCCCGAACGGGAATTTCCGGATCACCTGCTCAGCCCCGTACTCAGCCAGCTCTTCCGCCGTGACAAACCCGAATCCCCGCTGCACGAATCCGACAAAATCTTCGTTCATCGGCCGTTGCTTCTCATAGTAATTGCCGACCCACAAGGTTTCGCCATCAGCTGCTACCAGCTTGACCTCAAACCCCACCGCCGCAGGATCAGCGCCTAATTTGCTACCGACCCGCTCCTGATACACCAGCACTTTCCCCAGCAAGACGGCATCGGCCGACAGCCGTTCCGCCACCTGACGAGCCACCTGTTGCGGCGCCAACCCTTTCGTCGCTGGCCCGAGTTCCTTGATCGCTTGGTCCGCCTCGTCCGGTGAGAGCGCTCGGATGCCTTCCCAGTTTCGCAATTTTCCATACACGATCTGCGTGACCTTTTCGGCCGCATGTGCCGGAACGATAAGAGTCGGTCGGTCCCGCCTGTCAGGAGAAGGAGGAACGCTTACCGAGATATCCGACCGCTTGGCTCCACCAGGAACAGGAAACTCAGGAGTCCCAGGGTCGGCGAGTTGCGGGGTGGACAGCGCCTCAAACGGCATGACGACGACTGTCTTGACGCGATACTTTTCGGCCGATGGGAAGGTGTGGACCTGGACTTTGGAGGGGGCGCACCCCCCCAAGACCGGCACGAGGAGAGCCAGTGTGAGGGTGTAAGGCGTGAGGCGTAAGGGGTCACAACGGGAGCGACCAGGAAGATGGCTATCCTGCCTGTCGCCTAACGCCTCACACCTCACGCCTCACTTCCCTTCACGTTTCACGCCTCACGGCTATGATCTCCACTCCCCGAAATTCCGGACGATGCGGAGGCCAACCGATTGGCTCTTCTCCGGATGAAACTGGCAGGCGAAGATATTGCCCCGCCAAATGCTCGACACGAACGGAGCCCCATAGTCCGATACGGTGCAGATGACTGAAGGATCGAGCGGCTCGACGCAATACGAATGTACGAAATACACGTGGGCGCCCGCCTCGACCCCGCGCAATGGCGGTGCTTCGCGTTGAATAGTCAGTGCGTTCCACCCCATATGGGGAACCTTTAGACGGGTGACCGATCCATTTGCCCCCGACGACCCGTCTCCGGTCTGAAATCTCCTCACTTTCCCAGGCACGATGTCGAGCCCCTTGTGGATGCCAAACTCCTCGCTCTCGGTGAACAGCAGCTGAAGCCCGAGGCAGATACCCAGGAATGGTTTGCCGGACGCGATCGAGCGGTGGATCGGTTCAACTAGTCCATACCGATCCAGATTCGCCATACAGTCAGCAAAGGCGCCCACGCCCGGCAGCACGACGTGACTGGCATCGCTAATCACTTGAGGCGCTCGTGTGACCACGGTCTCGTGCCCGACGACCTCGAAGGCCTTTTGGACACTCCTGAGGTTGCCCATACCGTAATCGATGATCGCGATCATGGCTCGCGCAGGCACGAGGCTAGAGGCAAGAGGCTATAGGTGAAGAGAGGATCACTTCGCTCCATTTGTTTCGCCCATAGCCTATCGCCTATAGCCTGCCCTTGGTGGAGGGTACCCCCGACACGCGCCCATCGAGGCCTGTGGCCTGATCCAGCGCTTTCGCCAACGCCTTGAACACGGCCTCCATAATATGGTGCGGATTGCGGCCGTACAAGAGGTTTACATGGAGGTTCAGCGCGGCGTGGGTCGTAAAGGCCTGGAAGAAGTCCTCAAAGAGACCGAGGTCGAAGGTCTTGATCCGACGCTGAGGCAGTGCGATGTGATAGACCAGATATGGCCGACCGCTGAGATCCACCGTGACCTGCGCCAGGGTTTCGTCAAGCGGAATCGATGCCCATCCGAATCGGCGGATTCCCTCTTTGCTTCCGAGCGCCTGCTTGAGGGCATCGCCGAGCACGATCCCAACATCCTCGATCGTGTGATGATCATCGATGTCCGTATCGCCCTTGGCTTGAACCGTCAGATCAAAGAAGCCGTGCTTGGCCAGCAGCGTCAGCATGTGATCCAAGAACGGGATCGTGGTCTGAATCTGGCCGCGTCCCGTTCCGTCCAGCACCAGCTCAACTTTGACCTGAGTTTCGCTTGTGGTCCGTTCGATCGTGGCGCGCCGGTTTGTCTGTGCCTTACTCATGCATACCGACTCTCGACTGATTTCGCATGCGCGTCAAGCCCTTCCATCAGCGCGATGCGCACCACATGGTCCTTGACCTTCGACAGCTCCTCTTTGCTATAGGCAATGATGTTGCGGCTCCTGACATAGTCCTGGATCGAGAGGGACGAGAAAAACCGCGCGGTGCCCCCTGTGGGCAAGACGTGATTCGGACCAGCCACGTAGTCCGCCACAGCCGGGGGAGTGTATCGCCCCAGGAACAGAGCGCCGGCGTGCCGGAATTTTTCCAGGTAGTCGAACGGTCGGTCCACTGAAAGCTCGAGATGCTCCGGGGCGATCTGGTTGGCCAAGTCAATCGCTTCCTCCATGCTGCCGACCACGAACGTGACCGCGTGGCGGGCAATCGACTTGGCGAGAATTTTCTGGCGCGAGAGTCCCTTGAGTTGTTCCTGCACCTGACGCGCCACCTCTTTCGCCAGACGGTCCGAGGTGGTGACGAAGCAGACCTGCGCCTCCTCATCGTGCTCCGCCTCGCACAGCAAGTCCGCGGCGATGTGCACCGCGTTCGCTGCCTCATCCGCGATCACCAGTAACTCGCTGGGACCCGCAATCATATCGAGGCCCACCGTGCCGTAGAGCAGGCGTTTGGCGGTCGCCACATACACATTCCCGGGACCGATGATCTTATCCACCCGCGTGATGGTCTTGGTTCCATAGGCCATCGCACCTATCGCCTGCACACCGCCGATTCGATAGACTTCGTCCACCCCGGCGATGTCGGCGGCCACGAGCAGGTACGGATTGACCCCGCCCTTCGGCATGGGCGTGCACATGACGACTCGTTTCACCCCCGCCACCTTGGCAGGAATCGCGCTCATGAGGACCGAGGAGGGATACACGGCCTTCCCCCCCGGCACATAGAGGCCGACCGAGTCGAGCGGCATCACCACCTGCCCCAGCGTGGCGCCGCCGTCCTGGTACATCCACGTCTTGGTCCGTTGCCGTTCGTGAAACGACATGATCCGCTGGGCGGCAAAGCGAAGCGCGTCCCCTTCGTCTTTGCGGATCTGGTAGTATGCCTCCTTCACCTGTTCCGGACTGATGCGGAACTGGGTCGGCTTGAGCGTGACCCTGTCAAACTTCTTGGTATATCGGATGACCGCACGATCTCCCCCGCGCTCGACTGCCTTGAGGATGGTCCTCGCGACGATCTCGACCGAGCCGCCTTGGCGGTTTGATCGAGACGTGATGCGTTTGAGCGCTCCCTTGAACGCCCGATCCGTGCTGGCAATCACCTTCATCACTGGTTCCTCGACGCCTTACCCTCTCACCGGCCGCTTGGCTGACACCCGCCGCGCCGTGCCAGCCTCTTCCTTACCGTTTCTCCCACGGTTTTGCAATCGGCTGTCCCGCAACCTGGCGATGAGCTCTATCAGGCTTTGATGTTTCATCTTCAGGCTGGCCCGATTGACGATGAGCCGTGCGGTGGATGTCGCGATGACGTCTACTTCAACAAGATTGTGGGCCTTGAGCGTCCTGCCGCTGGACACCAGATCCACGATGCGGTCAGCCAGCCCGACGACCGGCGCAAGCTCGATGGATCCATACAGTTTGATGATCTCGACCGGTATGCCCTTCTGGTTGAAATAGCGTTCCGTGATGTTCGGATACTTGGTTGCCACCCGAAGTTTCGATGACAGGCGGTCCCGCAACTCCTGCCCCTTGAGTGCCGCCACTGCAATCCTACAGGCCCCCAACTGGAGATCCAGCGGCTCATAGACATCCCAGTCCTGCTCCAAGAGGACATCTTTGCCCACCACCCCCGCATCGGCCGCTCCGTACTCCACGTAGGTCGGCACGTCACTGGGCCTCACGATGAGCAACGTCGTGTTGGTTGAGGGACAGGTAAAGACCAGGCGTGGGCTCTCAGCGGATATCCCTTCGCTCTTGTACCCAGCCCGTTTGAACAACTCGAGGGTGGGTTCCAGCAACTTACCCTTGGACAACGCAATAGTGATCATGTCGCTCAACCGGTTCCAGCGACGCCGGCGGCCTCTTTCACGCGCCGGATCACCGCCCCCAAACCCTGCAACTTCTCTTCGATCCGCTCATAGCCGCGGTCCAGATGATACACCCGGGAGACTTGAGTGTCCCCTTCCGCCGCAAGCCCGGCTAGAATCAAGCCCGCGCTGGCCCGAAGGTCCGACGCCATGACCGGGGCCCCAGTGAGCTTCCCAACGCCATTCACGATCGCGTGACTCCCTTCCACTTTGATCTCGGCCCCCATGCGACGTAGCTCCGGCACATGGATGAACCGACTCTCAAACACCGTTTCCGTGATGACGCTGGTGCCCTCCGCCACAGACATCAGAGCCATCACCTGGGCCTGCATGTCGGTCGCAAAACCCGGGTATGCCAAGGTCTTGATATCCACCCCTCGGGGCCGTCGCGCCGCCTTGAGACGGACATGTTCCTTGCCCTCGGTCACTTCAGCCCCGCTTTCGCGTAGCTTCATGATAACCGCTTCCAAATGACCGGGCAGACACCCCTCGATACAGACATTGCCACCGGTGATGGCGCCGGCAACCAGGTAGGTGCCGGCTTCTATCCGGTCCGGAATCACCTCGTGATCAGCCCCGTGCAGCGCCGAAACGCCTTCCACTGTAATGACATCCGATCCGGCGCCCGCTACCCTGGCGCCCCGCTTGTTCAAGAATGAAGCCAGATCCGCGATCTCCGGCTCTCTGGCCGCATTTTCGATCACGGTGGTCCCCTCAGCCAGACAGGCCGCCATCATCAAATTTTCCGTCCCGGTGACGGTCGGCTGGTCCAGATAAATCCGTGCCCCATGCAGGCGTTTTGCCCTGGCCCTGATGTACCCGTGCTCGATACTGACCTCCGCGCCGAGTTTTGCCAGACCTACCAGGTGCAAATTCACCGGCCTGGTTCCAATGGCACACCCGCCCGGCAGCGACACAGCGGCCTCGCCCCACCGAGCCACCAAGGGCCCCAATACGAGAACCGACGCTCTCATGGTCTTGACCAGTTCGTAGGGAGCTTCGGTGGACCGGAGGAGCCCCGCACCAACTGCAATCCGGTCCCCTTCGGTCTTCACAGTCGCCCCCAACATGCCCAGCAGCTTGCCCATGGTGACCACGTCCCTCACCCTGGGCACATTAGACAGGACACAGTCGCCCCCTCCCAAGATGGTGGAGGCGAGGATCGGCAGAGCCGCGTTCTTGGCTCCACTGACCATGACGTCTCCCCGTAGAGGGTTGCCGCCCGTGATGATGATACGATCCATATTCTTCAGTTTTCAGTTATGAGTCATGAGTTGTGAGTTTCCGGCCAACTCAACACTCAGAACTCAGAACTTTGCACTGTTTTTTCGTTCGAAACAGACCACCCGATCAAGTCCAGCGGCATCTCGCACCAGACCAGCTTGAGCATAACCACCCTGTGCCACGGCAATCTCAGAGAGTGGTCCGGCCTGACCCTGACCTACCTCAAAGACCAGCAGCCCCCCCGGCGCCAGAAATTCCCCCGCGTCGCTGAGAAGCCGGCGGTGAAACTCCAGACCATCACCTCCGCCTGCAAGGGCGACTCGCGGCTCAAACATTCGGACCTCTGGTTGAAGCTCGAGGAGTTCGCGATCCGCGATGTAGGGCGGATTTGACACGACCGCCGCAACCTTGCCTTCGAGCCTATGAGCCCGAAGGGGCTCGAGCAGATCACCAACAAGAAACCGCACCCGATCCTTGACCCCGTGGCGCGTCGCATTATGTTCCGCGATGCGCAGGGCAGCCAGCGATCGGTCCGTCGCATAGAACACCGCTGTCGGCAGGGCGCGGGCCAACGCGACGGCGATGCACCCAGACCCCGTACCGATGTCGGCTATGATCAGCGGCCTTGTGCGGAGATTGTGCTGGATTACCTGCTCCACGAGCAGTTCGGTTTCAGGCCGGGGAATCAGGACGGAGCGGTCCACGAGGAAGTCCAGGCCGCAGAACTCCTGCGAGCCAAGAAGATACTGGAGCGGCTCTCGGGCAGCCCGTCGTGCAAACAGCTTCATGACGCGGTCCTGTTCGCTTGCAGCGACGGTCCGATTTGCTTCTAACCGAAGCGCGAGACGGCTGGTCCCCAAGGCAAACTCAAGGATCCAGATCGCTTCGTTCTCCGCATTCGGGATTCCAGCGCCTGACAGGAGCGAGCCCCCCGCGCGCAACAGCGCGGAGCGTGTCGTGGCCTTGGGTGCCGGCGCCGCGAGCTTCATCGGGGTTCCGGAGCAAGGGACTGTTCACGGGCCGCCCGCAGGCCTTGCACGAGCTCCTCGAGATCCCCGGCGAGCACCTGTTCCAGCCGATGGAGCGTCAGGCCGATCCGATGATCGGTGACGCGGTTCTGGGGAAAGTTGTAGGTCCGGATCTTTTCGCTTCGGTCTCCGGTTCCGACCTGCGAGCGCCGGTCCTGGGCGATCTCTGCCTCTTGCCTGGCCCGCTCCGCTTCCATGATCCGCGTGCGGAGCGTTCTCATCGCCTTGGTTCGGTTCTTGAGCTGAGACCGCTCATCCTGACAGGTCACCACGACGCCGGTGGGAATGTGGGTAATCCGAACTGCCGAGTAGGTCGTATTGACGCTCTGGCCACCGGCCCCCGAAGAACAGAAGGTGTCGATCCTGAGATCCTTTGGATCAATCTGGACATCAATCTCGTCCACTTCAGGCATCACCGCGACCGTGACGGTCGAGGTATGAATGCGCCCGCTGGCCTCGGTGGCCGGAACTCTCTGCACCCGGTGCACGCCGCTCTCGTGCTTCAAATGCCCGTAGGCCCCTTTTCCCTCGACCAGTATGACCACTTCCTTGTAGCCGCCGATTCCCGTTTCGCTGGCCTCCACGATCTCCACGCGCAGCCGCTTTTTCTCCGCGTACTTCACGTACATGCGAAGGAGATCCCCGGCGAAGAGGGCCGCCTCGTCGCCGCCTGTCCCGGCTCGGATCTCCATGAAGGTATTTTTTTCGTCGCGCGGGTCTTTGGGGACCAGCAGCTCCGCCGCGCGAGCCTCGATCTCCTTCAGCCGATCCTGGAGTCTACGGACCTCCTCCGTCGCCAGCTTCTGCATGCCGGCCTCGACTGCGGGGTCCTTGAGTATCTGCTCAGTCTCGAGGAGCTGTTTCGAGAGGTCTTGGTAGGTGGAGAACAGGTGGGCCAGTTCCTCGATCTCAGTCCGCTCCTTATTGAGCTTGTGGATCACCGCGGGCTGGCTGAGAACAGACTGGTCGAGGAGCTGCTTGTTTAGCTCTTCATAGCGAGCCGCCGTCGCCTCCCACTTCGAGAGCAGGGCCGTTTCTTTCGTTTCCGCCATCTGCATACCAGCCATGGCTTACCCATGTCTCCCAATCCAACCGCTCCGTCTGTCAGCGTAGCTGACTCCTCCCCTTGTCCCGCTTAAGTTCACTTGGTCTTTTTCGCGTACTTCTTCTTGAACCGTTCCACGCGTCCTTCGGTATCCACGATCTTCTGCGTCCCCGTAAAGAAAGGATGACAACTGGAGCAGATATCGACCTTGAGGTCGCCGACCGTAGACCGAGTCTTAAACTTCGCGCCGCAGGCGCAACTGACGGTCGCTTCCCTATAAGCCGGATGAATGCCTTTCTTCATTTCGAGCTCCTCTGCAAAGAGTGAATAGCTAATAGCAAGCAGCCCGACCGCCGGAGATTATTGGCACCAAGCTGTGAGCTATTGGCTGTCGGTTACCGGTTCATGGATTGCAGGAATTCCTGATTCGTTTTCGTGCCCCCAATCTTGTCCATGAGAAATTCCATCGCTTCCATCGTGCCAAGCGGGCTCAATACCTTTCTAAGAATCCACATCTTGTTCAGCCGGTCCCGATCGACCAGCAGCTCCTCCTTGCGAGTTCCGGACTGGCTGATATCGATCGCCGGGAAAATCCGCTTATCGGCCAACCGGCGCTCCAGATGGACCTCCATATTGCCGGTGCCTTTGAATTCTTCGAAGATGACGTCATCCATGCGACTGCCGGTATCCACGATGGCGGTGGCCATGATCGTGAGACTTCCGCCGTTTTCAATGTTCCGGGCCGCCCCGAAGAACCGCTTTGGACGCTGGAGGGCGTTTGAATCCAGCCCGCCGGAGAGCACCTTCCCGCTGGGCGGCGCAATGGTATTATAGGCCCGGGCGAGCCTCGTCAGGCTGTCCAGAAGAATCACCACGTCGCGTTTGTGTTCGACCAGCCGCTTGGCCTTTTCCAGTACCATTTCAGCCACCTGAGCATGGCGCTGAGGCGGCTCATCGAACGTGGAACTGATCACTTCCGCGGCCTTGACCTGTCGCTGCCAGTCTGTGACTTCCTCCGGCCGCTCATCGATCAAGAGCACGATCAGCATGACCTCAGGATGGTTCTTGAGCACCGCTCGGGCGATCGCCTGCAACAGCATGGTCTTGCCGGTCCGCGGCGCTGCCACAATCAGGCCACGTTGCCCTTTCCCGATCGGCGTAATCAATTCCATGACCCGAGTGCAATACTCTTCAGGATCGTACTCCAGTTGGATCCGTTCTTCGGGATAGAGCGGCGTGAGATTGTCAAACAGGATCTTGTCGCGCGCGACCTCCGGATCTTCAAAATTGACCTTCTCGACCTTGAGGAGCGCAAAATAGCGCTCACTCTCCTTGGGGGGGCGGATCTGGCCCGACACGATGTCGCCGGTTCGGAGGTTGAAGCGGCGGATCTGTGAAGGAGAAATGTAGATGTCGTCGGGGCCGGGTAGATAGTTCGAATCCGGCGCGCGAAGGAAGCCGAAGCCGTCCGGCAAGGTTTCCAGAACTCCCTCGCCGAAAATGACCCCGTTTTTCTCTGTTTGCGCCTGAAGGATCGCGAAGATCAATTCCTGCTTGCGCAGGTTGGCTGCTCCTTCGATCTTCAGCTCCCGAGCCACCTCATTAAGGTCAGCAATGGTCTTCTGTTTTAACTCTGCAAGGTGCATGGTCGTCTCCCTTGACTTAACCATAATAAAACTCGCCGACTCCAGAGTCCACTAGCGGCCCGGAGTCACGACAAGCCACAGAACGAGTCTATTTCGAACATGGACAAATAATCGAAGGTGATCGTGTGTGTCCGGAGAGGTTGGCCCGCGAAGGACTACTCGTTATCGGCGTCCTGGATCTCCACTCGCGTGGGAGCTCCTCACTCCCTCGCCCACACTAGCAATAGGGAACCGCCTCACAACTCGCTACGGCTTGCCGGCTTAGCAATTTGACTTGGTCGAGATCAGCTCCGGGAAGCTACGACGGGGAAGAAACCAGTTATGGACGACATGGAAAGATCAGAACTTGGACCTAATATTAGCGATCATTGCCTGACTTGTCAAGAGCTATTTCCCACCTTTTTCACCGGATGGTTCTTCCAAGGAGCCTTTCCGGAGGACTCTGCTAAACTGCGCGCGAAAGCCGTGTGTTGCTGTCGTTGCGCAGCAGCGATATTTGTGCTAAAGAATCATACGAGTCTGGGGTGGCCTCATGGCGCAGCGTGAAGAAGGACAGAACTTGGAGAAGGTGTTCACCCTCTCCGAGGCCAATCGACTGATTCCCCAACTCGAGGAGCACCTGAACGCTGTCAAACTTGGGAAAGCGGTGCTCATCCGCACGAAGAACGAAGTCAAGAAAGCCAGCGCAAAAGCTCAGTTCGGCGGGGGGAGCTTCGCCGGTCCCCCCTATATCACTGCGCTGGAGCAGATTAGTGAGAACCTCCAGGTTGTCCAGGAAATGGGCGTGCTCGTCAAGGATGTCGATTTGGGGCTCTGCGACTTTCCGTATCTGCTGGATGGACGAATCGTCTATCTGTGCTGGAAACTTGGGGAGAGCGAAATTCGATGGTGGCATGAAGTTTCCAGCGGATATCGCGATCGCCAGCCTCTCGAGGCTAAGTGATCGTCCTCTCTTCATCACTCGCCTAGTCTGCACAAAGAAACATCTCCGATGAAATTTGTCATCCTTGGCTTCGACGGACCGGAAGGGGAGACAAAGCGCAAGGTCCACCGCCCAGCTCACCTCGAGAGAATGGAGACGCTCGATGCGCAGGGGCGCGTGATTCTGGCCGGACCCCTCACCGACAAGGTCGGCAGCCTGATCGTTATCGAGGCTGAATCCCTGGAAGAAGCGGAAGCCTTCGCGAACCAGGACCCCTACACGGTGAACGGAGTCTTCGAGCGAGTTGAAGTTCACCCCTTCGTGCAGGTCTTTCCAAAACATCGTCAGGCCCACTAGCAGGATGTTGAAAAAGACCCCCAGCTTTGTTCTCGTTCAGCCGTTGCACACTGCCTGGCAACGGGTACCCGTCAGAGGCTCAACAGTCTTGGGTGCCCATTGCTCTTCGGGCTGCAATGGGTTCACGCCTCCTCGCTTGCTGTGGCCACATTACGGGAAGGGGCGCGTCTTGGCGCGCCTGGGGTGGGAGGGTGAAAACAACGCCTTTTGACCATCGTGGAGGGGTCGTTCAGATCGTGACGGCCATCCCTACCCTCCTCGTTCGCGAGCTTCATACTGGTTTTTGAACAACCCACTAATCAGGCTAGTGACAGCCCGCCCTTTCCGTTTTCGTCGCCGCGCCACAGACGTTGCATCCATTGCTTGAGAGAAGAGCGGCACGATATAGTAGCGCGCATGGCACGACGCACCCTTTCAGCATGGCTGGTCCTGACCACTCTCCTGGTCAGCACCGCAGCTTTTGCCGAAAACCTGAAGGTGATCGTCGCCGAGGCCAGTTACGTCATGGGCGATGCGGATACGCTCGCATGGGCTGAGGAAAATGTCCTGCTGAGAGCCAAGCGGAAGGCGGTTGAGGAAGCCGGTGTCTATATTGAAGCGTCTTCCCAGGATGTCGAAACGATCTCCGGAGGAAAAACGTTTCGCATAAATTCGCTGGGCGTGCGAACCATCGCGGCAGCCGTCACGGCCACTGACGTATTGGAATCCCGGCGCTCACTGGAGAACGACCGTTTGGTGTTTTACGTCAAAATCAGAGCGACGATCGAGATGGACAAGCTGGAGGCGGCGATCAAGCGTCTGAAGTCCGATGAGCAATTGGCCATCCACCACCGCCAGCTCCAGGCAGAAAACTCTCAGCTTAAGACCCAACTGGATCGTCTTCGGAAGCAGCTTCACGACTCCAGTCCGTCCCAGAACGAGCCGCCACAGGAGCTTCGGAATCGTCGGCTTGCGAGTGAGCTGGCCCAGTCCGCCATTCACACGCGGAACCTGCCAGAGAAGATCCACTTGGCCTCCCAAGCCATCGCCGCCGACGACCGCTATGTGGACGCCTATATTATTCGAGGCCAAACATACCTTCGGATCGCTTCTCTCGCCTTCTCGAACAAGAACAGGCGGACCGAACAGAACAGCTATGCGGAACGGGCGCTCTCGGACTTTGACCGGGCTGTCACCCTTGACCCCGCCAGCGCCTGGGCGTTACTGGGACGGGGCGACGCCTACACGTGGCACAGGAAAATGCAGGAAGCCACCGGTGACTACGAGCGAGTGCTCCAGCTCGACCCCTTATTCGACGTGGCACGACAGCGGCTCATCACCCTCTATACAACCCTCGCCAGAAAGCAGACGGCTGCCAAACAGTGGCGGCAAGCCCTCGCCACCCTCGACAAGTTGCTGGGCGCGGAAACCGCTCAGAGCTGGGTCGCCCACCAAAAGGAGGCCTACCTCCTGCGCAGTCAGATTTATGTGCAATTAGGCGAACTTGGGCGAGCCGTTGACGATCTGAGCACCGTCGTTCGCGTCGACCCGACCAACGTCCAGGCCTTTCTACTCCGCGCAAAACTCTACCAACGTCAGATGCAGGGAAGGCTGGCTAAGGACGACTTTGAACGAGCCTGTGCCCTGGGCTCGGAAGAGGCTTGTACAGCATCGCAGTAGCTGTGTTCTGCAACTCTAGTAGGGTAAAAATCCCCCCTAAGATGGGCTAAGTTCCCGTTGACATCTTGAACAGATAGCCCTTATACTCGGCCATATATAAGTGGTCATAAGACATCAAAAATGTGGCCACCGAAGCGCTGGCCCGAAAGGCCTAGAGGGGCAGGGCTCAATAGCCCATTATTTCAGTGGGATGGGCCTTCTGCCAGCTTGTAGAACTGATTGAAAAAGCTTAAAGTGAGTGGACTGCTGAATCGACTGAGCGATCCAGGTGGTCCCAATGCTGAGCGAGGGTGATCAGTGACGAATCAGTACCGCGTGTTACCGGGTCCAGAACACTTCTTGCCCCCAGCGGCAGCCTCAATGGGCATCCGCCTGCCGAATCCGGGGGAAGCCCACATCCATGGGGTGATCGTTCCAGAAGAGCAGGCATTGGAGGAAGCTGCCCGGCAATTTTTGATGGCGAAGGTTCCCACGATTTTTCCTGGTCCGTTGGTGTTGTGGGCCTGGAATGAAAAGGCCGCGAAGAAGGCCACAGCTATTCGGCATCTCTATGAAACCATCAAGGAATGTGTCACGCCGCAGCAGCAAGCCATGTTGATTCCCATGCCGGATTATCGGCCCAAATATCCCAAGATCAACCCCGAAGTAGAAATCAATCCCAATCATCCGAACCTCACAATCTGGCACAACAAGATTGACTGTTGCATGTTTGTGGGAGTCCACTGCCATCAAGCCAATCTCTCGCTGAAAATCATTCGGGGTGGAACATCCTGTTACACCATCGCGATGTGCGCGCAGGCCGGTCATGAAGACGCGATGTTGTCGTTTCGTGACGCGTCAGCGGAAAAGATCATGCGGTTGGCCGAATGGGTGCGCAAACTCAAAGGGACCGTGAAGGTGTCTCAAGTCGTATCCAAGAGCGGGGCCTCAAACTGAGTATCTGATAAAGGCTAATGCGTTAACCGCGCACGTTGCGTGCAGGGCTTGCTGAAAGGAGTTGGGCGATGGAAACCACATCAGTCATCGGAACCAAAAATAAAAAAGGTCAAGTCTACACAGACCCACGCGTGATGATGAATGAGGCTCCTCGTACTCCTTCTTTCTTCACCGGAAGCGAGGTCATTAAAGAAGCGGTTCGGCGGGCCAGTGTGGACGTCATGATCGCCTATCCGATCACGCCGCAAAGCGAGGCGGCGGCTTTGATCGGCGAATTGTTTGCGGAAGGCTATATTGGCGACTATTTCCGAGGGGAGAGCGAGTTTGCCGTGATGTCGGAGTGTGCAGGGGCAGCCTTCGGCGGCGCCCGGGTTTTCACCACGACAGCCGGTCCCGGTACCATGCGTGCGATGGAAAACTTCCCGATGTGGGCCGGCGCAAGATTACCGATCCAGTGTATCGTGACCTGCCGCGGCATCAACTCACCACTGTCGATTCAGCCGGACACCATAGAGATCTCCTACCTCATGCAGACCGGGATGCTGGTCTGGCACGCCGAGACCGCGCAGGACTTCTACGATTGGATTATGAAGGGCTACATGGTCTCTGAAGAGCCTGATGTGCACCTGCCATTGGCGCTGTGTTGTGACGGGTTCTTTGTGACCCATACGAAGGACGTGGTGAACCTCACGCCGGCAGACATGTGTCTCCCACCCTACGATCCATATCGGTCCCCGGTTCCGTGCATGGACATGGAATGTCCCCCGGTTCGGATGATGCGGGACCCGTTCGTCATGAAGAGCAACTACATTAGTTACGCAACCCACGCCAGTTGGCAACAGGAAGTCTGGGCAGCGATCGAGCGGTCTCGCAAGCATACGATCGCCTGGATGGATGGCCTGATCGAGACTGAAAATGCGGATGCCGACGTCCTCATCGTCTCGTCCGGGACCGCGGTATCGCAAGGGCGGGAGGCTATCCGCTTGCTGGCGGATGAAGGCATCCGCGTCGGGCTGGTCAAGATCAAGACGTTGCGGCCCTGGCCCGGAGAAGAGATTCGAGAAGCCACCAAGAACGCCAAGTACATTATTGTTCCGGAATTCAATGTCGTCGGCTGGATGGCGCGAGAGATCAAAGCATCCATTCCCAACAGCGACCGCGTCATCGCCGGGCCGCACGTCTGCGGTGGTATGACAATGCCGCCGGAAATTATTGTGGAGCAAATTAAACATGCGCTCGGCATCCGCTCCGCGGCGCTGGCCGGACGCGGCAGCTGAGTTACGGAGTTCATAACACGGAGCACCTGATAGTTCACAAACGGAAACCTTGAAAGACGGCAGCCCTGAGAGGAGGCCTTCATGAGCAAAGAGCGGATCAAAATCGCACCAGAGTTCTTCGATATCATGCCGCCAGAGTACCAAGATCTGGTCACAAGGGCGACATACGGCAATGAATCCCGGGGCTGGAAAGACATCGGGACATCAAAGGAGCTGATCGAAGAACATTCGCTCTGCGCGGGATGCCCGGAGTCCATGGCGTTTCGATACATCTTGGCCTCGCTCCCCAACCCTGAAGATACCGTCATGGTGGGATCCACCGGTTGCACCAGCTTGGTCTTTCCGCACGTTGCCGTGCATAACATCCATTCGCTGTTTGGAAATCAAAACGCGGTCGCCTCGGGCCTCAAGCGGGCGCTCACCGTACGCTTTCCGGGCCGGATCAAGGATGTCGTGGTGCTGGCCGGCGACGGGGCCACCGTGGACATTGGCCTAGACATGACGCTTCAGGCCTGGTTCCGTCAGGAGAAGTTCACCACCATCTGCTTCGACAACGAGCTCTACGCTAACACCGGCGGTCAGGAGAGCGGCCTGATGCAGAAGGGGTTTGTGGCCAAGATGGCGCCGGTCGGGAAGACCTTCGAGAAAGTTCGTCTGCCTGAGATCGCGCGTGAGTCAGGCTGTCACTATGTCGTCAATTGCACGGTCAGCAAACCGTCGCTGGTCGAGAAAGTGATCAAGAACGCCGTCTATGTCGCCAGGGAAATCGGGCCGACCTACCTGCAACTCTATACCCCCTGCATTCTGGAGATCGGCAAGAACAGCATGGAAGGGCTCCAGGAAATGCGCGATTCGGAGAAGCCGACCGAACGCTTCGCTTACAAGGAGTACATCAGCGAACCGGCCAAGCAGTTGCTGGCCGAGATCGCTGCAAAAGAAAAGGAAAGGAAGGCGGCAGCGAAGCAGTTGACCTCCCAGGAGGCATAAGAGCTAACAGGTGGTGTCACTGAGCCGGGAGGATGGAGCATGATTAAGAAACGGATTAACATCCGCATGTCTGGACTCGGTGGGCAGGGCGCAGTGACAGGCGCTCACGTCATGGCCATGGCCGCATCGAAAGACGGACGGTTTGCCATTTCCAACCCGTTCTTCGGCGCCGAGAAGCGGATGGCCCCGGCCGAGAGCTATTGCCGGATCGGCATCGAACGCATTTACGACCGCGGCGAGCTCGTCTTCCCGGACGTGATCGAAGTGTACCACCCCCAGGTCATCACGATGGGGAAGAGCTACACGATGCCGTTCTATTCCGGGATCAAGGAAGGCGGGGTCGTCATCATCAACTCGGACGTCCCCCTGTTGGGGGATGAAGATATTCAGCGGTTGAAGGATCTCAACGTGGCGGTGTTCTACATCAAGGGGACACAAATCGCATTAGAGGTCGCCGGCACGGAGTTGTCGACCAACATGACCATGATCGGATCGGCCGCCGGGATTACCAAGTGTGTCTCTTTGAACGGGCTCGATCTGGCGCTGCAGGAGCGATTCGGGAAGAAATTCGTGGCTTCCGGCGGGACCGCGACGCTGGACGAAGCTATTAAGAAGAAATTCGCCAAGAAGGAAATGCTCCTTCAAAAGAATTTTGCGACCATGAAGGTGGCTTATGAGCTTGGAGCGGAATGGGCTGAGAAGAATAACGTGGAATTGCAAGTGGCCGCGATGGCTGCTTAGGCGAACGAGGACACCAGACGCATGTATAACGTGGCTCAAGTGATCGAAGACAAGTGCGTAGCCAAGAAAGGCTGCCGCCTCTGCATCATGTACTGTCCGGAAGCCAATTGCCTGGACCTGAATGTCGCCAGAATGGTGGCCGAGGTTTTCATCAATCGCTGCAAGGGCTGTGAGCTCTGCGTGGTGGTCTGCAACGCGGCCAAACACATGGCAATCGAGATGCAGGCCGTCAGCGCGGATGGGAGTCTCATGTCGCACAAAGGTGAATCCGCCGCACTTGGGCAAGCGTATCAAGGCTAACCCGCCAAGCGGGTGACCGAATTACCCCATGGCGCCGTCGCTATGGGGTTTTTTATTGACAAGGACACGTCATGGGAAACGAAGCTAGGGAGCTGATCGCCGAAATTTCCAGGATGATGAAGAGCCTCTCCGAAGCCTTAGAGCGGCGAGCAGAAGAAATCCAAGCAACTGGCGGCGACTCTGAATTGGCAGGCAAACTCGCGAAGGGTGCCGATGCCATGCGAGACAGCGGTAATATCTACCTCACCTGGGCCCGCCACTATGTGGCACTGTCTGAAGGGACCTCCGACGCGTCTGACGAAGAAGACGAAGCCGACTTCGGAACGTGATGTCCCCGAAGTCAGATCGGGTCATCCCTAAAAAGATACCAACGTTGCAGCAGTTTCTGCTACAATCCCCTCGCTGTGTGCCTGGAAAAGAAGGAGGTGTTTACGTCAACTGAATATTGCTAATTGTGTTCCCCGGTAGCTCAGTTGGTAGAGCGTCCGGCTGTAGGGATGCGTGAACGGTGGCTGAGCGGCGCACATACGCTGATCGTCGAGAGTATCTGATCCAAGCTGTCCGGAAGCGGCGGAAAGAGGTTCGCCGCAAGGCAATACTCTACAAGGGCGGCCGTTGTCAGAGGTGCGGGTGCGATCGGTGCGTTGAGGCCCTCGAGTTTCATCACCTGGAATCGTCAGACAAGGATTTCGGGATTTCCAGCAAAGGCTATACCCGGAGCTGGGATAAGATTCGCGAGGAGCTTGAGAAATGCGTGCTATTGTGCGCCAATTGCCATCGGGAAACCCACGTCAGACTGCAGCTTCCACAGGAAACTGTGGTTG
>VBOJ01000209.1 GCA_005877775.1 Nitrospirota bacterium | reverse complement strand
GGCCGCGAAGTGCGCAGCGTGGGCTCGCTCACATCCGGAGGCGCGATAGTCAGCGCCGACGGACGAATCGCCATTTCCCGCGAATCGAAAGGCGCTACCTCGCCGACGATCATCGATCTCACGACCGGACAGACTGTCTGGACTCTTCCGGACGAGGGAGTCCAGAGTCCACTTGCTCTCAGTCCTGACGGAAAAATACTTCTGACGATGAAGACCGATATCAGCAGGTCGCTCTCGCTGGGGTCATTCTTCGGGTTCGGAACCCCGTCGTTGCCCACGATGAAGCAAGAGCTGTTGGTCTGGGACGTTGCTGCAAAGAAACTCCGGCGCAAGCTCCCGTTTCAAATGAGCGAAGCCGGTACTCTCAAGATCAGTCCGGACGGCCGGTGGCTGATTCGCGAAGATGTTGCCACACGAAACCTCATTCTGTCCGACATCGAAACCGGGAAACCCGTGCGGACCATCGTGACGGACCACTCCGCCATGAGCGGCATGACGAATACGCTCACCTTCAGCCCGGATGGGAAGGTGCTGGCCTTCGCGACCAGCGATGGGACCGCGCGACTCGTCGAATTTCCTAGTGGACGGGTCCTGACGACCATGAAAGCCACGGCGGTGAATTTCAGCCAAGACGGACACTCGCTGGTCTTGGCGTCGGAGGGAGGGGGGGCTCCCTTCCTCCGCGAGTTGGCCAGCGGTAAAGAAACTCGTCTCGCTGGTGGAGTCAGCGGGGTGACTGATCTTGCTATGATCTCGGATAGCCGTGGGCTCGTGGCTGCCATGGAAGGCGGCAGCGCCAAGCTGTGGGATCTCGCGACCGGTCAGATCATGCGGACCTTCGAATGTCCTGGAGGAACAGGCGTGCGATCAGTCGCTGTGAGCGACACCGCGGCGGTACTCGCGGCCGGTTGTATGGATGGGTCGGCTTGGCTCTGGGACTTGAAGACCGGTCAGCAACTGCGGAACCTGGTGCAACCGTTGCCGGCTGGGGAATTTGCCGAGACGATCGTCCGGTTCACTCGTGATGGTAGGAGAGTGCTCGTGGCGGTGCGCGAGCAACTGGCGCTCTGGGATGTCGGGACAGGGAAGGAGTTGCGCCGCCTCACCTTGCCGCGAGGTCCGTTGCCGAAGTCGTTTGAGCTCATGGAAAACCCGGCTGCCGCCTACGAGGGGATGGATCCCAGGCTCAAGGCCATGGTGCAGGAACAGACACCGCAACAACCGACTGTGGATCCCAAGTATCTGGAGAGGATGAAGGAGATGTCGCACTGGATCAAAACCGTTGCCCTCCACCCCGACGGCAAGCTAGTGGCGGTGGGGAAAATATACGAGGTGAGCCTGTGGGACCTGTACGCCGGCAAACTGGTTCGCACGATCGGCGGTGCCGAGAGCAAGCCCGCCTTCCCGACGATGGGTGGCATGACGGGGGCACAGGGTGAGTTGCTGGAATCCATGGGGGCGCAAGGGGGATTTCCAGGTCTGTCTCGTGGAGGACTCGGTGCGATCTTCGGGTTGGGACAAGGCGAGGCTCCTCCGTCCACGATGGTCATGCCGGATCCGTCAGAGATGCTGGAGACGGCGATGAGCGGCATGGAGGGGGCCAAGAGTCTGGTCTTCAGCGCGGACGGCCGCTTCTTGCTGAGTGACGGGATGCAAGGGAAGGCACTTTGGGATGTGGCAACGGGCCAGAAGATCCGCAGCGCACGCCGGATGCAACCCGGCATAGACCCCAAGGCCATGTTGGAGGGAATGGAAATCAACGTGCTAGGGATGGGCGCGGCCTTCAGCCCGGACGGTCGGTTTGCCGCACACGGTCACGATCAGGTGATCAAAGTCTGGGACGTGCCAACGGGGCAAGACCGGCTCGAACTCATCGGACACACCGCTGCGGTGAGGTCTCTCGCGTTCAGCCCGAACGGCAAGCTGCTCATGAGCGGCGGGAGCGACGGAGCCGTGCGCGTTTGGGATCTCCAGCAGGGCAAGGAACTCGTCTCCCTCATCGCGCTGGGGCGCGAAGATTTCGTCGCGGTGACGCCGGATCAGTTTTACCGGGCTTCCAAGACCAGGATCAAAGGCGTGGCTTTTCGCGTCAAAGAACAGCTCTATCCCTTCGAGCAGTTCGACCTCCGGTTCAACCGACCGGATGTCGTCTTGCACCGATTGGGGATGGCCCCGTCGGATCTCGTGCAAAGCTACCGATTCGCCTACGAACGCCGGCTCAAGAAAATGGGATTGACCGAGCAGATGCTGGGCCGCGACTTCCACCTGCCCGAGGTGGAGATCCTGACCACCGACGTGCCGGTGTCGGTCAATGCCGCCGTCCTCACCCTCCGCGTGAAAGCCGCGGACAGCAAATACACGCTCGACCGGTTGAACGTCTTCGTCAACGACGTGCCGGTGTACGGGACCGCGGGGCTGCCGGTGCCGAACAGACAAGTCCAGACCCACGAACAAGAGCTTCACGTGCCGCTCGTGCCGGGCAGGAACAAGGTCCAGGTCTCCGTGCTCAATCAGCAAGGGGTCGAGTCGTTGAAACAGACCGTCTACACCACCTCGACAGCCCAAGCGCCGCCGCCACAGGTCTATGTGGTGGGCATCGGGGTCAGCGAATATAAGGACAAGGCCTACAATCTGCGCTATGCCGCGAAGGACGCGAACGACCTGCTCAATACCTACCGGGCGATCGAACAACGCCAAGGCAATCAGAGCCAAGTCCATGTCCTCAGTCTGACCGATCGGAAAGCCACGCGTCAGGAGATTCTGAAGGCGAAAGACTGGCTCAAGCAGAGCAAGATCAATGACCTGGTCGTGGTCTTCGCCGCCGGCCACGGCATGACGGACGAGCAGTCCAATTACTACTTCGGGACCCATGACATCGATCCGCACCATCCCGCGACGAACGGGCTGCCCTATGAGGAGTTCGAAAACCTCCTCGACGGGATTCCAGCGCTGCAAAAGCTTCTGCTCCTCGATACGTGCTTCTCGGGAGAAATCGAGAAGGATCAGGCGGTGGTGATCGCGCAGGCGGAGACCGGCGGTTCCGGCACGGTCAAGATGCGGGCCTTCAAGGCGGCACGCGGTGTGACAGTGACCGCCGACACGGGCGGCACGAGTAGCGGCGGCGCCACGCAGGGCGGCCCGCGTCTGTCGGCCGACATGCTCAAGTTCCAACAGGACTGGTTTGCCGATCTCCGGCGCGGCACCGGCGCGGCGGTGATCTCGAGTTCCAGCGGGAACGAGTACAGCCTCGAAGGCGAGCAGTGGAAGAACGGCGTCTTTACCTATGCCTTGCTGACCGGGCTGAAGAACCGGGGCGCCGATGTCAATCATGATCAGGCGATCACGGTCAGCGAGCTGCAAGCCTATGTGATCGATCAGGTTCGCAAGCTGACCGAAGGCGGCCAGAACCCGACCGTCCGGCGGGAGAACCTGGAATACGATTTCGTCGTCTATTGATGCGCCCACAGGACCGGTAGGTGTAGCAGTCTGTATTCACAACAAGGAGGACCTCATGACGCGATTATGGTCTGTTCTGATGGTGATGGTGTGTGTGCTCGCTGCAGCAGGCTGCAGTCCGATGCGCTAACGGATCGGAGGCGATCAATTCACGGTGGTGGTTGTGTGCCCACTGTAGAGGTCGCCGGGAGTTGGGAGGAACATCCTGACGATTGACAGGATTCGCGAGGCCGTGCGGACAGGTCTGCCTGCCGACTTGTGCCGTGGATGAAGATCTGTGGGGGCTTGGAGCGGGGCAGACCATGGGAAGCTGTCAGAGGAGCCCTCTCCTCTGTGTATTGAGCAGCCCGCAACCGGCTGATTCCGGATATGCGGTTTATGCGCGCTACCGATGTGCGCAACGGGCAACGATTTCGATGAAGGGGCCAGCAGTGCCAATCATCATCATGATCCTCGTCGGGATGCTCAATGCGGCATGTGCCCTGTTCTCCGAAAAGGACGTCAACATACGGGCCGGAAAGGCACGGATCCAGGACGGTGCGGCTTCGCCAGACGGCGTGCAGATCGTGCTGCAAAAGGGGCACTCCAACATGATCCAGGCGGTCGTCCTGAGCCGGAACGGCCGGATGGTCATGACCGGCAGCGAGGATGAAACCGCGCGCCTTTGGGATGTGAGCAGTGGACAGATGGTTCGGAGTTTCGTTGGGTTTACGATCCACGGGCCCCACGCATTGGCCTTCGGCCCGGAGGGGCAAGTAGTGATCGGAGACCGTCGGACCGTCGGCGTGTACGACGCGACGACCGGACGGGAGATACGCTCGATCAACGTCCGG
>VBOJ01000020.1 GCA_005877775.1 Nitrospirota bacterium | reverse complement strand
GCGCCAGGAAACAAGAGGCCTGCCTGGCGGCCGAAATGGTCACGGTGCGCACCGATCAGCACCACATCATGCTTGGCAGACGAATCTTGACCGGGGATGATCCCCAGGACGTTCGTCAAGGTGCCCGATGCCTGTACGCTGTCCCACTTCAGATGAGCCGACAGGCCGGTTGAAATAGATTGAGGGGCCAGTGCGTGGTTGAGTTGCTCCTGGATCTGACGCAACGAGCCGTCCTTTGGAGAGTTCTGTGCGGATAGAATCCTGTCTGCCATGGTCGGACTGATCCACGCCCCTGGGAAGGCTCCCCGGTTGTCGGCGCCGGACTGACCGTAATAGGCCAGCGGGCCAGTTCCCATCCCTCGGCGCGATTCGTAGGCGCTCATGACCGGCCCGGTTACGGTCAGGAAAGCCACTGCGCCTTTATCGCGCGCTGCCCGCTCCTTATCGGCGTGGCTGACCTGTGCGGGATATTTTTCTGGTTTGCCCCTGAGGAACAACACGATGCGGTTCTTCACATCCAGACCCTCATATTCATCGAATCCGTTGGCCTGGTCAGAGATGCCATAGCCCACGAATACCACCGGTGCGGTCACGTTGACCGGAGGGGAGTCCAGGATCGGCAGATAGTCGGTTCCGGGCTTGGCCACGCTGGTTTGAGAACCGGAAGCCAGTTCCAATTGGGCCCTGTCCCCCAGTCTGGTGACTGTCACCGCTTCCCCCATCATCCAAGGCTGGGACAGGGAAGCCTGTTGGCCTGGCGGTCCTGCCGGCGTGGCGATGATGGGCTGGGAACCGGCCGGCTGTAACCCCAGAGACTGAAAACGCTCCGCGACAAAGAGGCCCGAGCGCAGATCGTCCGCTGTGCCGGTCTGGCGTCCATTGAAGTCCGGAGCGCTGAGACGAATCACATCCGCCAGCATCCGGTCTCGAGACAGGCTGGCGAGCGCCTTGGCCAAGGCCCTCTCATCCTCAACCGGTTCGGCGGAGGCAACGGCTGGCCCCGTTGTCAGGATAAGCCACCAAAGGAGAGCCAGCCTCACAGCCATGCTCTTGCCCCTTGCCCTGTCACCCATTGCACAGCTTCACATCGGCAGGGTACCATGCCGATACCTGGGTTCCAAGGTGGCCCATGTCCGACGCCGGGAAGACACTCAGAACCACGAACCGTCTCATTCATGGGACGAGCTCGTATCTGCAGCCACATGTGCACAACCAGGTGGAGTGCCCCGGGGCGAGGAGGCGCCGGCCCGCCCCAAGGCTCTGCTTGCTGGACCTCTATCTGGCCAAGCCGAAGGAAATCGTCCCGGTGGGCCGGAAGACCGACCCAGGCATGCAGGACCTGTTGAGGCAGATTCACGGACCGTACTTGCCGAACAACACATTGATCGTCGTGGACGGAACCCAGGAGGTGGGCCAGAAAACGTGCCGGCAGCGGCCCGTGAGAAGACCGCCATCGATGGCAAACCGACCGCCTCTATCTGTCACCACTTCGCCCGCTCTCAGCCGGTAACCGAGTGGGCTGCGTTGGAGACGCTGTTGTGAGAACTCCGAGATGAGCGACAAAGGTCTCTACGACCACTTGTACGAGAAGTTTTTTCAGAGTCGAGACAAGGCCAAGGGCTATGACTTCCAAGAGGCGACGACCGGTAGTGTTCCGCCGTCGACCGTCGCGTTTTCGGAGAGGCTGCGGTGGTGGACGTGGGACCGTTGGAAGCGTAGGAAGAAGATCAGAGAGGAGCGGGACCGTCGCCTACAGGAGATCTTCCAGCTCAGGAAACCGCCGCAGCAATAGATGGAGTGATCCATGCTGAAACACCTGGGCGCAAAAGCCCTGATGGTTCTTCTCGCAGGGGGCTGTCTTGCTGATTCTGTCCTGCGTGCGGGGTGACAAGGCAGGGAACGTGAAGATGAGTGACTTGCAGGACCATGACGCAGAGAGTGCCCATCAGCACACGATGGACGCGGCCGAGTCTATGGCAGCTCAGCACCACCATGCTGGCCCACATATGAAATGGACCCAGAAGAGAACCCAAAGTCCCCAAGACCTCAAACGGGCTGACGAGATTGTCCAGACCCTCCGAGAAGCCCTGAAACCCTATCGAGACTATCGCGTTGCGCAGAAGGATGGGTACCAGCCTTCTGCGCCTCAGAATGCCCAACCCAGATACCATTTCACAAAAAAGTGGTATGGGTTCAAGGCAGCGTTTAGTGTCAACCCTTCACAGCCGACTTCGCTTCTCTATAAGCGGACCCCGGGGGGGTATGAATTGACCGGCGCGATGTTCACGGCTCGTAAAGATGTGACTGAAGGGCAGTTGAACGAGCGGGTCCCGTTCAGCGTGGCCCAATGGCATGCGCATGTGGACATCTGCCTGCCTCCACGCGGGGAGGTCGGCATGGCCGATTGGACCAGATTTGGTCTGAAGGGCTCGATTGCGACAAAAGAGGAATGCGACAAAGTCGGCGGGAGATTTTACCCGCAGATCTTTGGCTGGATGGTTCACGTGTACCCCTTCGAAGAGACCCCAGAAAAAATTTGGACTCACTGATGAGGCAGAGCACGACCACACTCAGGGGCTTTCAGCCTGTCGGGAGTGCGTGCGGCTTTCTGGCTGGAATGATCGTGACCTGGGCTGTTGTTGGGGAGGGTCTGGCTCGTGGCGAGAGGCAGGGTGGTCAGGCGCCAGCAAGGCAGGAGCAGGGCACAGGCGACCTCTTGTAAGTTCCCATGGAAAGAAATAGGCACCTCCGACTATCCCTCTTCACCGTGCCCGACCTCTCGATCGGCCGCGCTCCGCTCACACCTCAAAACAGCCAGGTTGATCCGAAACGCTTAGAGTACCTGGAAGGGATGGTCGCATATCTTAATAGCCTGTCTAAGGACCTTCGAAAACGACACTCCCGATCGGAAGCTCTTTCCCGCCTTGACAAAGTCCTCTTGCAATTGCCGTATTCGGAACTCGTGAAGATCAACACAAGTGGGAAACCCCTCGTTACGGAAATTCCGGGCGCTCGCGACAGAATCGTATTTAACCAGGAACGCTTAAGGATTACCTTCCTAGATGGTCTGCACCGTCGCCCCGAGAGTCCCACTATCCCTGCAGGCCGCTACTCGCCGGAGGTCTCTCAGATCGTGTCAAAGCTTTCACGCGGGATTTCGGAAGAGTCGCTCGCACACATTCTTGGGGAGTGCGAGGTGGATCTTTCACCAGCCTTTAAGAGTCTCCGCGACCTTCAATTGATAGAAGAGATCGACCCCTCGGCGCAGATTGTCCCTCAAAGCCTGTTGGAAGGAAAAAAGGATCGCCTCACTTGGCTGGGACACGCCTGTGTCCTCTTTCAGACGTCTCGCTCATCGGTTTGTGTTGATCCATATCTTCGACCTCATATTAAGTGGACGGAAAAGGAATTGAAGTCGTCTTTTTCAAACTCGTTTGGAGATCGTCTTTTCTTTGAACCGTACGGTCCTCAACTGACCCAACTGTCACCAGCACAACTCCCGCCGTTAGATGCTGTTTTTGTCACCCACCAGGACATTGATCATTGCAACTTGGGAGGTCTGATGATGTTGCCCGAGGATCTCCCCATTGTCGTGCCGGACTCCCACCCTGATCACATGTGGGAGGTCAATCTGTCGGCCCTCATCCAGAGGGTTCTGGGTCGAAGACGGAAGGTAATCCGTCTCAAGCATGGGGAGACGATAACAATCGGGGACATCCGTGCGACAGCTTTCCCCTTTATAGGAGAAATGCCTTCTTCGCTCAAGACCTTGTGGAATTGTTATCTTTTCGAAACAAATCATGCAGCAGTGGCCTGCACAGCAGACTCAGCTGTAACGGATGAGTCTATCGAGTTCTTGATTGAACGGCTGCATGAAAAACGAAAACCCTTCGTGCTCTGTTCTCGATTGGTTCACTCAGGAAAAAACTCTGTAGGTTATCGTGATGAAACGGAAAGCCTCTTTAACTTCACACGACTTTGGGCATGGTACGTGCCAATCTGGGACCTCTTTCAGCCTGCAGAGGAACTGGGTATAAGCGAAAGCCGTTTTCGCAAACTCGCCCAGCGAACGAATTTACGCTTTTACCTTCCTTATGCAATGGGCACAGCTCCGTGGTATCGCATTGTGGATGTGAAAGATCCCTTGCGTGTCCCCATGGCCAATCTTTCCGCCAGTGATTTGCAGACCTTATCCGAAACGCTTAAGGGCATTCCGGAGGGTCCATCTCTGTTCCCTGGCAAGTTTGCTCAGCCTTTCCCTCTCTCAGAAGCATGACCGCATGGCCTTGCCAAGAGAAGGGGGTACTAGATGAAGGTCCGCTTACAGAAGCCCGTCTTCGTCGCCATCAGTCTGGCCCTGGCCGTCAACTCCTTCGTCATACTGCTGCCCTCGCCTCACGGCAACAACCAGCCGGTCCCGCCGGATGCCAAGCAGGGGGGCGTCAAGTGGGAGAAGGGGCAAACGAGGCAGGTTGTTCTTGCTTGATTTTTGGCGTCCCCTGCGGTAGAGTGGACTCGCTTCATCGCGTGGGCCTGGTGGTGAAGCGTCGAACAGCAAGGCCCCAACCGATGTTGTTTTGCCCGGGAATTTGATCGGAAGCCAGACCCAAGTCGCCGCAGTGATCGCGTCTTCGGCCCGTTCCTTCCTCACTTCGTTCTCGAGTCCAAGACAATATCATCCTTACCAAGGAGGAACCCGATGGGTTCGAAGATTTATGTGGGCGGGTTGCCCTATTCGGCGACCGAGCAGCAATTGAATGAACTGTTCGCCGTGCATGGCACTGTGGAATCGGCGCGCGTGATCACGGACAAGTTCACAGGGCAGTCGCGAGGCTTCGGCTTTGTCGAGATGTCCACGCCCGAGGAGGCCAAGACCGCGATCGCGGCCTTGAATGGTACCCAACTGGGCGGTCGCACGCTGACGGTCAACGAAGCACGCCCTCAGGAACCGCGAAATGGCGGTGGTGGCCGCAGTGGCGGCAAACGCGACCGCTGGTAACCTGAAACCGCCAGAAGTCCCGGGGCTGCCCTTATCCGGCAGCCCCGTTTTTCTGGCCTCCGAACGACTCATAGGCTTGAGGGCTGTCCTGCCAACGCCCGCAGAGGCGTCAACTGACACTGGATGGCCGATTCCTGGCACACGTTGCCCGTGTAAACAATTGGAGGGGGAGCAGATGACATACCCACGGATCCGGCTTGTTGGCGCTGTACTGGTACTGATGGGCAGCCCACTCTGGGCAGAGATTGCTCGGGCGGAAAGCGACCTGCAAGTCGCCGATGGTTTGAAGGTCACTCTGGAGTACACTCTGACGCTACCGGACAAAACTGTGGCTGACTCCAATGTCGGGCAGGCGCCTTTTTCCTATACCCAGGGGGCGCATCAGCTCGTCCCTGGTTTGGAGAAGGCCCTCACCGGGATGAAAGTTGGACAGAGTAAGCACGTTGAGGTGCCCGCGCAAGAAGGATACGGTGCATACGATCAGAAGGCGCGGGTCTCGGTCGAGAAGGGTCGGGTGCCTGCTGGTGTCAAAAACGGCGATCTGCTGCAATCAGCCGATGGCCGAACGGTGAAGGTACTGGAGGTGCAGGAGAAAACCGTATTGCTCGACATGAACCATCCACTCGCCGGTAAGAATCTGACCTTCGATGTGAAGATTCTCAAGGTGGAAAAGCAGGCACCGCCTCCACCTGCGGAAAAAAAGAAATAAGAGTTAGTGGAATTTGCCGTCTCCAGTTGATCAGGCCGGCACACCCCTCTCCGGAAAAGAGAATGAACTCCTCCCTCACTCGCCGAAACAACGTCGAGTGACCCTATGAGTCCCCTGTTTCGTTGCCTCGCCTTCTCGAGCCATCTGTAGAATCCCAGCCTGAGCTTCGCCTCGGATAATTCATGTATGTCTACTGCGTCCGCCGATCCTCTCGCGGGGTGCTCATTGCTCCCCTGGTTGCAATGGGCCGAAGGCTTTTCCGGCGAGGAGCATCAGTATTCCATGACGGGAACATGAACGGCGCGCGTTGCCCTGTGGTAAGATGGCCGGCATGACTGCGTTCAAGCTCGAAGCCCCCTTCACGCCTTGCGGGGATCAGGGCCAAGCGATTGAGAAGCTCGCCGCTGGGGTGAAGGCCGGCAAGAAGCATCAGGCGTTGCTGGGCGTGACCGGCTCCGGCAAGACCTTCACGATGGCGAACCTGATCGAGCGAACCCAGAAACCCACGCTGGTGCTGGTCCACAACAAGACGCTGGCCGGGCAACTGTATCAGGAATTCCGGCAGTTCTTCCCGCACAACGCGGTCGAGTATTTCGTGAGCTACTACGATTACTACCAGCCCGAGGCCTATATCCCTCAGACCGACACCTACATCGCGAAAGATGCCTCGATCAACGATGCGATTGATCAGATGCGGCACTCGGCGACGCGGTCACTCTTGGAGCGGAACGACGTGGTCATCGTCTGCTCGGTCTCCTGCATCTACGGCCTGGGCTCGCCCGAGGTCTATCACGGGATGTTGCTCTATCTGGAAGAGGGGATGGAAATCCGGCGGGAGCAGATTCTCTCGAAACTCGTCGAGATCCAGTATGCGCGCAATGACACGGACTTCCATCGGGGCACCTTTCGGGCCCGCGGGGACGTGATCGAAATCTTTCCGGCCTCGTCGGACGCGATCTCGGTGCGGATCGAGCTCTTTGGTGACATCGTGGATGCGATCCATGAGATTGATCCGCTGACGGGGAAGTCGCTGAATCGGTTGCCCAAGGTACCGATCTATCCGAATACCCACTATTTGATCGCGCCAGATCGGTATGAGCGCGCGCTGAACGGGATCGAAGAGGAACTGGAGGAGCGCATCGCCTATTTCAAACAGCGCAACCAATTACTGGAAGCTCAGCGCATCGAGCAACGCACAAAGTTCGATCTGGAGATGATCCGTGCGATGGGCTACTGCCACGGCATCGAGAACTATTCGCGCCATCTCAGTGGGCGGGCGCCGGGCGAACCGCCCCCGACGTTGCTGGATTATTTTTCCAAAGACTTCCTGCTCATCATTGACGAGTCCCATGCCACGATTCCGCAGGTGCAGGGGATGCACGAGGGTGACCGGTCCCGCAAGAAGAGCCTGGTGGAATACGGCTTCCGGTTACCTTCTGCCTTTGATAACAGACCGCTGACCTTCCACGAGTTCGAGCGATGCATCAATCAAGTGGTCTACGTGTCCGCCACGCCAGGACCGTATGAACTGAAGCACGCAGGGTCATCCGTGGTGGAGCAAATCATCCGGCCCACCGGGTTGATGGACCCGGTGATCGAGGTTCGCCCGGCGCGCGGGCAGGTGGATGATCTCCTGGGTCAGGTTCGGGTTGAGGGGGCGCGCGGCAACCGGGTGCTGGTGACGACGCTGACCAAGCGGATGGCGGAGGACCTCACCGAATACTTTCACGATTTGGGCGTGAAGGTCCGGTACCTGCATTCCGACATCAAGACGCTGGAGCGGGCCGAGATCGTCCGGGACCTGCGACTGGGCGTCTTTGATGTGCTTGTCGGCATCAATTTGTTGCGCGAGGGGCTGGATATTCCGGAGGTGAGCCTGGTGGCAATTTTGGATGCAGATAAAGAAGGCTATCTGCGGTCTCACCGGTCTCTCATCCAGACCGCCGGTCGGGCAGCCCGCAATATAGAAGGACGCGTGATTCTTTATGGCGACGTGGTCACGGAGTCCATGCGGCTGGCCATCGAAGAAACCGCGCGCCGCCGTCGTATCCAGGGCGATTACAATCAGGCCCACGGGATCACACCGGAAAGCGTCAAGAAGGGGATCCCCGAGTTGGAGTACCGAATGGCCGAGGCGGACTACCTGTCGCTTGACCTGGCGGCTGAGCCGGAGGCGACCTATGACCGTATCGGTGGAGTGGATCAGACGATCCGGCGATTGGAAGAGGAAATGAAAGCGGCAGCCAAGGAGCTCGAATTCGAGCGGGCGGCCGAGTTGCGGGATCGGATTCGTGCTTTGAGGCTGAAAGAGTTGGAAGTGAGTCGGTAAGATTTTAGCAAGATGTTGAAAAAGGCCTCCAGCTTTCTTCTCGTCCACCCATGGCACGGAGCCATGCAATGGGTGCCCGTCAAAGCCTCAACGTCTTGGGCACCCGTTGCTCTTCACGATGCAACGGCCTTACGGCTTCTCACTCGCTGCGGTCGCGCCGGGTACCCGCCAGGCGGGTGACCTTTTGAACATCCTGGATGGAGTACCGAGCGCATCGTGGCCTCGCTGACTCTTCTCTTGAGCGAGCGTCACAGAGGTCAGCAAAAAGCCTGTTAGAACTGTTTGTAGAGATAGGCGCCGGTGAAGAGACCCAGAAACGTGAGGAGGTTTATCTTCACGGAAAACCCGAACGTGAATTTGAACAGGATGAGATCAATGCTCAGAGGCGGGTTAATCCCCGGTGTGATCGCGGTTGAGAAAATGTTCTGGATCGTGCCATGCGGCGCCATGATCCGGAGAATCTCGCCGAGAATCCCGCCCAGCAGCCCTCCGAGGAGCATGAACAAGAGCAGGAGCAGCGGCGACTTTCGCATCATCTCCCTCCCGTTTGAGAAGCTTGCCTAGGGTAAACTGCTGGGCACCATAGCGAAAGCGCTCGGAGAAGTCAAGGAAAGGGAAGTTCAGTGTGGCAGGACTCGCGGCTCCCGTGCCTCCTGGAACGACCCTTCCGGCCTCATCACCCATCTCATGGAGCTGAGCAACGGGTACCCGGACGAAAGCCTTGACCGGAAGTTGGTCCCTTCGCTTTCGAACCGCGCACGCCTCCAGCGTAACTCGTCGTTCGTAAAGCGTGAAGCGCGTCATTAGCGTCAGTAGCGTCCCTAGCGCCAGCCCTCCAGAGGCTTCCGGCGGACGGGTTGATCGCGACAGACGCGGTGGACGCAACGACGCGATGACGCAACAGACGCGACCGACGAGATATTCTTCACGAGGCCCGCCTCACGGGACCTAATGCCGATGCGCGCAGGTAAGGGTCGTCTGGCGACCATTGCAAAAGCGGGTGAAGAAAGGAAGAAACGACGGCCGCAGTAGGAACTCCCTGCTTGCCCTCTTGAAAAAGGGACTGCAGCGGAAGGAGTGCTCGGGGGACGGCCGCGTATCGGGACCAAGCTCGCGCCCTCAGATTTTAGATGAGAGGGCTCCGTTTCTTCGACAACGATCGCTGTGAGCTCTGCCGTACCGTTGTGTGGATGTGTGAGTCGGCCGGCCTTGAACATAACTGGACCGTTTAGCGTGAAAACCCGCCAGCGGCGGGCTTCACCCTTGACTTCTCCCCATTCGATTCCTTAGACTGCACGATACTCTTTTTCTAGATTTTTCGAGGTGATCGGAGACTGTTGCCATTCCTGAACAGCCTCCGAGGAGCAGAGGACATGCTGGATGCCCTGAGCCTGAAGTTTGAGACAATCCTGAAGAGACTCCGTGGTCACGGGGTCTTGACGGAACAGAATATTACGGATGCGCTGAAGGAAGTCCGTTTGGCTCTCCTTGAGGCGGATGTTCATTTCAAGATCGTCAAAGACTTTATTGACCGCGTCCGTGAAAAGGCGGTCGGCCAGGAGGTGTTGCAGAGCCTGACCCCTGGCCATCAGGTCGTGAAGGTCGTGTGGGAAGAGCTCCGGACGCTGATGGGCCGGGACCATGCGGGACTCAACCTGTCCTCAGTCCCACCTACCGTGATCATGTTGGTGGGATTGCAAGGAGCCGGCAAAACGACGACCTGCGGCAAACTCGCGCGCCTGTTCAAACACCAAGGAAAACGGGTGCTGCTCGTCGCAGCCGATCCACGCCGGCCTGCAGCTGGCGAGCAATTGGCGAGTCTCGGCTCCGAGCTGGACGTCCCGGTGTACCGAGCCGATCGCGCCGACGCGTCACGAGCGAACGTTGTGCGGGTTTGCGGAGAAGGGGTCACGCGTGGAGGCGACCAGGGGTTTGACGTCGTGATTCTGGACACTGGTGGCCGTCTTCATATTGATGACGAGCTGATGGAGGAGTTGGTCGAGGTCAAACAGGCAGTCAAGCCGCAGGAGGTGCTGCTGGTAGCGGACGCGATGATCGGTCAGGATGCTGTGACGATGGCGGAACGATTTGACCAGCGCGTCGGGTTGACCGGGGTGATCTTGACAAAGGTGGAGGGAGATGCGCGAGGCGGCGCCGTGCTGTCGATCCGGGCGGCCACCGGCAAACCGATCAAGTTTCTGGGGGTGGGCGAAAAGCTCGATGCGCTGGAGGTCTTCCATCCGGACCGTCTGGCGTCACGGATACTGGGGATGGGCGATGTCTTGTCGCTCATTGAAAAGGCGCAGGAGACCTACTCGCGTGAGCGGGCTGATGCAATCCAGAAGAAGCTGACTGGGACAACCTTGACCCTGGAGGATTTTCGTGACCAGCTCGGCCAAGCGAATCGGCTGGGGTCGATGGACCAGATCCTGGAGATGCTTCCCGGCGGGCAGCGTCTCAAGGAGATGGCGGGCGGAGGGGTGCCCGAGCGGGACATCAAACGTATCCTGGCGATGATCGACTCGATGACTCCCCGTGAGCGGCGTGACCATACTATCATCAATGGTAGCCGCAAGAAGCGCATTGCCCGTGGGAGCGGGACGACTGTGCAGGATCTGAATCGGTTGATTAAGCAGTTTTTGACCGCGCGAAAAATGATGAAAGCCTTGACCGCTGGTGGTGGCAAACGGCAACTTGCGCAACTGCTTCGAGGTTAAGGCTAAGGCTGAGGTTAAGGTTGAGGAAGGACTGAGTGTGGAATTCCACTCTAAACCTTAGCCTCAACCTCAACCGTTATTTGAGGAGGAGAAAGACGTGGCTGTTCATTTGCGATTGACACGAGGCGGCCGACATAAGCTGCCCTTTTATCGGCTAGTAGCGGCTGATTCCAGAATGCCGAGAGACGGGCGGTATCTGGAGGTGCTGGGTACCTTTGATCCGCTGAAAAATCCGGCTCTGCCTGTCCTGAAGCAGGAGCGAGTGCTTGACTGGTTGAGGAAAGGCGCCCAGCCCTCCGTGACGGTGCGGACCTTGCTGCGCCGGTCCGGCCTGTGGAAACAGTTTGAGAGTGAACGCGGGAAGGCCACGCAGGCCTCCTAGCGGAGATCAATGCACATGCATCGCGCAAATGACTGAGACGGCGGAGCTGGTTGCGATCGGAAAAATCGAGAAGCCCTTCGGGGTTAGAGGGGAAGTCCGCGTCCGGTCGCTCAGCGATGTGCCGGGCCGGTTTGAAGGGCTCACGCAGGTGACGCTTGTAGCTCCCTCCGGGCGAACCCTGGTCACGGGGGTTACCAATGTGCGAGCGACCGGCAACTCCTACGTGCTGGGCTTCGACGCCTTCACGACGCCGGAGGAAGCGGCGGTCTTTCGCGGCTGGTTGATCAAAATTTCTCGGGACCTGACTCCGCCGTTGCCGGCCGGACAGTACTATGAGTTCGATCTCATCGGGATGACAGTCGTCGATGGGGCTGGTCAGTTGCTGGGAGCCTTGGAAGAGGTGTTGGAGACCGCCAGCAACCATATCTTTGTGGTCCGCCGGGAAGGCCGGGAGATTCTGATCCCTGCGATCAAAGATGCCGTGGCGTCGGTGGATGTGGAGAACCGGACCGTGACGATTCGGTCGGTGGAAGGATTGGTGGTTGACGATGATTCGGTGTGACCTCGTCACCCTGTTCCCGGACATGGTCCTGCCGGTTCTGAGCCAGAGCATCCTCAAGCGGGCTCAAGAGAAGGGGTTGCTCGAGGTCCGGGTCAGGAATCTCAGAGACTACACGCCGGATCGGCACCAAGTCGCCGATGATGCGCCTTATGGAGGCGGTGCAGGAATGGTGATGAAGGCAGAGCCCCTATTCCGAGCCGTGGATGCCCTGCGCCAGGAGTTTCAGGATAGTCCGGCTGGTACTGAACTGCGGCTCTTGCTTCCCTCGCCGCAGGGGCGTCCCTTTACGCAGAGTTTGGCAGAGGAACTTCGCGATGAGCGACGCAGGTTGGTCTTTCTCTGCGGGCATTATGAGGGGATGGACGAGCGGGTCCGGCTTGGCCTGGCACCGGAGGAAGTCTCGATCGGCGACTACGTGTTGACCGGCGGGGAACTGCCTGCTCTCGTCCTGATCGACGCGACAGCACGCCTCATCCCAGGCGTGTTGGGAGACCCGGAGTCGGCCCAGTATGAATCGTTCGCCGAATCTCTGCTGGATTATCCGCACTACACGAGACCGCCGGAAGTGCGGGGCCTGCCTGTGCCTGAGGTCCTGTTGTCCGGGAATCACGAAGCCATTAGGATCTGGCGCCGGAAGGAAGCGCTCCGCAGCACCTACCTTAAGCGTCCCGATCTGCTCAACGACCGGCTTCTCAACGAGGAAGATAAGCGGTTGTTGGATGATATTGTCCGTGAAGGAGCGACAGCATCTCTGTCGAGCGGTGGGGGAGGAGGGCTAGGAACATGAATCGGTTAGAGCGGATCCGGCGGTCCTTGACGAAGAAAGCGGTGCCACCGTTCGAGATCGGGGACACCGTTCGGGTGCACGTCAAGGTGGTTGAAGGTGAGAAGGAGCGCATCCAGATCTTTGAAGGGTCGGTGATCAGCAGAAAGGGTGGACAAAACAGCGAGACCTTTACGGTTCGAAAGGTCTCGTATGGGGTTGGGGTGGAGAGGATCTTTCCGATTCACTCGCCGATCGTCACCAGGATCGAAGTGGTCCGCCAAGGAAAGGTTCGTCGGGCTAAGCTCTACTATCTGCGGGAGAAGAAGGGAAAAATGGCGAGGGTCGGGGAGCGCGAGTTTTCCCCGGAATCGAAGGGTCAGGGCGGGACCACGAGTCCCCCAAAACCCGGCCAGGCTGAAACGGTCGCCGCAGCTGGGGCGGCTGTTCCGGCGGGCAAGGCCTGAGAGAGCGAATCGCAATAGCCGTGCGCGAATCGCTCAGCGCTGCTTGCTGCAGGCTGTTCGCTGAGCGCTTCAGCGGGTGTGAGTGGACCCCACCGACGACTTTGACGAAGAAGCGCAGCAACGTGGCTACCGTCTCGTGGCGGGCCTCGACGAGGCCGGTCGTGGGCCTCTCGCAGGCCCGGTGGTTGCGGCTGCTGTGATCCTGCCACGCCGGTTTAGGCTGGCCGGATTGAATGACTCCAAGCAGGTGAGTGAATCCGAGCGGGAACGGCTCTATGAGGAGATCGCGGAGCGGGCCGTCAGGTTTGGGATCGGGTGCGCGAGCGAGCAAGAAATCGATGCCATGAATATTCTGGAAGCGACTCGCCTCGCCATGGATCGGGCGATCCAGGCGATTGTTCCGCCGCCGGATTTTCTGCTCATTGATGCCGTCACTCTTCCTGGTGTCTCTCTCCCGCAGCGGTCCATCATCAAAGGGGACGGGCTGTGCCTCTCCATCGCAGCCGCCTCCATTCTGGCGAAGGTCAGTCGGGATCGCCTCATGCGGGAGTATCACCGGAGATACCCTCAATACAATTTTCTGGCCCATAAGGGCTATGGGACGGCAGAACATCTTCGATTGCTCGCTCACTATGGTCCCTGCGAGATCCACCGGCGCACCTTCCGTCCTGTGTTGAGGGCCTGCGCCCAGCGATCAGAGATCACTTTCTTCTCCTTCAAAGGCGAGGGATAAGGGAGGCAGGCCCTCACTGCTGCGCGAGTACGGTTTCAGAGAGTCCATGCATGAACGACGGGCGACGGGCTTTCGGACAGATCGCCGAGTCGGAAGCTGAACGGTACTTGCGCCGGAAAGGATATCGGATTCTTGCTCGTAACGACCGGTCGTCCTGTGGCGAGCTCGATTTGGTCGCTCAGCAAGCGGGCACGTTGGTGTTCATCGAGGTCAAGGCTCGCCGGACTACTGCGTTCGGAGGGGCTGCTCACGCCGTGGACGGACGTAAGCAAGCCCGGCTCGTCCGACTTGCGGCGGAATACCTCGCTCGTCATCGAGTGCGCAATCGATCCTGCCGTTTTGATGTGGTGCTCTGCAGGGGTGGAACAGCCAAGCCGGTCGAGATCGAGCACATCGAGAATGCCTTTGAAGTTCCGGGAGAGGATCTGCGATGGTGATGGCAGTGCCGATGGCATGGGCACGTGCTGTGGATCCTGAGAAAGAGTTGAACATTGGCGAACTTCTTGCATGGGCATTGGATACACGGCTGGTAAGCCAGCCGGGATCATGATCCAATTATTTCATGTCTCAAAATATTATGACCGTCGCCCGGCTCTCTCCGATATAAATCTCTTAATCGAGAAGGGCGAGTTCGTCTTGCTCATGGGGCCCAGCGGGGCGGGGAAGACTACGCTCCTCAAGCTGCTCTTCGGCACCGAACGACCAGATGACGGTCAGATCCTGGTCCAGAACCGAAACGTCGCCCGGCTCAGGGCGTCCGCTATACCCTATCTCAGGCGAACCATGGGAATCGTCTTCCAGGATTTCCGGCTGCTGCCGAAAAAAAACGTCTTCGAGAACGTGGCATTGCCGTTGATGGTCCAGGGTACTTCGACATTCGAGATCCGGCGAAAGGTCACAGAGGCCCTGAAGGCTGTGGGGGTCGATCACAAGAAGGACCAGCGTCCCGCGACTCTCTCAGCTGGAGAACAACAGCGCGTGTGTATCGCGCGCGCGATCGTGAACAGCCCGATCATCCTGTTGGCGGATGAACCGACGGGGAATTTAGATCCACATCTCTCCAGCGAGATCATCGAGTTGTTCAAGGTGATCAATGCGCGGGGCACCACCATCATGGTCGCCACGCATAATCCCCAGGTCATGGCACAGGCCAACCGGCGGGTCCTGAGGCTTGACCAGGGGAAGCTGGTTGCTGATTAGAAGGCTGGGCATGAGGCGAATTGCCTATCTTGTCAAGGAATCCATGACGAACATCCGTCTCAACCGAACCACCACGCTGGTTGCCGTGGCGTCCACGGCCTTCACGCTGGCTTGCTTCGGGGTATTTTTGTTGCTCTACCTGAACCTTCGAGGAGTGGTCAGTTCGCTGCAGGACGACATCAAAATAGTCGTGTACCTGCACGATGGCCTGTCTGGTCAGGGACTGTCGGACCTCCAGCAACGGCTGAAGGGCGAGCGAGAAGTTGCCACCCTCTCCTATGTGTCCAAAGAACAGGCCCTCGCGGATTTTCGTGAACAGTTCCCATCTGAGTACCATTTGTTGCAGGGATTAGGCGAGAACCCGTTGCCTGCTTCGTTCGTGGTGACCCTGGCGCCTCGATTCAGATCATCCGAGGCGGTCAGGCAGTGGGCTAAACGTTTGACGACTATGGCCGGCGTGGCTCAGGTACAATATAGCCGTGACTGGATCGAAAACCTCGCGACGGTAATCGGCTTTATTGAGCTGGGCGCGGTCGCGGTAGGGAGTATCCTGTCGGCCGCTTCGGTCACCATCATTGCGAGTACGATCCGGTTGACCCTCCTGGCTCGACGGGATGAAATCGAGATTCTACGGTTGGTCGGAGCCACCGGGGCCTTTATTAAGGTTCCCTACCTGCTGGAAGGCGCGGTTCTAGGCGCTGTCGGGGGCCTTCTGTCTCTGGCCATCCTCAGGGGTGGATTTGACCTGTTTAAGCTGCAGCTCGGCCCGACAGGCCGGTTCCTGGGGGTCGAGTCCTGGCTGAATTTTTTCCCCGGCCATGTCTCGTTGTTGATCATCGGTGCGGGCCTTGCCCTGGGCTTCACCGGCAGCTTGGTCTCGTTGATCCAATTCGGGAGGGCCAGCGCGTGAGAGCCATGGGCGCTGTCGGCATGGCCGCTCTCTGGCTCGTCCTGGATGGGCCGGCAGGCACGCTGGCGATGGCCGGCAAAGAGAAAAGCGATCCACCTCCCCAGAAGATCGAACGCCAGCGCCGGACGCTTGAGAAGCTCAAGGACGAAATCCGGGAAAACAAAAAGCACGCGGATGAGACCGAGAAGAAGAGAGAGTCGGTGCTCCAGACTATGCAGACCTTAGACGAACGCCTGATGGCCCTTCGGCAGGAACGGCACGGCATCAATCAGAAGCTGAAAAAGAAGGACCGCGAGCTTGAAGAGATCAACGAACAGGTCCTGGCCCTGCGGACTCATATGAATGAGCGAAGGATCTCGGTTCTTGCTCGACTGCGGGTGCAATATATGGAGGGACGGCTGGGCTACCTCAGAGCCATTCTCTCTGCCGATACCTCCGCGGATTTTCAGCGTCGCGTCCAGTACCTTTCGGCTGTCTCCAAACGGGAGTATGATGTCATAGAAGCCTATCGAGGCGATATGGATCGCCTCGAAGCGATCGAGCGGCGGCGGGCGAAGACCCGAGATGAGATGCTGACCTTCAAGCAGAGTACCGAGAAGAAACTTGGCGAGATTCAGGTGGTGAAGCGGGACAAGCACCAGCTTTTGGCCAGCCTCATTCACGAGAAGGAATCCTATGCTCGAACGGTTACGGAATTGGAGCGGTCTGCCGCCCGAGTCGATACGCTGCTCAAAGAATGGGACCAGCGCAGGAGGGCGGCTGCGATACGGCCTCCATCAGGGGTGGCGGGGCTCCGTGCTTTCAAAGGAGGTCTCCAGTGGCCGGCTGATGGCGAGGTGGTCTCGTTTTTTGGACGGCAAAAGCATCCCACCTTCGAGACCTATATCCAGCGAAAAGGGATCGACATTCGAACCTACGAGGGCAGCGCGATTCGGGCGGTGATGGCCGGGACTGTGGCCTATGCGGACTGGCTGAAGGGGTATGGGCTGGTTCTGATCCTGGATCACGCGAACGGGTTTTTCTCGCTCTATGCGCATGCATCCAAGCTTCTCGCGAAAGTTGGGGAACAAGTCCGGACTGGACAGGTCATCGGCGAAACCGGAGACACGGGGCTGACCGGCGACAGTACGCTCTATTTCGAGTTGCGCGAGGGGACTGACCCTGTCGATCCGCTCATCTGGTTGTCGAAACGAAAGTAAGTTTCACAGAAAGGAATACACAGCCATGGAACAGGAGCGGCGACGCCGAACATGGTATCTGGGACCGATCATCGTAGTCACCCTGTTGACGGGTTTCTTCGTCGGGAAGGGCTGGGAGCGGACAGGGTACGCCGTTGAGACCTATGAGGAACTGAAAACGTTCTCGGAGGTTCTGACTCAGGTCCAGAAGCATTACGTCGATGACATCAAAGTGAAAGACCTAGTTCAGGGGGCGATCCGGGGCATGTTGGCCACGCTCGATCCTCACTCGGCCTATATGACGCCGGAGATGTACAAAGAAATTCAGGTTGAGACCAAAGGGGAGTTCGGCGGGGTCGGCATTCAGATCGGTGTCAAGGACAACCGGTTGGCAGTGATCGCTCCGATTGAGGGGACCCCGGCGCAAAAGGCTGGCATCCGAGCCGGCGATTTCATTACCAAGGTCAACGAGGAAGCGACGAAAGATCTGACGCTCATGGACGCGGTTCAGCGCATGCGGGGGCCCAAAGGCACGAAAGTGAGCCTCACGATCCAGCGCGAAGGAACCCCTGATCCTCTGGTGTTCACGCTGGTGCGGGATATCATTAAGATCGAGAGTGTCCGATCCAAGATCATCGACAACAACATTGGCTATATACGGCTGACCCAGTTTCAGGAATCGACGGCGAAGGATCTGAGCCGGACCCTCAAGCAACTGCGTGAGCAGAAGCTCCAGTCCACCATCCTCGATCTTCGGAACAATCCTGGCGGATTGCTGACATCGGCCGTAGAGGTCTCGGAGCAGTTCGTGGGGCCTGGGAAGCTGATCGTCTATATCAAAGGTCGGGATGGCCGTAAAGATGAGTATGTCTCTCGGTCGAAAGAGCAACCAGAGGAATTCCCGATGATCATCTTGGTCAATGAAGGGTCCGCCAGTGCATCCGAGATCGTGGCGGGCGCCATGCAGGACTGGGGTCGGGCCGTGGTTGTCGGGACGACGACGTTCGGGAAAGGTTCCGTCCAGACAATCCTGCCGTTGGCTGATGGATCGGGTCTGCGGTTGACCACCGCGAAATATTACACGCCCAAAGGACGATCCATCCAATCAACCGGCATTACACCAGACATCGTGGTGAAGCCTCAGCCGCCGGCTCCCGTCAAGCTCGCAGAAAAAGGGAAGGACGATGAAGGCCGGATGCAGAAGCAAAAGGGGACCCTGCCACCTGGACTCCCGAAGACGGGCGACGAGGTGAGTTCCAAGAGTAACGGAACCGTGGTGGAGGCCGGTGGCGAGAGTCCTCCGGAAGAGGATGTTCAGCTTCAAAAGGCCATTGAACTGTTGAAAACCTGGAAGGTCTTTAAGCAGCTCCGTCCGCTCTAATGTCGAAAGAGCGACGAGGTCCTCGGTCGGTCATGACGGTCCGGTACGTGTTCCTCCCTGCCTCTGCCAGCAAACGCACCCGTATGGTCGTTCTCGGAAACCAGCCTTGGCTCGTTCACGTCACGGCGTCAGGTGTGGTCTCTGTCTAGCCCTGATCGCCGTGAGCAGAGCCTCATCCGAGGCCGTGACTCCCGGCAATGTTCTCAACAGGTGTGAGCGAACCAGGGCCTCCAAATCAGCGAGCGTCCGAATCCCCAACCGGAAATAGAGATGATGAACGACGGGCTCCGAGAGTCCGGGGAGGGACGTCCAGGATGCCACCGCTGATGGCAACGGAGTCTTAAGGTCTTCGTACGCCTGGATCGTTCCGGTTCTCAGGAATTCCTGGATCTTCGACGAAAGATCCCGGCCGATTCCGGGAATCTGATGGAGTGCTCCTCGCTGAGCGAGAGCTGCCACGTCCTCGGGCAGATGAGACAACGACTCCGCAGCCCGTCGGTAGGCTCGGATCCGGTATGGATTCGCTTGATGGGCTGCCAGCAAGTCGGCCATCGTCTGGAACATTGCCGCGAGCGTCCTGTTCATCTCTGTCATGGGCGTATGAGGCGTCACTCGTTCGCAGGGGCCTGATACAGGATTCTTGGGGCACCGCAGAGGCGGCCGGGTGCCTCCTCATGGTATAAGGAAATACGGTTGTGACGCCAGTGGCTGTCCGCGGGTTTGTTGACAAGGGGTTTGATCGTCTCATAGGATGGTGGCTAGGCCAAAGCCCGATGCAGATCCTCGTGAACGGAGAACGTCGAGATGCGGCCGTCGGAACGACAGTGGCTGACCTCTTACGCGAATTGGAAATCCGCCCGGACCGAGTCGCAGTAGAGGTGAACCTAGAGATCCTCGACCGGCAGGCATTTGCGCACCGTGGATTGCGAGAAGGGGACCGTATCGAGATTATTAGCTTTATGGGGGGAGGATCGGAAGAATGCATTCATGTGATTCATTGGCGAACGTATCGTTCCCTGAATGAGTCGATGATCCACTTGCAACATAGACCTCAATTCTTGAAAGGGAGCAGGCCATGCAGGACGAACGGCTGATCATCGCGGGACGTGAATTCAAGTCTCGTCTATGGGTCGGGACCGGGAAATATAAGGATTTCGTTGAAACGAAAAAGGCGATTGATGCGGCAGGGGCTGATGTGGTGACGGTGGCGGTCCGGCGGGTGAACATCACCGATCGCTCGAAAGAAAACCTCCTCGACTATCTCGATCCGAAGAAATATACG
>VBOJ01000202.1 GCA_005877775.1 Nitrospirota bacterium | reverse complement strand
CAGTCCTTATTCCGGTTCCCGCGAGCGGCGAGTTGTTCCGCTGCCCCCAACCGGATGGCGCGGAGCTGTTTACGGATCATGGCATGGCTGACTGTCAAGCAGTGCCCAGCGATGGCTTGCCGCCCCTCTCTTCTGTTGAGAATGCGCGGATATTCTCTGCGGCGCCGACGACGACAAGCTCCCCCATGCCTCCAACTGTGCAGTTCCCCTATGCCTCATTCAGCCGGAGCCATTTTCCGCCTCGTCAGCGCACCGTGGCGGCTGTACTCTTCACTGATCTGGCCCCCTCCGCCAAGGCCCACGGGTTCTCGAAACCGAACCAGGGTGATGGCGTCCTGTTGCAGATAACCGTGCACCATCTTGCTGCCGGGCACGGCCCGATCATTTTGTCCGATGCTCATTTTCGAAATGACATTCAGATGTCGCTCCGCGACGCGGTGCTCGCGGCGGCACAGGCAGCGCAGTATGATCCCCGCTATCTAGAGGTTCGCGTAACGCTCCCAGTTGCGGTCGCCTTTGATTGGGGGATTTCCCTTGATGGCCCCAGCGCTGGGTTGGCGCTGGCGCTGGCGGTCACATCCGCTTTATTGGATGATCCTCTTCGCGCTGACCTGTGTGCGACAGGCGCGATTCATCCCGATCTCTCCATCGGCCACGTCGGCGCGGTTGAACAGAAGATTAATGGCTGTCACCTATTGCAGCGACGAGTGCTAATGGTCCCAACAGGCCAGCTCTCCTTTAATTTGGATGTGAAGGCTCTATCTCTCTCGATGTCGGTCTCTACCGTGGCGACGTTGGCAGAGGCTTATGAAGCGGCCACGGGGCAGCCGCTACGGAGGGCGCAATAAGATTTGTGGATTTGATACCTAAACGATGAAATCCTTCAGGCGCACCGGCAGTCGTTTCGCTCCCCATCTGCCCGGCTTGCTTTCGAATAAACCCGGGCAGGCTGCGCCGCATGCGAGACAAGAGCCGCCGTCAGCCAGGTTCCAGTCGGTGAGCACATACCAGTCGCGGCCGATGAGCTTCTGACCGCACTGATAACAGTAGGTGCTGCCTCCCTCCTCATCGTGAACATTCCCGGTGTAGGTATAACGGACGCCGTTTTTCAGCGCGATGCGGCGGGCCAGGGTCAGGGTGGCAGGCGGAGTGTGTGGTTTGTCCAGCATCTTCCAGTCCGGATGAAAGGCGGTGAAATGCAACGGCACGTCCGGCCCGAGTTGCTCCACCACCCACTGAGTCAGCGCTTCCAGTTCTGCCTCCGAGTCATTCTCTCCCGGTATCAGGAGCGTGGTGATCTCAAACCACACGTTGGTGTGATGCTTGAGATAGACCAGCGTCTCCAACACAGGCTGTAACTGTCCGGCGCAAATCTGTTTGTAGAACCGCTCGGTAAACCCCTTCAGATCGACATTGGCCGCATCCATATAGCGGTAGAACTCTGCGCGGGGCTCCTCACAGACATAGCCGGCTGTGACCGCGACGGACTTGATGCCGCGCTCGCGGCAGGCTTGCGCCACATCGATCGCGTACTCATGAAAGACGACCGGATCATTGTAGGTCATGGCCACGCTATGGCACCCCAGTTTGCGGGCAGCGCGGGCGATCGCTTCGGGGGACGCGGCGTCGGCAAGCGTGTCCACCTCGCGGGATTTGCTGATATCCCAGTTCTGACAGAACCGGCAGGACAGATTGCAACCCGCCGTCCCGAACGACAGGACTGACGTGCCGGGCAGAAAATGATTCAACGGCTTTTTCTCAATCGGGTCGACGCAGAACCCGCTGGAGCGTCCATAGGTGGTCAGGACAATCTGATCCTCTTGACGCGCGCGCACAAAGCACAGGCCCTGCTGCCCTTCCTGGAGCTTGCAAAAACGAGGGCACACATCGCACTGAATGCGCCCATCCTCAAGTCGGTGCCAATAGCGGGTCGGCACCGCCATCCCAAATTGTTCCGCTCCGACACTCACCGATGCCCCTCGCTCCGCCGAGCTTCCCATGCCGGCACAGTCGTCTGAGATCATTGTTTCGCCTTGATGCATCCGATGTCAAGCCTGAGCAAGGCTTCGTCCGCCAAGCTATTGGCCTGAGCCGGAGCCGTTTGGGCTGGAGGGTTGTGCGTCAATCCGTCCGGGCGGCGCCGATTGTGCATTCTGAATCGACTCTGGAAAGCCGGCGCGCATCCGCACATGGACCTCGATGGAGGAGTGGTCAAGATCTTCAGGAAACGGGGGGAATGGGTGGGCGTTAACGATCGCCCGCATGCCGGCTTCATCCAGCTCGCGAGTTCCGGAACTTCGCTCCACCTGAATGAGTTGCGCCTCCCCATTGGCATGCAGCCGGAACCGTACCCCCAGAGCCTGCTTGAGGCGGGCCTGCCAACGTTGTCCGAGCCCCTGGCCCCAACTCCCGCTAATGAGACGGGTCACTTCCCGCCAATAGTCCTGGGCTTGCCCTGGGACGGGAAGGGGCAGCAGATCCTCTTCCGTGATGCCCTCGTCCAGCACGGGAGTCACATCCGGTTGAGCCTCATCAGGCGGGAGTCCCATGTCCCCATTATCTGTCCGGTCGCGCGGCGGCAAGGAAACAGGCTCTAGAGCAGCCTGGGGTTGGCCGATCGTGACATAGAGAGTGCGGGTCAAGAACCGATCGATCTTCATCTCGCGCAGCCGGGCAAAGACTACGTGGATGCGCAGATATTTTGGTTGTACGGAGGTACGACCCAAGGGATAGGGCTCCAGCGTGACGGAGGCGCGAAGCGAGCCGGCATCCGGGTCTGGCGTCAGAGGAACCAACCGACGCGCGAATGACGCTCCCTCGAAGATTGCCACCACTGGATCGTCGCCGACCGGCACGCCGGTCAATTGGACGGACAAGGCCAGGGATTTGCCGACAGGCAGAGCGCCGTTTCCCTCTGTGTTCTCAAGCTCGAAGTGGACCGATCGTTTTGGGGTCTGTTCCGAGGCAGGAGTCGCGGCCGAGGCTGAGCCTGCGATGAGGAAGACCGAGCAGAGGCTGCTCAAGAGAACGCGACCTTTCGAGAGATCGCGGCGAACGGACCCCAGCATAGGCGAATCCTACCTGCGGACCGAACGTGGTGCAACCATTTTTTTTTGGACACCGTTGGGCCTTTGAGACCGCTTATGTATAATGGAGGCATGAACGCCCTCGTCAAAACTGCACCAGAGCCAGGATTCACATTGACCAACCGGCCTGACCCCAGACCTGGCCCCCTGGAAGTGGTGGTCCGCGTTAAAGCCACTTCGCTCTGCGGCACGGATGCGCACATCTATAACTGGGACGAATGGGCGCGCGGCCGGATCCACCCGCCCCGGATCATCGGACACGAGATGTGCGGCGAAGTAACGGAGATGGGGCCGGGAGTCTCGTCGGTGGCAGTTGGGGATTATGTGGCGGCGGAATCACACATTACCTGTGGCCTCTGCTTCCAATGCCGAACCGGCCAGGGGCACGTTTGCAAGAACTACCGCATCTTGGGCATTGACGTGGATGGCTCCTTTGCCGAGTATGTCGCGCTGCCGGAACGGGTGCTGTGGAAGACTTCACGCGACATCCCACCGGAACTGGGTTGTATCCAGGAACCGCTCGGCAACGCGGTGCATGCGGCGCTGGTCGAAGACCTCAGCGGACAGACCGTATTGATCACAGGCTGTGGGCCGACCGGCCTGTTCGCCGCAGCCGTCGCGCGCGTGGCCGGCGCCGCCGTGATCATTGCCTCGGATATCAGCGACTACCGGCTCGGCCTGGCGAAACAGCTCGGCGTGGATCACACCTTGAACGCGAAGACGGACTCACCCGAAGCGATGCTGGCGACGCTCCTCGACATCACCGGCGGGGAGGGCGTGGATGCCGCACTGGAAATGTCCGGCGATCCCGCAGCCCTCCATCAGGCCTTCCGGTCCGTCAAAAACGGCGGGCGGGTTACTCTGTTTGGGATTACCACCGGACAGGTCTGCTTCGACCTCCCGAACGAGATCATCTTCAAAGGCATTCGCGTCTATGGCGTGACGGGCCGCCGGCTCTTCGATACTTGGTACCGTTTGACGGGCTTGTTCAAGGCCGGCCTGGACATCAGGCCGGTCGTGACCCATACGTTCCCGATGGCCGAATTCGCGCGAGGGTTCGATCTCATCAAGTCGGGACAATGCGGAAAAGTGGTGCTCCTCCCTTAATAGGACTGAGTAAAGAGGGCTGCGACTCAGTCCTCAGCACTCATCACTCAGTCCTAAGCTACCGATGTCGTACGATTCGTTTCGCAAAGCAGTCACGGAACAACTGAGGGAGATCCGCGCCGCCGGATTGTATAAGACCGAGCGGCAGTTGCTGGGACC
>VBOJ01000201.1 GCA_005877775.1 Nitrospirota bacterium | reverse complement strand
CACACAGGACATGCATAAGCGCCTGGAGCAAGCCCTAACGACGTTCCTGGGCACTGGCGACACCATTCTGTACAGCTCTTGTTTTGACGCCAATACCGGCCTCTTCGAAACGCTGCTCGACGAACGTGACGCGGTCATCAGCGACGCCTTGAACCATGCCAGCCTGATCGACGGCATCCGCCTCTGCAAGGCCAAGCGATTCCGATACGCGCACTCAGACATGGCGGAACTGGGAGCTGCGCTGAAGCAGGCGTCTGACTGCCGGCTGCGGCTCATTGCGACCGACGGTGTCTTCTCGATGGACGGCGATCTGGCCAAGCTGGACGCGATCGCTGAGCTAGCCGAGCGCTATGACGCGGCGATTGTGGTGGACGACAGCCATGCGACCGGCGTGCTGGGCAAAGCCGGCCGCGGTACGCCGGACCATTGGGGGGTGGCGGATCGGGTGGACTTAATCACGAGCACCTTGGGGAAAACGCTGGGAGGCGCCTCAGGAGGATTCACTTCAGGTCGCGCGGAAATCATTGAGTTGCTCCGACAGAAGTCTCGTCCCTACCTGTTCTCGAACTCGCTGCCACCGGTGATCACAGCCGCGGCCCTTCAGGCGCTTAAACTCGCGGCCCAGGGCGAGACCCTGCGGACCGCGCTACGCGAGAATGCGGCGTTCTTCCGATCGCACCTGGCGGCGCTGGGCTTCACGGTTGTGCCAGGCGATCACCCCATCATCCCCGTCCTGCTGGGTGACGCTGCTCTGGCGACGCGCATGGCCGATCGGTTACTTCAGGAAGGAATCTATGTGATCGGCTTCAGCTATCCGGTCGTGCCCAAAGGACAGGCTCGGATTCGCGTGCAGATGTCGGCCGCGCACACGCGCGAGCAGCTCGAGCGAGCCGTCAACGCCTTCACAAAGGTGGGCCGTGAGTTGGGCATCATCTCCTAAATTCCGTCAGGCGTGAGGCGTAAGGG
>VBOJ01000200.1:63-1179 GCA_005877775.1 Nitrospirota bacterium | reverse complement strand
CCTCGTGATCAACGGTTTTGCTTTCCACCCCTCTCACCTTACCCCTCACCCCTCACGGTCATTCCCTGATCGCTCTGGCTCGCTCCTGTAAGTACGCGTTGCGGACAGCACTATAGAGATCCAGCGTCGCCTCTTCCACACCTTCGAACTTCTCAAGGTTCAATGACCGCTCGTTGATGATGAATCCGGCACGGGTCCCGATCTGCGCGATCGTCGAGGTGTTTCGGTTCTTATGGGCGATGAGCGACGGCACCCCCTCGACCTCGATCATGGGAAAGACCAGCCAGTTGATTGGATCGAGGCCGAGATCGATGAGGTACCCGATCCCATCCCGGATCGTGAAGGAACCCAAGAACGGCACGACCAGGTAGGGACCGGGCTTGACGCCATAGACGCCCAAGGTCTGACCGGCATCCTCGTCCGGCGTCTCGAGGCCGAACTGATTCTTAGCCACGTCGAAGAACCCGCCAAGACCGACCGTGCTGTTAATCAGAAAGCGTTCCATCTCAAGACCCGCGCCTTTGAGCTTAGCCTGGAACAAATTGTTGAAGAGGCGCGGGACGAACCGAATATTATGAAAGAAGTTGCTGATCCCGCGCTGCACGATATCGGGCATGACGAAGTTGTAGCCTTTCGCAACCGGCTTCAGGACATACCTGTCCAGCCTGTAGTTGAACTCAAAGATCGCGGCGTTGAACGGCTCCAAGGGGTCATAGTCTTCCCCTTCCTCGGACAGCGCCTCTCCCTGTTTGGCGAATGGGTCGTAGGGTTCATCTCGAGTTGACTCTTGCTTCTGACCAGGTTCCTGTTGCTGGGCCACCAGCAGGTCGTCGGCCTGCTCAGAAGTGGGGGCAATGAGACCGATGTCGGCGGCAAGACTCGTCCCTCCGCCAGCGCCAATCGTGAGAGCTGCGAAGACAACCCACCGGACAGATTCGCCCACCCATCGCTGCACGAGTCCCCCCTTCTTCTAAAGGCTCCGGCTGAATGGTCGGCACTCAGCACACTCTCGCGCTTGCTCCACCCTCAAGAGTGTGAAAGCAAGAGCTGGGGCGATTTGAGTCGGCGCACTTTACCAGAATGCGTCCCTACGTGCCACCGCTTGATCGCGTGTGA
>VBOJ01000206.1 GCA_005877775.1 Nitrospirota bacterium | reverse complement strand
CCATGCGCCCCTGGTGCGTCGGGATCACGTAGCGATAGCCGAAAATTGAGCGCACTACTTCTTCAAAATGATAGTAATTCTTGCTGCCTGCGTACGACTCGTCGCCCAGCATCATTCCCGCCCATTGGTTGTCGCTCATCGCCGCGGTACCGCTGTCCGTGAGCAGATCCACATAGACGCTGTCGGCCGGCACGTGAAACAGATTGTAGCCGGCCGCCCGGAGCAGCCGATCCCGCTCCTCCCGCGTCGTCCGACGGATTGGCTCCACCACCTTGATCTTGAACGGCTCCGATGGGAACTTCACGGGCTCCCCTCGCGTATTGTGCTGTTGAATCGTGCCAACTGCGCGTGGAACGGTTTTGCGCCTTCGTATTCGAACACGTATTTGGTCATATCGAACAGAGACGACGGATTCAATTCCCGGATCACCTCCGGTTGCCAGGTGATCTGAAGCTGTTTGATCATGGTGATCTGTGTGGGCTTCCCCACCATGCCGAGCGGTACCTGAGCGTACGATTGCGAAAAGATCAGGATCTCTTCGTCGAACATCGCTGAATTGATCTCCTCAGCGGCTCCGTACTTCTTGAAGTCTTGCTCCAGGCGATGAAATGCGGGCGAGCGACTCAGTTCCTCCCGCAACGCGTAGTAAATCTTGATGCCGGCCCGGTGCTGATCATCCATGATCTGGATCGCATCAGCCACGAGCGAGGGGTCCTGCATCTGGGCTTGCGAAAGGATTAGCAGCCGACGGAGAACCACGTTGCGCCGGACGGCCGCCTGGTTGGCTAAAAGATAGCTGGGATAGAGGGCTTCTCCTTTCTTCCAGATGTTCCAGCGTTCCATGATGGCATCCACCGACCGCTCCGCGGTTTCCATCAGCCGAACCGCTTCGGCATTGGCAGCCGCACCCTCGTAGGTCAGGGTTTGAGATTCGAGTTGGCGAAGCTCGCGGCCGATGGCTTCCACTTTCTTGGGAATGTACCGAGGGTTCTTGGGGACGTGGAGCATGACGTCCACGGCAGTCAGCGCCAGCGTCCAGTATTCCTTGGCCTGGGCGGGCGCCTTGTCTTTTTGGGCGATGAGCAGCAGCTCGACCGGATTCTTATCCAGCAACCTGGCGACCTTGATGCAGAGCTCTGGCTTGGGCACCTTCAGGCCCCGGCGAATCAGGTTCGCTTCTGGCTGAGCGATCCCTAACTTATCCGCCAGCGCATAATCGCTACTGAGGCGGTACCGGTGCTTGACTTCTTCGAAGTATTGGGCGATCTCGAACATCTTTTCCCTCAAGCCCGGCTTTCAAGACCTTATGTCGCGGTTTCTTACGCCGCACTCGCCTTGTGGCTGACCGTAGTTTTCTCCAATCCCATCCAAAAGCCTTCTAGATAGTCCAACACAGTCTTTACCCCGCCGCGGAAGTCTTCCCGTTCCTGCGTTGTCATCCTCCCGCTTTCGACAGAACCGGTCCCGTCCACTGCTGCCACCGCTTTTTCCATGGCATCTTCATGCGTGGACTCCAGCTCGCGATGGAAAGTGAAGTAGGTCATGTCCATCTGGGGGTACCGTTCGTCTCGGAGCCGGCTCAGGCCAGGGATCAAATGGTCCCACATGGTGATGGCCATGTTCTCGAGTCCGAACGAGGCGCCGAGGGCCGTGGCATGATTTCCGCTACTATACAGCTGCTCCATTCCATCAATGTAAGCCTGCGTCGAAGTCAGCATGGGACGGGTCATGGCTTCATGGACATCCAGGCCGACTGAGCGCAAGAAATCGCGGTAGAGCAATTCGTGACGGTTCTTGGTGCGACCATCCCCCAGCTCCGAGTACAAGACTTTCGTGAGTTCGTCTGCCACGGACTCGTCCTCGGTGTTCACGAGTTGGGCCACCAGGATCTTGGGAAAGAAGCGAGCGAAGTGATAGAACTCGACGGCGAACTTGCGAAACGCTTCGTCCGTGACCTGGCCTGTTTGGAAGCGATCCAGATAAGGATTGTTAATGGCACCATGGTGCAGCACGTAGTCCCGCATCTCCTTATAGAATGACATGGCGTACCTCCTCATCCTTGTCCAGGAGATGGCCGTTCAACCTTCTCCATCTTCACATTTCCGTCGTTGACAGTAATGATATAACTTTATTATTGTTTGCGCAAGTTGATTTTTATTTACAGAATGTTAATAAATCAAGTGGTTATAATATTTTCGAGTCTCTAGATCTAAATTAGCAAATTTGTTATTCCATCTATTAATACAAAAAATCTATTGCTCGATAGAGTCTGTATGTTATACTGGGGTCATCTCACAGAGGCGCTGAAACACAGGCAGGGGATACGGCCCTGCTCTACTGTCACTGGTTGAGGAGGGAACGCACATGAGCCACCCAATGGGCATCGATCACATTACCCTGTGCGTCAAAAACCTGGATGCCGCCGAGTACCTGTTCACCAAAATTCTCGGCTTCGAGGTCATTTGGTCGGCGCGGGACGTGGGAAGCGACAAGTCCAGCATGGACACGATCGTCGTGCAACGCGGAAACGCCAAGGTGGCTCTCATGCAGGGCAGGGACAAGGCCGTGCAATCCCAGATTTCTGAGTTCATTGAGAAATACGGCGAAGGGGTCCAGCACGTCGCGATCGAAGTGGACGACATTGAAGCGGTCTGTCGCGAATGGGAGTATCATGGAGTCAAGTTCAGCGGCCCGCTCAAAGATGGGCGAGACGGATTCGGGCCACTCAAACAACGGTTTACCTATCCGTTGTTCCCCGGATGTGGCGTGTTCCTCGAGCTGACGCAACGTCAGCATGGAGGCGAGCAGTCGAAGACCTTCGTGCGTGGGACCGTCGAGGCTCTCTACAAGGACATTGAGCGGGACCAGATTCAAGGCGTTGAACAGACGATCATTGACTATGACACGCTCCCGCTCCCCTTCGAAGACTCGTCGTTCAAGCATGCATCCTAACCCAGTGGTGAACGCAGAATGATGAGTGATACGCGACAGGCTTCGCCGGTCAACATTCATCAGCTACCGCTCTGCATTCAGGAAGATGGGGAGGCCCGCAATGTATCTTGTGAAGAAAGGCAAGGCACCGAATCAGGCCCACGTCGGGATCCCCGACGGCCTGCACGAAGAAGAGCACGGCCGCCGCGGGTTTAACGGGCCGTCATCGCACCTGTACCGGACCCACCCTCCGACAGGATGGGTTCGCATCGACGGCCCCCTGAGGCCCCGCGCCTTCGCCTGCGCAACCCTCTCCACCCCCGACCAACGATCGGCCGACGCGAGACCGGTCGAAATCCTGCGCAGCCCTGACGTCCGAGTTTATCTCTCGCGCCGAGCCGAGACGATGCCTTACTTCGTCCGTAACGCGGACGGGGATGAGGTACAGTTCGTTCACAGTGGGAGAGGCCGGTTCGAGACAGACTATGGTACGTTGTCCTATGAGCCCGGCGATTACGTGGTGATTCCCAAAGGGACCACCTATCGGGTCAGCGTGGAGGCGGGACCTTCGCTGTTCCTAATCTCCGAAAGTCCCAAGCAGGTCACGCTGCCGGAGCGAGGCCTGCTAGGGCACCATGCGTTGTTCGACCTGGGTGTCCTGACCGTGCCTGAGCTAGCACCTATGACAGATACCAGCGGGCGTGAGTGGGAAGTGCGCATCAAACGCAACGGCGAATACACGAAGGTTGTCTATCCCTTCTCCCCGATGGACGTGGTTGGCTGGAAAGGGGATCTATGGGTGGCCAAGCTGAATGTGCGGGACTTCCGGCCGGTGA
>VBOJ01000062.1 GCA_005877775.1 Nitrospirota bacterium | reverse complement strand
ACGCCGGCCGCCAGAAAACTGATGTAGTTGGGGGCCTGGACCACCTGCGTGTCAGCGGCGCGCTGAAACAGGTTTCCGAAGAAAATCAACCAGAACAGCATCGGCTGCACCAGGGTGAACACCATGCTGAACTTCTCGCGACTGAGCCGACGAACCCATCGCATCGTCAGCGCGCCGATCTCTTGGAGATAGTCATGCATGGCGTGATCCGTGACGCGTTACGGGTGACGGGCAGAAGTAGTGAAACGAGAACAACTCCTTGATGCTTGTCGCGCATTCTCGTCACTCCTCACGTGTCACCCGTCACGATGTCTCTTCCTCTCCTTTTGGAAACTCGTCCCGAATCGCGTGGCCTGTGTGAGCCATGAACACATCGTCCAGCCTCGGACGATGGTAGTCAATGAAGTCGATCCGACAGCCGAGACGATTTGCCGCCTCCAGCACCGCAGGCAAGGCCTTCTCTGGAGACTCCACACGGATGTCCAGTCCTGTCGGTTTGGTGCTGATGGACTTGATGGACGGGAGCCCTTTCAAGGCCGAAGCCAACGCTTCAACACGGGTCATCTCCCCCGCGCCGACAGTGACGGATACAATGTCCCCGCCCAGCCCCGCTTTCAACTCGCTGGGCGACCCAACCGCCTTGATGCGGCCGCCGTCAATGATCACGAGCCGATCACACAACTGGTCCGCCTCGTCAAGATAGTTCGTTGTCAAGACAATCGTCATGCCGCGCTCATGCAGACGACGGATATAGTCCCAGATCCGGAGGCGGCTCTGGACATCCAAGCCGAGGGTCGGCTCGTCCAGGAAGAGGAGCTTCGGGTTCGGCAAGAGACCGCAGGCGATGTCCAGTTTGCGCTTCATCCCCCCTGAGTAGGTCTTGGCGAGCCGGTCCGCCTCCTCTTCCAGATCGACCAGCTTCAGGAGTTCCGTGATTCGCCGCCGCGTCTCCTCTTTGGGCAGATGATAGAGGTCGCCAAGCAACAGCAGGTGTTCCCGTCCCGTGAGAAAGCGATCAATGGCGCGCTCCTGCGGGACATAACCGACCGATCGTCGCACGCGGTCGGCCTCCCGGACCACGTCATGACCCAGCACCGTGGCCCGACCGGTGGTCGGACGAAGTAGCGTGATGAGGATCCGGAGGGTCGTGCTCTTGCCTGCTCCGTTGGGCCCCAAGAGGCCGAAGACCTCTCCGGCAAAGACTTTAAAGGAAAGATCCTGGATGGCGGTGACGCCGTCATAGACCTTGCCCAATCTGGCTGTCTCGATGGCGACCGTCTGGTCCATCATCCCCAGCCCTTCGCTCCGTCCCGCTCATGAATTTTGAACTGGATCAGATCGCTGAGGCGACGGGCCTGCTGTTGCAGACTGTTCGCTTCAAGCAGGAACTGCTTTTCGAGGGGAGAGAACTCCAGGTGGGTCGAAAGGGTGTTGACAAGAATTTCATCGTTCACGTCCAGGCGAAAAAACCCCTGCCACAGATGGCGATCCTCTCGCTGACGCAGATACTCGTCCAGAACGCGGACAAGATCCAAACGGACAGATGCCTCAAGTTCGGTCTCCCGACCTTGCGGCTTGACCACGATGCTGGCCTGGCGATAGCTCTTGTCATAAAACTGCTCGCGAATCTCATACCGGTGCAGGCCTTGCAGAAGGATGTTGAAGCGGCCGTCGAGCAATCGCTGGACGCTGACCAGCCGTCCGACGCACCCAATTTCGTAGATCGGAGGATTGGCATAATACTCGTGTTCCCAGCCCTCCTTCAAAAGGGCCATTCCGATACACTGCCCCCGCGCGGCGGCGTCGGTCACCATCTCGCGGTACCGAGGCTCGAAAATGTGCAGAGGTATATAGATCTTAGGGAAAAACACGACGTTGGGAAGAGGGAACACCGGGACGCGCTCCGGGACGCGGAAGACCGCGTCTTCGCCTCGTCGGTCTTTATCTTGAGGAGTGCGGTCCGGCTGGGTTTGCATACCTCACGATAGCCGAAGCTCTCGAGGCTTGTCAACCTCACCGGAGTTATCATCCGTGACGTGCGATACCGAGAAAACCCTTGCCAGGAGAGGAGAATTGCGCCCTTGTGGCCGGCGTGCTATAAGCCTGTTCACCGTGAGAAGGAGGCCAGTGGTCAGCCAGTTTCCCAACGCAGGAGCTGTGAACGAGATCGCGCGCAAGGGGTGCCGACGCATCTCTTCAATCACTCTCATCATCCTCTTCGCGACGCTCCCGGCGATAGATCCAGAGGCAGGGGACCGCATCGTCTCCCCCGTTGTGTCTGATACCGGGTTTCGCCTCGCAAGTCCGGGATACACCTATCGCTTCCCGCACGACCACGGATCCCATGACGAGTTCCGTACTGAGTGGTGGTACTACACCGGCCACTTCTCTACGGAAAGCGGCCGACGTTTCGGCTACCAGTTGACATTTTTCCGAAGGGGCCTTGCCCAAGAGCAGGCCAGAGCGAACCCCTCGCGCTGGGCGATCCGGCATCTCTACCTGGCCCACTTCGCTCTGTCGGACCTGGACGAAGGGCGGTTCCGATACGCCGAAAAAGCGAGCCGCGCCGGCCTTGGCAAGGCTGGCGCCGAGGCTGGACGGCTGAGCGTCTGGATTGATCGTTGGCTCGCAGAGGCGCCCTCTGCTCAGCACGATCCCCATCATCTCAAGGCCTCGGCGGAGGACTTCTCGATTGACCTCATGCTGACCCCGGAGAAGCCTCCGGTCGTCCATAGCGATCGGGGAGTCAGCCGAAAGGGAACCGCCCCAGGGCAGGCCTCCCATTACTATTCGCTGACCAGGCTGGCGACGACCGGCACACTCTCTCTCAATGGAAAGCCCCAGGCAGTCACAGGACTGAGTTGGATGGATCATGAGTTCGGCTCCGCAGACCTCGCGGAAGACCAAGTCGGATGGGATTGGTTCAGTGTGCAGTTCGACAACCGGCACGAGTTGATGTTCTACCGCCTCCGCCGAGCTGATGGCACCGTGGACGCTGCATCGAACGGAACGCTGGTCTTCCCAGACGGGCGATCGCATCATCTCTCAGCAGAGGACCTGCAGATCGAAGTGGTGACCTATTGGACGAGCCAAGCGAGCAGAGCCCGCTACCCCAGCGAATGGCGGATCGCCGCCCCGTCGCTAGCCCTCTCGTTGCACCTGGCGCCCCAGTTGTCCGATCAGGAACTGATGACCAGTCGAAGTACCCAGGTCACGTATTGGGAAGGGGCCGTTGGGGTCACCGGGATGTTTCACGACGCCGCGGTGGCAGGCCAGGGTTATGTTGAGCTGACCGGCTATGCGGAGCGTTTCAGGCAACGACTCTGAGGATGCTTGACAAAGCTCCGAAGGCAGAGGGGCCTCCGACAGACTCTCGTGCCGTCTAGGGAAACGATGACATCGAACTTCCTGTGTTCGGCCCTCGCACGACTAGGGGAATCTTTGACCCCTGTGCCCCCTGCCTTCGTACCGCTCGAACAGTCCGCGCAGGCCAGTTAACGAAATTGGCTGGCGACATCAATGCCCACGATCCTGTTGGTGAGACACGGCGAAACGGACTGGAACCGCAGCGGCCAGATCATGGGCGAGCAACCGGTTCCGCTGAACCAGAACGGCGAGGCCCAGGTGAAGCGTCTCGCTTCGTTTCTCAAGAGCCGTTCAATTCGTGCGCTCTATTCGAGCCCGGTTGTCCGGGCGATTCAGACAGCCGAGATCCTCGCGTCGGTGTTGCAGGTGCCGCTTACCGCGGATCGGGGCCTGACCGAGATCAAGGTAGGGGAATGGGAGGGACGGTATTGGAAGGACCTGACCGCCGAATTCGCCAGGCAACAGTTTTACAACAGTCCAGAGGAAGCTCGCCCACCTGGCGGGGAAACCCTCAGTGAGGTCCAGATACGCGCGGTCGCCGCGGTCGAGCGAGCCCGTGCCCGAGCGGAGGCCGACCGGCTGCTGTTCGTCTCTCACGCCGACGTGGTCCGCGCGATTTTAGCGCATTACCTCACATTTGACCTGAAGACCGTTCGCCAGATGCGGATTGACCATGGGTCGCTGACAGCCATCGAGCTCAATGGGACCCAGGCCGATCTGCTGTTCCTGAACTACACGACCGACCCCAGCAGCCTGAGGTGAACCAGACCCCTACCGTCCGGAGTCCTCAGGTCCCATGCCGGTACCGGTTTCGGGACAGAGCCATGCCCTCGGACAAGGCCTTCCATTCCTGCGCCGTCAGCCTAGCTATCATCTTGAACCGCAGTCCCAGGATCTTGGTTGCCGTTCTCATCCTGTCATTGTTGAGGTCATCCAAAATTTTCGTGAACTCCTCAGGCGTCGCCTCATAGGTGGAGTTCAGCTCATAGAGCCTCTGGTGGAACTGTGGATTCTGCTGGATCGATTGCTTGACCTCGGCGACAATTTCCTCCACGATCCCCCGTGCCTGTTTTGCCTGCTCTGGATCCTGGACCGTTTTCTCGATCAGGGCCGTGATTTCCTTGAGCCCCCTGTCGAGAGCGGGGGACCCAGGTTCTCCGCCACCGTGATACTTCATCCCTGGGTGCGTGGCGCAGCCGATGGTCGCCAGGATTGCCAGCACAAGCGTCGTGACCAGTTTTACGGTAGGCATGTGACCCTCCTGCCTATTCATGGCTCCCTCATCGAGAAGCGAGGGCTGTCCCACAGGCCTCGCTATTATTCGAGCGGACCAGCCTGTCTTGCCAGCGTGGCCACAATGCATTATCCTGCTTTACTGAGGAAGGTACATCGTGAGCAATGTGCGCGAGACGCCCGATGCAATCCAGGCCCTGCGCGACGATTTTCGCAGCCGCCTGGACGTCTTTTACTCGCGCTTGAAACTGGCTCCTCCGTACCATAGCGTGGAGAAGGCGATCGTCCATCTCACTGCCGCACTCAAGGCACTGCCCCCTGAAGAACGGCAACGGATTGCCGGCGATCCGTCTCGGCAATGGGCCATCTATCGCCAGGCCTTTATGGAGTCGGGCCTGAACCAGAAGCACCGTGGCATCATTGCCGAAATGGTCCGATCCAGACAGACTGGCAGCCTGACCAGCGACTATGACCATTTTCTCGATGCATTCAGATCTTGATTCCCATACACACTCTTTCAACATCGTCGAAAGGAGTCGAAGGCCATGAGTGGCATCACACACCGACAACTGGCAGGCCTCCTTTGTCTGGCTGTCCTGACCTTCACCAGTTGCGGCCCCGCACAGCCTGGGGTCCATACGCCGACCCTTCCCCCAGGCACCCTCTGGAAAACCTATACGGATGCCGGCAACAAGGCCTATCAGCACGGTCGTTATGCGGAGGCGGAGGCCCAATTTGTGGCGGCCCTCAGGGAGGCTGAAACCCTCAGTCGCCTGGTCCAGGAGAATCCGAACAATCTGGGCTCTGAAGATCCAAGCGTCGCGACGAGCCTCGTCAACTTGGCCGACCTCTATGTGGCTCGGGGCCGGTACGCCGAGGCGGAACCGCTCTTGCAACGAGCACGAACATTCTCCGAGACGAACCTTGGACCGGACCATCCCTTTCTTGCCACGACACTCTCCAGCCTCGCGTCCCTCTACCGAGCCCAAGGCAAAATGGCCGAGGCTGAGACACTGTTGCGGCAGGCTTTGACCATCGATGAGAAGGCGCTGGGCTCGTCGCACCCCAAAATTGCTGCCAGCCTGACCAGTCTGGCAGAGATCTATGCGCAGCAGGGTCAGGTAGCCGAGGCAGAGCCGTTGTTCAAGCGCGGACTCGCCATCAGGGAGGCGGCTTTAGATCCCGATCACCCGGACATTGCAGCCAGCCTCGACAGCTTGGCCCAGCTCTATGCCGCCCAAGGTAGGGACAATCAGGCTGAACCTCTCTACAAACGGTCGCTCGCAATCAGGATAAAGACGCTGGGGCCAGACCATCTGAGTGTCGCAACTAGCTTGGAACACTACGGCGCCCTGCTCAGGAAGGCTGGACGCAGTGAAGAGGCGGATCAACTGGATCGCCCCGCAAAGGCCATTAGAGACAAGCACGCACAGGACAACCCACCGCGTTGACAGCATATCGCGAACGGCCAACTGAGCCGATTCTCACCCTACAGGGGACGAGGACGATCGGATGCCAAGGCGGCGCGCAGCTCGTGGTAGACCTCCGTCAGACGCTGGTTCTCGAGGCGGTAGGCGAGCGAAACCGTGGTGAGGCCGAACGCAAGCACGAGGAGCCCCAGTCCCGTGATCCCCAGCCCCATCACGAGGCCGCTGAAGGAGGTGAATCCTCCGCTGGCGAGGAAGGAGATGGTAAAGCCCACCGTCCCCACTCCCACGACAGCAAACCACAGGAGAGTCAGGAGCGCCGACGACCAAGGGATCTGTTTCACGCAGGTCAGTTTGGTGGCATCGCCCTCCGGTTCCAACTCAATCGAGCCCTTCATCGGCCAGGCCGTCCGGAACTTCAACGAAAAGAGCTGGTACTGCGGCCGCAGAACAATCCGCTTCTCCTCCCGGAAAAACCGCGCGACCCCGTGCGGCAGAGTGAGCAGCCCGTTCCTGTCGAATCGATCCATGACAACGGCCAAGGACGCGAGGGGCAGCCGATCTTCCACGCGCGCAATCCCGCATCCATAGCGGCTGGAAGGGGCCGTCAGGCTTGTAAAGTGAAACCAGTCCCCCAAGATAAGTCCGGCGAGGAGAATAGTCCCGAAGAAGCCGGCCAGCACCATGCGGCGTACGATACCACATCGAGGACCCGCTTTGAAGATTCGTGCGTCCGTCTCGGGCATATGGGGAGGCCCTTCGAGGCGATTACTGAGAGACAGTTGACTCGGTGACCAGACTTCGCTAGAGTAGGCCGGTTTTTTCGGGCGGGCCTTTCCGACACAGCATCACGATCCGGGTTTCCCGCCTTTTTGAATCCCCCACTCAGAGAGGTTGGCAGAGTGAGCGGGGAGATGCCTGGGGACGCAAGAAGAGAAGGGCGCGGGGGAACGGAGGGCGTATGGATCTACAGAAAGTCGAGCGGGTGTATTCAAACTACGCTGCGGTGTACGACCATATTTTCGGAAGAATTTTTCACGAATCGCGAGAGTCAGCGGTCCGTCGTCTGAACATCCTGCCAGACGAGCAGATCCTTGAGGTAGGTGTTGGCACCGGCCTCACGCTCCCCCTGTATCCCCCGCATTGCAAAGTCGTGGGCATCGACTTATCCTCCGGCATGCTCGTCAAAGCACGGGCGCGAATGCAAACTCACCGGCTGGAGAACGTTGTCCTGCTCCGCATGGATGCTGGCCAGATGGAGTTTCCCGACAACAGCTTCGACACCGTCATGGCCGCGTATGTGGTCACAGCGGTGCCCGACTACCGAAAAGTGGTCACCGAGATGATCCGGGTATGTCGTCCAGGTGGGCGGATCATCATGCTCAATCATTTCAGCAACGGAAATAAGCTGATCGCCGCCGTCGAGAAGGTGATCTCTCCTCTCTGCAAGCACATCGGCTTTCGGACCGATCTCGCCCTGAGCACGGTTTTGGAGGGCACGTCGTTGCAGGTCGCTCGGAAGGAGAAAGTCAATCCGTTGCGGTTCTGGCACCTCGTCGAGTGCGTCAACAAGAAAACCGGCTCAGCAGTTCCTTCTCATTAGGGATGACGGTCCGTCCTTCCGTCTTGCCTCTCATTCAGACGATTCGTCTTGCCACCCCCCACGCCCCGGATGCTGTCCGGCCAGCCATTCGTCTCTTTCCATGACCTGAGTGCCAGCCAAGCACGTGCCGGAAAAGTTGCGGGCGGTAATGTCGGCCAGGGCGACCAACAGGCGAGCGGTTCCGCTGCCGTGGGGATCTGAGGTGCGGAGCGTGATCCCAAAGCCGGAGCCGTCCAGAGGTCCATAGGCCTGCACGTGCACCCCCGCCCGAGGCGCATCGTGGGCCGAGGAGGGGATCAAATGTCCTTCCCAGCAGAGCGCCGGGTGGGCAGGAGCGGGGCGTTTGTGTGTGCGCCACGCACAGGGAATTCCCACCTGGTCGAGTTGGTCCAGAAACCATGCTACCGGCGGCAAGTCGCCAGTCTCCGCCTGAAAGGTCCACTCCGTCATCCCGGTCGGAATCAGACTGCTTGTGCCTGGCCTGGACACTTCCTCGATCTCCGCTTCATCGCAGATCACGTAGAGTTCTCCGCGGGGATCGAACCAGAAGCGCAGTCGCCCGTCAGCGGCTTCTGCGTGGGTCACGCCGATCTCCGAGAAATCGGCTCCTTCCTGCTCGAAGATCGAAAAATCCGTCACGCCCATCATGGTGAGTTTCGCGACTCGGGCCACGGCATGAAGACCGCGGCTCTCCTGAATCGGGAGTTCGTACCGAATGACTGCGGTAATGATGGTCCCGGCGGTCACTTCCCGTCCTGCAAACTCATCCAAAAGCCGACACTTGCGGACATGCACGTCCGTGACTTGACCGCCTTGAAATCCGCGCGTGTGGCCCAGCAACCAGGCTAAATCCTCGGCTGTCTTGATTGCATGTTTCATGGGCTCCATTCTAGCGCAGTGAGAGGTGCTTGCGCCAGAGCGTTGTTGCGAGGGGTTCTGGATTGGAGCGACGGGGCCTGCTCACGTTCTTCTGGCAATCCATCACGTTGATTGCAGCCCTCCTTCTGAAGTACCCTATAAAGCTCCTGCAGAGCGGCCAGTCAGCCCCTTCACGACTGCAGCCAGACAGCTCGACGACTTCAGACGAAAGGAGTGACCCCGCATGGCCGGATTTCCGATAGAGTTCGCGAGCCGGATCAAAACCCTTCCACCGTACCTCTTCGCCGCGATCGATGAGATGAAACAGAAAGCAATGGCTCGCGGGGTCGACATCATCAACCTGGGGATCGGAGACCCCGACCTGCCGACGCCCGCGCCGATCATCGAGCGGCTGAAACAGGCCGCTGCTGACCCCAAGAACCATCAATATCCCTCCTATGAAGGACTGCTCTCCTTCCGCCAAGCGGTGGCCAACTGGTATCAACGCCGCTTCGTGGTAACCTTGGACCCAGTGTCCGAAGTGCTTGGACTGATCGGTTCCAAGGAAGGCATCGGCCACGTCCCTCTGGCTTTCGTCAATCCCGGCGACATCGTCTTGGTCCCAAGCCCTGGCTACCCCGTATTTCCGGTGGGGACCACCTTTGCGGGAGGCATCCCGCACCTCATGCCGTTGCTGAAGCAAAATGGCTTCCTGCCTGACCTCGACGCCATCCCTCAGGATGTGGCCAGGCGGGCCAAGCTCATGTTCATCAATTCGCCGAATAATCCGACCTCGGCCGTGGCGGGCAAGGACTTTTTCAAGCGCGTCGTAGCATTCTCCCTTGAGCATCAGATTATCGTCTGCCATGACGCGGCCTACTCCGAAATCTATTACGACGGCCGTCGCCCGCCCAGCTTCCTGGAAGTCGAGGGAGCCAAGGATGTCGGGATTGAGTTCCACTCTCTGTCAAAAACTTTCAATATGACCGGCTGGCGAATCGGGTTCGCCGTTGGCAACAAGCAGATCCTGGCGGGACTCGGCAAGGTGAAGAGCAACCTTGATTCCGGCATCTTCCAGGCAGTGCAGGAAGCGGGGATCACGGCCATTCAGTCCGACGATCAACTGACTGATGGACTGCGAAAACTCTACCAAGAGCGACGAGACGTGCTCGTGCCAGGCCTCAATCGACTCGGGCTGGCTGTGGACATGCCCCCCGCTGCCTTCTATGTGTGGATCGCCGTGCCCAAGGGCTACACGTCGACCGCTTTCACCACACACCTATTGGAAAAGGCCGGTATCGTGACCACGCCGGGAAACGGATTTGGCGCGGCAGGCGAGGGGTATATCCGTATGACGTTGACCACGCCCAAAGAACGTTTGGCAGAGGTGGTCGAACGGATCAAGAAGGCCGGGTTCTAAATGCCGTGAGGTGTAAGGCGTAAGGAGTGAGGGGGGTAGCGAAAGGCCCTCCTGACACTCCTCACGCCTCACGTTTCACCCCTAACGGGTTGTATGGAGACCGTCTACATCGGCTTCGGATCGAATCTGGGCGATCGGCTGGATTTCTGCGATCGTGCTGTGACACTGTTGAGCCTCCTGCCTGCCACTCAAGTAACTGCCGTGTCGTCTCTTTACGAAACTGAGCCGGTCAATGACGCGGGCAATCCGGGAAGCGGCTGGTTTCTGAACGGTGTCGTGCAGCTCGAAACCGAGATTGCGCCCAACAGCCTACTTGAAGTGTGCCGCGAGATCGAGAAGGCACTGGGTCGAAACCAGGAACGGCGTGATGGCCCGCGAACGTTGGACCTGGACCTTCTGTTTTACGGGACACGCATTATCAACGAGCCGGCCCTCGTCATCCCCCACCCGCGCTTGTACCTGAGGCGGTTCGTCCTGACGCCGATGGTCGAGCTGGATCCGGACTGGTGCCATCCTGTCATGAAACGGACGGTCAAAGATCTCCTCGCGCACCTTGCCGATGAAGCCCAGGTCCGACGGCTGGGTCCTGCGCCCAACTCCCGATATGGCTCTCGCCCGACAGACAAGACGTCCGACGCTCAAGCGTCCGCGAACAACCACGAGTGATGCGAACCATTCGATCAGTCGCGACGCTTGCGGCGAGGAGTCGCGCCCTCCATCGAGAAGGAGTGGTGATCGGGATGGTGCCGACGATGGGAGCGCTTCACGCCGGGCATCGCTCCCTCATCAGAAGAGCACGTCTGTCGTGCGATGCGGTCGTCGTGAGTCTCTTTGTGAACCCGCGTCAGTTCGGCCGTGGAGAAGACTTTTCGCGCTACCCGAAACGATTCCGGTCCGATGCCGCGCTGTGTCATCAGGAAGGAGTGGATGTGCTCTTTGCGCCGTCTCTGGCCAGCATGTACCCGCCAGGGTTTCAAACGTCGGTCGAGGTTCGAACCCTGTCGCAGCGGTGGGAAGGCCACGTCCGGCCTCGCCACTTTGAAGGGGTAGCTACCGTCCTGACGAAGTTACTCAGCCTTGCAAGACCGCATCTCGCCTTCTTCGGCCAAAAGGACTTTCAGCAAGCTGCGATTGTACGACAGCTAGTTGATGATTTGAATCTCGGCGTACACGTCGTGGTCTCCCCAACGGTGAGAGAACCTGACGGACTGGCTCTCAGTTCCAGAAACGGGTACCTCACGCCAGCGCAGCGCCGCGCCGCACCAGTGCTGTACGCCGCCTTACGGACAGGACGGGCTGCGGTCCTGGCCGGAATTCGTTCCGCGGCCCGGATCCGCCGAGTGATGCTCGACACAATCTCGGCTCAGCCCCTGGTTCGTGTTGAATACCTTGCCGTCTGCGACCTGCGGACCCTTGAACCGCTCAACCATGTCACCGACCGCGCTCTTTTGCTCGGGGCCATCAGGCTTGGTCATACTCGGCTGATCGATAACTTACTCGTGAAAAGCCCACAGCGCAGGGTGCGCCAGTAGGATGGCGGCTTAATGCTATGTCTCAAGGCTCCCACGAGCTAGCTCCGAACGTCTTCCTGGCCGCACTGCGGGCGTTTGGGTGCGTAGCGAAGGGATCTACTAGCTTCCCTGAGGGGCCGCGCGGTGACCGACCAAAAGCGAGTACACAAACTGGCTCAGGCGGTCTTTCTCTCCGGCTGGAAATTCAAGGAATTGCAGGCCGACGGACCTCGATCGAACGGACCGGACTATCGCGGTATCGACCCGGATCGGTGGCTCGCGGTCGGAAGTTTGCAGCAGCAGGTGCAGGAATGTCCCTTCTGATAACGCAGCCCCGGCCTGTAGCGTACAGCCTCCCATTGAGAAATCCTTCACCTGTTCCTCTCGCCTCTGCTGCCCGTCCAAAAATGCTGCGAACCCGGCCGCAATGCGCTGGTACTGCCGTCGATCAGGCACTTGTGCCGAACGCTGCATCCCGAACCGGAGAGCCCTAAACCGGTACGTGCAGACCTGACAGCGGAAGGGATAAAGGCGGGCCAGGCTAAAGAGGTGATCGAACACCCCTTCGAGATAGGTCCGTCGCACAAAATCTTTGCCGCAGAGCGGACAGTGTGGCCAGATCAGGGCGATGCTCCTTTCCGATCCACCAACACACAGTCGGACGCCGCACTTCGGTGCGCGCCATCTTTGGCCGCCTCACGCTGCAAGGCCAGGATTGGCTGGATGCAGGCCGGCGAGTAGGTCGGAGGTTTGACCCATTTCCCGTCCTCCCGCTTATGGCCGCCTACCTTGCTCAGATTAGACCGGTGGACTTCTCGGAACACCGGTTCCAGATCAATGCCACAGGAAACAGCCGTTCCATAGATGACATAGAGAAGATCCGCCAGTTCCTTGGCAATAGCGGACGGATCCTGCTGCGCAAAAGCCTCCTGCAGTTCGTCGAATTCTTCCTGGATCAAATTCCCCCGGAGCGAGCGGGTCGCCTCATCAGGAGCGGCTGGAACGGTCCCGATCGCGATGCCGAACAGGCGATGAAACTCAGCCACCATGCGCTGCTCGTCGGTCATGGACTACCCTCTTCTACTCACCGGCCGAAGTCGGTCGCGGAACTGATTCAACCGGCTCGAGCTGCGGTAGATCTTTGTCCGAGGAGATCCCCAGCTCTTTGAACTTGCGGGCCGCCGGGAGGATCCGCGCCTCAATCGAGCCCACCGCCTTGTTGTAGGCCAGAACACTTTTGTTGAGCGCCTCCCCCACGTCATTCAAGTGCTCCGCGAGGACCGCCATCCGCTCGTACAGATCCTTCCCAAGTCGACCTGCCTGCTGCGCGTGTTCACTCAGTTGTTCTTGTCGCCATCCATAGGCCACGGCGCGCAGCAGTGCGATCAATGTGGCCGGGGTGGCGATGACGACGCGCCGCGAAAATCCGTCTTCGATGAGTGACGGGTCCTGCTCCAGGGCCGCGCCGAGAAAATGCTCGCCGGGTAGGAACAGGACGACGAATTCGGGAGCCTGGGGGAATTGGCTCCAGTAGGATTTGGCGCTCAACTGGTCCATGCGCGATCGGACTTGTGCGGCGTGCCGGCGCAGCCGTTCCTGCCGTTGGACCTCGTCTTGCGCCTCGTAGGCCTCCAGGTAGGCGGCTAGAACCGCCTTCGCATCGACCACAATCTGGCGACCGCCGGGGAGCTGAACTACCATATCGGGCCGCAACCGCCCTTCGTCGTTCTCGACCACGTCCTGCTCGACGAAATCGCAGTGCGAGACCATCCCAGCCAATTCGGCCACCCGCTTGAGGGTAATCTCACCCCAGCGCCCCCTGACGCTTGGTGCGCTCAGGGCCTTGACCAGATTGCCGGTCTCCTGCTGAAGCCGCTGATGGGATTCGGCCAGCAGCTTGAGGTGCATGTCGAGTCCGCCGTAGGCGGACTGGCGGGACTGCTCTAGGAAATGAATCTGCTCTTCGTAGCGTTTGAGGGAGTCATGGAGGGGCTTGACCAGTTCGTCGATCGCCTGTTGACGCTGAGCGAGATCTCCCTTCGCCTCGGCATGCAACACCTCAAAAGAGGTCCTTGCCAGTTGCAAGAAGGCCTGATTGTTGGTTTTCAAGGCTTCGCCCGAAAGCGCCTTGAACGATTCCACCAGCTCCTGCCGTGCTTGGGTAAGAAGGGTCTTCTGCTCTTGCAGGCTCTTCAGGCGACCTGCCGTCCAGAGACCGGCCAGCAACGCCCCGAACAGAAGGCCGGCCACGAGCCCCACCGAGAAGGTGGTCATGTCAGCCATCTCACCTGCCATACGTCGCTCCCTGCTTCCCTGAAGACTCAGGGAGGAGCCCGGAGCGAACATTGGGTGGGAAAAATTTCTGCAAGGGTACGGGAATTGTGATCAAACGTCAAGAGACAAGATGACATCTCCTCTGGTATTGTTTGATAGAATGGAGCTCGCATTCGCGCACACCCGGGTACCAAGGAAAGGGAGCTGTCATGAAACGTCTCGGAATACTTTGCGCGATCTGTCTGCTGGTCTTGACCGAGCAGGTGGAGGCATTTCCTGTGAGCGCCGCTGCCTGGTCAGACGCCCAGTGGGGACAGCATTGTCAAGACGTCCGTACGAGCTTTAACCCCACCACTCCACTTCGAACCGATACCCTCACGCTGAAACCAGAGGATCCACGGTTCCTCGATTTCCTCTATTGGGTCTGGGCCAACAAGATCATCGAGCACCAAATTGAGCAGGTGGGCGGAACGGAATGGAACGGGCCAACCGGCGGGGTGATCTTCCATTGGGCTCCAGGGTCCCGATGGGAGACCCATACGCTGGTTCCCTTTGCCCACGCCATCCATCACATCACTGGCGAACACAACTGGCAGGACAACATGTTCAAGGAGTTTTTCGAGAAATTCGCTCCGGTCAAGGGGGTGAACATCCGGCAGCGTCTATCGCTTGATAAGTCCCCTACCTGGGCACAGTTCCTCCAGCACATCGGCGGGCCGGAAAGTCCCTATTATCGCTATGTCTTCCATCAGGAGAGCGTCATTGATCCGGCGAGGCGAGTCGTGACGTTAGTAGGAGGGCAGGGTGTCCGCTTCGAATATACCTTCGATCGCTACCTGAATGAGATCAGAGAAGTCCTTACCGACTGCAAGGCCTATCAGTTTTTCGAACTGTATGATCGCTACGGGAAGGGCTTTGCGTCTAACACTGGCTGGGCAGGCCAATCAGTACCGAAGCAGTGATTTTACATTACCTGAGGGAGGTCCATTGCCTCGACGACAAAACCTGGAGCCTTCATCCAGGTTTTGTCGTCGAGTTTTTAGCGAATGTGAAGGCGCTCTCCTTGCTACTTGGTCTGTATCAGGAGAATAAATTGTGATGTACCGGCCTCTGTGTGGATATTGACCGGGACCAAGCCAGGCTTGAGATTCGGCACCGTCGCTTCCAGCATGGTCGGACTGACGTATTTGAAGTCAGGCGCGCTCCTCGAGCCGAACGACACACTATGAAAGCACTGTTTG
>VBOJ01000196.1 GCA_005877775.1 Nitrospirota bacterium | reverse complement strand
AACCAATTCTTTTTGTAGTGCGACCAGATCTTGAATCGCTTTCCAGCCGAGCGCCACAAACTCGTCAAGGTCCTTTTTCTCGAAGGGTGCTCGTTCGGCAGTACCCTGCACTTCCACATACCGCCCTCGTCCTGTCATCACCAGATTCAAATCCACCTCCGCCAGCGCGTCCTCTTCATACGCCAAGTCCACCATGATTTGGCCACCCACTTTCCCGATGCTGATGGCTGCCAGATAGTCCGTGAGCGGGCGAGTTTTGATCAGATTTTTTCGCCTCAGGACGGAAAACGCATCGGCTAACGCAATAAACGCGCCGGTGATCGAAGCGGTCCTCGTCCCCCCGTCGGCCTGGATCACGTCGCAATCAATCCACACTGTGCGCTCGCCCATCTCCGCCATGTCAGTGACCGCGCGCAAGGACCGTCCCACCAATCTCTGAATTTCCAGCGTCCGGCCTCCCTGCCTCCCCTTGACTGCTTCCCGCTGCGTGCGATCCTGCGTGGCACGGGGAAGCATGGCGTACTCCGCCGTTACCCATCCGCGCCCTTTGTCCTTGAGAAAAGGGGGGACTTTCTCCTCGACCGAGGCCGTGCAAATGACCTTGGTTCCCCCCATTTCAATCAGCACGGACCCTTCAGCATATTTAATGAAGTCTCGACTGATCTTGACCGGTCGGATCTGGTCCTCGCGGCGCCCATCCTGCCGCAGCAGGCTCATGCCGTGATTCATCGAAATCTTTACTCCAATCAAGCGGATCGGATTATAAGGTAGCGAGGATCAAAGATCAAATGAATGACGGATGGGGCGAATAGCCTAATCTTCATTGCCCCGATCTCTGTGAACGCTTCAGACGAGGACATACAAGGCGCACAGGCCTGTACACAATCACGACGATCAAAGAGCCGGGACTGTACACAAACATGTACACAAAGAGGTCTTCTCGTAGGAAGAAAGAGGCCATTCAGCAGAGTACTGTGTTGGCATTCAGATCGCCATAGAGGGTCAATCTACTTGTGGAGAGAGCATGTTATACGGTCAGGTGTATCGCTTGTTTCGTGAGACTTATAGCGAGGTAGCTTGGCATGGAAGGTGCATCGATAGTGAGCCCTTAATAGTGTTACCTGTCTCAAACTGGCTAATACCAAGATGATCCCCACACAGGTCCCTCACTCTCCAAGAAGACTCATAGCTTAGACGATGGCCATTCTGCTAGAAACCGACAGCCAGCCCACGACCGTGAAACCAATAGACGTCCTGATCGTGGACGATGAGGCGCCAGTCCGACGCCTACTGGGCCGCCTGCTCGAGCACAATGGATATACCTGCACGCTGGCTGCCGATGCACGCGAAGCTCGATTGCAGCTGCAGGGCAAGGAATTTCCCTTGATCCTCTGCGACGTGAACATGCCGGACGAATCAGGGCTGGATCTGGTGAAACATGTGGTGGCTCAATACCCCAACACGGCGGTCGTCATGGTCACCGGACTCGACGATCCACACATCGCCCAGGCTGCGTTGGAGATCGGTGCCTATGGCTACATTTTAAAGCCGTTCCAATCCAATGAGGTGTTGATCGATGTGGCCAATGCGCTACGCCGTCGTCGACTGGAGATCGAGAACCGGGCCTACCGGGAGAATCTTGAACAGACGATCCGCACGCGCACGGCGGCCTTGCAACAGGCATTTGAATGGCTGGAGCGCACGGAAAAGGAGCTCCGTTCCTCCCGTGAGGAAACCATCCAGCGGCTTGCCATCGCGGCTGAGTTCCGGGATAACTCAACAGCCCGGCACATTCAGCGGATGAGCCATTACTGCGGGTTGCTTGCCCGACGGTATGGGTTAGACCCGGAACAATGCGAGCTGATCCGCACAGCCAGCCCGATGCACGACATCGGCAAAATCGGAACGCCGGACCACGTATTGCTCAAGCCGGGCAGCTTCACACCAGATGAATTCAAGGTGATCTCCCAACACGCCGAGATCGGGTACCATATCCTGAACGGCTCTGAGGCGGAATTGCTCAAAACAGCCGCGATCATTGCCTGGACTCACCATGAGCGGTACGACGGCAGCGGCTATCCCCGAAGCCTCATCGGTGAAGCCATTCCACTGGAGGGACGGATCGCAGCCATTGCTGACACCTTTGACGCCCTGACGAGTAAGCGGGTGTATAAGCCGGCCTTTTCATTGGACCATGCAGTGGACATCATGCGAAAGCACCGAGGAACCCACTTCGACCCTGCTCTCCTCGACGTCTTCTTCGATTCAATGGACGATGTCCTGATGATTCGGAGTCAGTACACCGACAGCTTCTCCTGATCACACAGTGCCGAGAGCTCTCGTCCTGACTGATTGACAACGTGCCGACTAGCCGCTATACTGACGATCATTCAAGCCGGTGAGTCCTCAGGGTTTTCCTGCCAGGTACTGAATCCGGTCCATTAGCGATCCATCGTTCAATCACTCTTTCTCGACAACAGGAAGGAATGTGCCATGGCGACATCTATGACTGCTCGTAACTGGATTGGGTACCTGTGCGAATCGCTTGTCGCGTCAGGCGTCATGCCCACGTGGGAAGCGGCCGCCTATCTCACGGACAATCTTTTCGGGGAGGCCCCGAATCTGCGACTGCATGAGACAAAAGCCCCGTACGAAGCAGCTTCCCAGTTTTTCCAGCGAGTATACAGCCCCCTTGTGGAGGCAGCAGGGCGGGCGGTTGATCTGCCCGCTTCCTCGATGATCCACATCTTCACCGATATCAGCCTGACCGGCAACTCGGCAGTCCTGGTGGTCTATTTCCCCGGCGAAAACAGGCCGCATCAATTGCTCTTGCTGGACGGCGCGCAGGCCTGGAACCTCGTGTTCGCCGATGCAGACGCTTTCAATGTTTGGGCGGAAGAGCGCTACCGGTGGATCAAGGAGGCGCTCGAAGTCGCGGTGGCCAGGACCCGGCAGGCAGAGCCGCTGGCAGTCACCATATAGTACTGAGTGCTGAGCCACGAGGACTGAGTTGGCAGTAACGAGTCATGAGGGCCGAGTGTTTCCTCAGTCCTCAGCACTCATTACTCAGTCCTGATCTATTCCGGGGAATAATTGAGATTCGGCCCCAGCCACCGCTCCACGGTCCGCAGGTCCATCTGTTTGCGCAGATGATAGTCAATGACCTGATCGCGGCCAAGCTTGCCGACCGCAAAATATTTCGCGCCGGGATGCGCAAAATAGAGTCCGCTCACCGAGCTGGCCGGATACATGGCAAAATTCTCGGTCAGGCGGATACGCGCGTGTTTCTCCACCTGCAAGAGATCAAACAGCGCTTGTTTTTCAGTATGGTCCGGGCAGGCTGGATACCCTGGCGCCGGGCGAATGCCACGATATCGCTCCTTGATTAGATCGTCATAGTTGAGCCGTTCTCCTACCCCATATCCCCAATCAACCCGAGCCTGCTTGTGCAAGAGTTCCGCGAACCCCTCGGCCAGCCGATCCGCCAGGGCCTTAGCCATGATCGAGTTGTAGTCATCATGCTCCTTTTCAAATCTGGCGCACAGGGCCTCGAGGCCGATACCGGATGTGACGGCAAAGGCGCCAAGATAATCAGGCCGGCCGGTTGACTTGGGAGCGATAAAATCGGCGAGCGCCTGGTTGAACTGGCCGTCAGGTTTGGGCATTTGCTGGCGAAGCGTATGGAGCGTCAGGAGCACTGCCGACCGCGAATCATCCTGGTAAAGTTCGATGTCGTCCCCGACGCTGTTAGCCGGGAAAAATCCGTAGACCGCCCGAGCTGTCAGCAGTTTGTGCGCGACAATCTCGTTCAGCAAGTGCTGGGCGTCATCGAACAGTTCCTTGGCCTTGGGATCATCCAAAATCTGAGGATACCGTCCGCGCAACTCCCACGTGTGGAAGAATGGGGACCAGTCAATA
>VBOJ01000208.1 GCA_005877775.1 Nitrospirota bacterium | reverse complement strand
AGCAAGACGCTGGTCTATCCGAGGCAAATCGCGATGTACCTGTGCCGGGAGCTCACCGACGCCTCATTTCCGGAGATCGGACGCCAGTTCGGCGGGAAGGACCACACGACGATCATTCACGCCTGCAAGCAGATCACGAAGGCCAAGGAGGCGGATACTGCCCTCACGGCCTCGCTGGAGAGCCTGAAGAGCCAGATCACCAGAGGATAACGAGTCGAAACGAGGAGATACCCTCATGAAGCTACGGATTGCGCGGGAAGAATTGCTGACGGCGCTCCAGCGGGTGCAGGGAGTGGTAGAAAAGCGGAACACCATGCCTATTCTGTCCAACATCTTGCTCGAAGCGAAGCCGGAGGGCGTGGACATCCTTGCGACCGACCTGGAGATCGGCATGCGAGGACTCTATAAGGCGTCCGTCCAGGAACCGGGCTCGATTACCTTGTCGGCGCGCAAGCTCTACGAGATTCTCAAAGAACTGAGGGACGGCGAGATCGAGCTCGCCACGGGCGAGAACAACTGGGCAACGATCCAGGCAGGGAAGAGCCAGTTCAAGGTCGTCGGCCTTTCAAGCAGCGAGTATCCGGCTCTGCCGGCGATCGAGCGGGAAGGGCTAACCCCGCTGGCGGGATCGGGGCTGCTCCAATTGATTCGCAAGACCTTGTTTGCGGTCGGCGACAACGACGCGCGCTATATCCTGAACGGGCTGCTGGTCACCCTGACGACGGCAGAGAAGAAAACGACTCTGCGGCTTGTCGGCACGGACGGCCACCGGTTGGCCGTCGCCGAGCAGGAGGTGGGGGGGGCAGGCGGCAAAGACACGCCGAAGGAGATCAAGGCGATCATTCCCAAGAAAGCGGCCCATGAGATGCGGCGCCTGTTGGAGGAAGGAGACGGCGAGCCGCTGATCGGATTCACGAAGAACTTACTGATCTTTCGTAAGAGCGGCCTGCTGCTGACCTCCAGGCTGATGGAGGGGAATTACCCCAACTATCAGCAAGTGATTCCCAAAGAGCAGGGCAAGCGCGTGACGGTGGACAAAGCGGAGCTGGAGGGCGCGCTCCGCCGCGTGGCGGTGCTCTCGCGCGACAAGACCAACGCCGTGAAAGTCACGTTTTCGTCCGGGCACATGACCCTGTTCTCGAGCAACCCGGACTTCGGCGAGGCCACCGAGGAGCTGCCGGCCCGCTACGGAGGCGAGCCATTGACCACAGGATTTAACGCCCGGTACTTGTTGGAGGTGCTGGGTGTGATCGATGAAGAGACGGTTTCCTTGCAGATGGACACTCCCTTGAGCCCCTGCCTGATCCGCGAGCCGGGCAACGCGGGCTTCACCTGCGTGGTGATGCCGATCAAGATCTAGGGGCCTGAAGGGACCAGTCAGGAGTAAGGATGTCGAGCAAAGACCTCGGCGGCAAGACTCAAGAGACGGAGCCGTCCGACCAGGCCCAGTCTGAGAGCTACAGCGCGGACCAAATTAAGGTGCTGGAAGGCCTCGACGCCGTCCGCAGGCGCCCCGCGATGTACATCGGGAGCACCGGACCGGACGGATTGCACCACCTGGTGTACGAGGTGGTGGACAACAGCGTTGACGAGCATATGGCCGGGTTCGGCGAGACCATTGAGGTCACACTCCAGATCGACGGCAGCGTGATCGTGGTGGACAACGGCCGCGGCATCCCGACGGGGATGCACTCCACGCAGAAGAAGTCCGCGGCCGAGGTCGCCTTAACGATGCTCCACGCGGGAGGGAAGTTCGAACAGGGAGCCTATACCGTGTCAGGCGGCCTCCATGGGGTCGGGATTTCCGTCGTGAACGCCCTGTCGGAATGGCTGGAATTGGAGATCTGGCAGGATGGGCAAGTCTTCGAGCAACGGTACGAGCGAGGAAAGCCGACGGCTCCGCTCATGGTCACCGGCAAGACCAAAAAGCGTGGAACCAAGATCACGTTCAAGCCGGACGGTCAGATCTTCGAGTCGCTCGAGTTCAGCTTCGACATTCTCGCGCAGCGCCTCCGCGAACTGGCCTTTCTGAACAAAGGGCTGGCGATCACGCTCAAGGACGAGCGCAAGGAGAAAGAGCAGGTCTTCCGCTACAAGGGCGGGATCGTCTCCTTCGTTGAGCACTTGAATGAGGCGAAGACTCCCCTCCACAAGCCCATCTTCATCGAGATTGAAAAGTCCGAGATGGTTCTGGAGGTGGCGCTCCAGTACAACGAAGGCTACGCAGAGAACCTCTTCTCTTTCGCCAACAACATCAACACGCGCGAGGGCGGCACCCACCTGGTCGGTTTTAAGGCAGCGCTGACCCGGACCATCAACAATTACGCCAACGCCAATGACCTGCTGAAAAAGGACACCGAGTCGCTGACCGGCGACGACGTCCGGGAGGGGCTGACCGCGGTCGTCAGCGTGAAGCTCCGGAATCCGCAGTTCGAAGGGCAGACGAAAGCCAAGCTGGGGAACAGCGAGGTCAAGGGCATCGTCGAGGCGGCGGTCAACGAGGCTTTGGGCGCCTACTTCGAGGAAAACCCCCCGGTCGCCCGCAGGGTCATCGGCAAGGCGCTTGACGCGGCCCGAGCGCGCGAGGCGGCTCGGAAGGCCAAGGAGCTGATCCGGCGAAAGAGCGCCCTAGACGCGGGCTCGCTCCCCGGCAAGCTGGCTGACTGTTCCGAGAAGGACCCGGCCCACAGCGAGCTGTTCATCGTGGAGGGCGACTCCGCTGGCGGCTCAGCCAAACAGGGCCGCGACCGGAAGTTTCAAGCGATTCTGCCGCTCAAGGGCAAGATTCTCAACGTGGAGAAGGCGCGGTTCGACAAGATGCTCTCGAACGAGGAGATCAGGGTGTTGATCATGGCCCTCGGGACCGGCATCGGGCGCAAGCGTGAGGATGCCGAGAAAGGGAAGGACGACAAGGAAGCCTTCGATATTGGCCGCGCCCGGTACCACAAGATCATCATGATGACCGATGCCGACGTGGACGGGAGCCACATCCGGACGCTGTTGCTGACGTTTTTCTTCCGGCAGATGCAGGAGCTCATCGAGCACGGGTATGTGTACATCGCGCAGCCGCCGCTCTTCAAAGTGAAGAAAGGCAAGACGGAGCGCTACCTCAAGGACGAAGCAGCCCTCAACGAGTACCTGGCGGACTTGGCGGTCGAGGAAGTGCAAGTCCACGTCGAGCACGCGCAGGGTTACGTAACCAGTCGGCGCCTGCTGCCCATTCTCAAGAAGCTGATTGCCTTCGAAGGTCTCCTGGCCCGCTTCGGCAAGAAGCAGCACGAGGGAGGCATCCTGCGGGCCTTCGTGGACGAGCCGGGTTTGGATCGAGACATGCTCAAGAACCCCACGGCGCTGAAGAAAGCTGTGGCCAGCGTCAAGAAGTCCCTGGCCGTCGTCTATCCCAAGGCCAACGTGATCCTCGACATCATCGAGGATGAGGAGCACCAATCCAACAAGGTAGTCTGTCAGGTTCCGACCAACGGAATGGTCCATAGTCTGGAGGTCACGCACGAACTGGTCGGGTCGGCCGATTTTCGCGAATCACAGAAACTGGCTCCGTCGGCCATCGGGTTGGGCCGTCCACCGTACAAGATGAAGGTCGCGGATACAGAGACTCAGTATCCTGGGACGGCCGAGCTGGTTCGGGCTATTTTGGAGACCGGCAAGAAGGGTATTGGCCTCCAACGCTACAAAGGCTTGGGCGAAATGAACCCAGCTCAGTTGTGGGAAACCACGATGAACCCGGAGACCCGCTCTCTTATGCAGGTCAAGCTCGAAGACTTCACCGGCGTGGATGAGATCTTTACGATCCTGATGGGGGACGAAGTGGAGCCGCGCCGCGACTTCATCCAGAAACACGCGCTCGAAGTGCGCAATCTAGACGTATAAAGGCGTCATCCGTCATTGGTCACTCGTCAATCGTAGACTGTAGGCGAGAGGCACGAGGCAATGGGCGATAGGGTGAAACATTTCCTCTTGCCACTAGCCTATAGCCCATCGCCTTCACGAATGACGAATGACTGGTCACGAATGACGCTCGGAGAGAAGAATGCCTGTTGATGAACGCCTGACCCAGATCGCCATCGAGGACGAGATGCGCTCGTCCTACATGGATTACGCGATGAGCGTGATCGTTGGACGAGCTCTGCCGGACGTCCGGGACGGACTGAAGCCGGTCCATCGCCGGATCCTCTACGGCATGAACGAGATGGGCCTGGTCCACAACCGGGCCTACCGCAAATCCGCCAAGATCGTCGGCGAGATCATGGGGAACTATCACCCCCATGGCGACACGGCGATCTACGACACCCTCGTCCGGATGGCGCAGGACTTCAACATGCGCTATCCGCTGGTGGACGGCCAGGGCAACTACGGGTCGGTGGACGGCGATCCGCCGGCCGCCATGCGCTACACCGAGGCGCGCCTGACGAAGCTCGCCGAGGAGATGCTGGCGGATATTGAGAAGGAGACCGTGGATTTCGGCCCTAACTACGACGAGTCCACG
>VBOJ01000203.1 GCA_005877775.1 Nitrospirota bacterium | reverse complement strand
GAAAAATCCGTAGACCGCCCGAGCTGTCAGCAGTTTGTGCGCGACAATCTCGTTCAGCAAGTGCTGGGCGTCATCGAACAGTTCCTTGGCCTTGGGATCATCCAAAATCTGAGGATACCGTCCGCGCAACTCCCACGTGTGGAAGAATGGGGACCAGTCAATAAACGGCACGATCCCATCGAGGGGAAACCCGTCCAGCACTCTGATGCCGACGAACGACGGTGTCGGAATCTCCGTCGTCTGCCAATCGATGGGGGGCTTTCGCTCGCGGGCCTGCGCCAAGGTCAGCAGCGGTTTCGGGCCGCGATCCTGGTGGGCCTGGCGCACCCGTTCCTGGTCGAGCCGATTGCTCTCGGCAAAAGCGGGTTTCTGAGCAGGATTCATCAGACTGCCCACCACCCCCACCGCCCGAGAGGCATCAAGCACGTGGATGACCGGCTGGGGGTAGGCCGGAGCAATCTTGACGGCCGTATGGGCTTTGCTGGTCGTGGCGCCTCCGATCAGCAGGGGCATCTGGAATCCTTCTCGAGTCATTTCGCGCGCGACGTGCCCCATTTCATCCAGGGACGGGGTAATCAGGCCGCTGAGCCCGATGAGATCCACCTGTCGTTCCCGGGCAGTCTTTAGAATGGTGTCACAGGGCACCATGACGCCGAGATCAATCACCTCGTAATTGTTGCAACCGAGGACCACCCCGACGATGTTTTTGCCGATATCGTGCACATCGCCTTTGACCGTCGCCAAAAGAATCTTCCCCTGCGCCTTCCTGCCTCCGGACGCCTGTTTCTCCGCTTCCATAAAGGGCAAGAGATAAGCGACCGCCTTCTTCATGACGCGAGCGCTTTTGACCACCTGCGGCAAAAACATCTTCCCTGCGCCGAAGAGATCGCCGACAATGTTCATGCCGGCCATCAGCGGCCCCTCGATGACCTGAAGCGGTTTGCTGCATTGCTGTCGGGCCTCTTCCACGTCTTCTTCGATGTACTCGACAATGCCCTTGACCAGCGCGTGCGAGAGCCGCTCCTCGACCGTTCCTCGCCGCCAAGCATGCTCCTGAGCGGCGACCTTGTCCTTCTGTCTGACCGTCTCGGCAAACGAGACCAGCCGCTCGGTGGCGTCAGGCCGTCTATTCAGCAATACATCCTCCACCAGCTCGAGGAGGTCTTTGGGAATCTCCTCGTACACCGCCAACTGTCCGGCGTTGACGATCCCCATGTCCAGACCGGCCTTAATGGCATGGTACAGAAAGGCCGAGTGCATCGCCTCGCGCACGACGTGGTTACCACGGAATGAGAACGAAATGTTGCTGATGCCTCCGCTGACCTTACATCGTGGCAGCTTGGCTTTGATCCACCGAGTCGCCTCAATGAAATTGACCGCGTAATTGTTGTGCTCCTCAATCCCCGTAGCGACCGTCAGAACATTGGGATCGAAAATGATGTCTTGCGGTGGAAGACCGATGTCCTCGGTCAAGATTCGATACGCACGGGCGCAAACCTCGATCTTCCGATCGAAGGTATCGGCCTGGCCCTTTTCATCAAAGGCCATGACGACCAGCGCAGCCCCGTAGCGTTTGATCAGCCTCGCACACTGTCTGAACGCCTCCTCCCCTTCCTTCAGGCTGATGGAATTGACGACCGGTTTGCCTTGCACGCATTGCAGCCCCGCTTCGATCACTGACCACTTGGAGCTATCAATCATGGTCGGCACACGGGCGATGTCCGGCTCAGAGGCGACCAGCTTCAGAAACGTCGCCATTGCCTCGTGTGAATCAAGCAGGCCCTCGTCCATGTTCACATCGATGAGCTGGGCACCACCTTGAACCTGTTGTCGCGCAACGGACAGGGCCGCCTCATAATCGCCGTTCAAGATCAGTTTGGCGAACGCGGGTGAACCGGTCACATTGGTGCGCTCCCCGATGTTCACAAAATTGGTCTCGGGGCGAATCGTCAAGGGCTCAAGACCACTCAAGCGGGTAAAGGGCTCTGGAGTGGCGAGCCGGCGTGGAGGCAATCCATGGACCGCATCCGCAATGGCGCTGATATGAGCCGGCGTGGTCCCGCAGCACCCGCCGACAATATTGAGCCAGCCGTTGGCCGCAAACTCCCGAAGGTCAGTCGCCATGATGTCCGGAGTTTCATCGAACCCGCCGAACGCATTCGGCAATCCGGCGTTGGGATAACAACTGATCGGCACCGGAGCGATCTGCGAGAGCTCGTCGATGTAAGGACGCATCTGCTTGGCGCCCAAGGCGCAGTTGATCCCCACGCTCAACAGCGGCATGTGGGACATGGAGTTCCAGAACGCCTCCACGGTCTGCCCGGAGAGGGTCCGCCCGCTTCGGTCCGTGATGGTCACAGAAACCATCACAGGCACACGCTTCCCATGTTTTTCAAAGAACTGGTCGATGGCGAACAAAGCCGCCTTTGCGTTGAGCGTGTCAAAGACGGTCTCCAACAGCAGGATGTCCACTCCACCGTCCATCAACCCACGCATTTGCTCCGTGTAAGTCGTGACCAGTTGATCAAACGTGACGGATCGAAACGCGGGATTGTTGACATCCGGCGACATCGACGCCGTACGATTGGTCGGGCCTATCGCACCGGCCACGAATAGTGGACGGTCCGGACGTTTCGCCATCACCGTCTCAACGGCTTTGCGCGCCACCTTGGCTCCGGCCAGATTCAGGTCATAGACCAGATGCTCCAGATGGTAATCGGCCATCGAGATCGAGGTGGAATTGAACGTATTGGTTTCGATGATGTCGGCCCCGGCCTCCAGGTACTGCCGATGAATCGTCTCGACAATCTCCGGCTGGGTCAGGCAGAGCAAATCATTACACCCCTTCAGGTCATGAGGATGGGAGGCAAACTGACGCCCGCGGTACCCTGATTCATCGAGCTGATACGACTGAATCATGGTGCCCATCGCGCCGTCGAGGATCACGATGCGGCGTTGTAACAGATTCTCCAATTCAGTCACGTTGCAAGGCGCTCCGTTTCTACCATGAAGCTGTTTGGCAGCCCCCGTATAACCAAGAACCGTTCTGCTCCAAATCCCTTTGGCATTTCGTGGAAACTACGGGTTGCGTCATGATACTGGATCAACCTAAGCCAAGCAAGTCGAACGCGCCCTCTGTATTGACTTTAAGCAGGCTCACGGTTAGTATGACCTCACGTATCAGGGATGGCTTTGATCCCACGCAAACTCGCTGCAGCCTTCGGTGTCACGCGGCTCACACTCCTGTCCTCTGTATTTCTTCTCGTACTGCTTCCAAACGTCGCTCTCGCCGGACCCTACTTTGAAGACGGCTACTTGGGCCTCACGCAATCAGAGCTGCGCGAAAAGCTCGGCCCACCGCACGCCGTACGGGACCGAAAAGCGGCGCTGCGCGTTTTCAACTACTACTCGTTCAGCGACTGGGATAATTATTACAGGAAGCTCATCTCGCCGCAAAATGGAGAGGATGTCTACAAGTACACACGGGAGGGAATTGAAGTACGCTACTCCTTCAGCTATTTCCCCGATCCGAAGGACGACTCAGACTCTCCGACTCTTTACGTGAAGCTGGTGGACATCGAGTTCTCCCCCTCCATCCCGATAGAACGGATTCCAGCCCTGGTTCCTGAATTTCGGCCCTCCGCCGAACCTACCGTCCCTTCCTTCCGCTCCAATATCTGGGTCCTTCTGTTCAAAGGACCACCGGTCTCCGAAGCTCGCTTCATCGTCCGAGAACGGGGCAAAGAGCGGCTTGATTGGTCATTGGCCTTCCAGATCTTCTCCCTCCAGGGACTTCCGGAATTCCTGACGCTCCAGTCACGGGTAGACCGGATGGAGATCAGCGCACAAAGCATCCAAATGGTCAAGGAACGTCAACGGTTGACGCACGAACCGATCCTGAATCCCTTCTCCAAGGAATTTGCCAACCAAGCGGCTCCGCCACCACCACCGACCAAGAAGATCCCTGTCCCGAAGTACGCCGATTGACTAAGACGTTACACGCTAGACGTTGATGGTTCAAAGTGAAGCGAAAATCGTTGCGTCGGTTAGGTCCGTTGGGTACGTTAAGAGACAAAACTGACTCAACCGACATAACGGACAAAAAACCTTACGGTTAACGGTTCACGAATAACGATTAACGTTGCTCCTCGTCTGCGTATTTGATGTCTCTCGCATCCGCCAGGGAAAGATACGGCTCGCCCCATTGATTCTTGCTCTCGAGACTCCAGTCTTCCGCCAGCGCGACAGGCTTCAACCGGATACCCCAAATCCCCCCGAAGATTAGATGTGTGAGTCCGGCGCCTGAGTCCTCGACCCTTTGCACATAGGCAGGACAACAGGGCTGCCCTGGGTCGTCGCTCCACCCCGTCACCCAGCACCATTCCCCTTCGGCGCGCCGCTCGAAGCTTTTGATCTGCACGACCCGCCTCGCCGCCTCTACCTCCTTGAAGCGGGCAAACAGCGAACTCTCACAATTGGGGTTACTCTCA
>VBOJ01000061.1 GCA_005877775.1 Nitrospirota bacterium | reverse complement strand
CCCTCTCGCTCATGGCAAGCCACCTGATTCGTCGTCTGTCGTTCCCGGAGATTTGAACCTCCGACGGGGGATGAGAAGGGAGGACAGGCTCTTCACCGACCATGAGCGCGAAGGGAGAAGGGAAAGAGACGTCGGTCGGGAGGACGATTCATTCGTCGTAGACCACTTCGACACGCTCCACATAGTCTGACAGTTCACCTGCATACCGCCTGATTGTTTCGGGGTCCTGATTTTTCGCGGCCTGTTCGAGGGCCGCGCCGATCTCGCTGAGGGCGTCAAACCCGTAGCCCGCCCCATCTCCCTTCATTTTGTGGCCTAGGATCAGGATCGCCTCAAAATCGCTCCTCTCCAGCGCGTCGTTGATCGAGATCACATCGTTACGCCGGTTGTTGAGGAATCCGGGCACCAGATCTTTGAGGAAGGCATCCATCCGAACGAGAATCCTGTCCTTCCCCTTCGTCTCTTCTGGCTGGGTCATGGACTCACCGCTGTGTGTAGGCTTCGATGGTTTTCAGGAGGTCGGCCTTCTTGATTGGTTTGGTCAAATGGGCGTTGCACCCGGCATCCCGGCTCTTGGCCACGGCTTCTGGTTGCGGAAAGGCCGTCAGCGCAATGATCGGCGTGGGCGGGATTCCCTTCTCTTTTTCCCACTGTCTCATGGCTTTGGTCGCAGCATGGCCATCCATCACCGGCATGTACATATCCGTGATCACCAGGTCATAGCGCTGGGCTTTGAACTTTTCGACGCTGATGGCCCCGTTTTCGGCGAGGTCGACCCGGCAAGGGGTTGCTTTCAGGTAGGACTGAATCAACACGCGGTTGTCCGTAGAATCGTCAACGAGGAGGATCTTCAAGATTCCCGGATCTGCCGGGCCTGAGCGGGCCGCCGCCAGCGAGGCGGCTGGAGTCAAGCCCTTCGTTCTACCCAGTGCAATGGTGATGGCCTCGAGCAGGTCGGGGCGGCTGATGGGTTTCACCAGATACCCGCCCAAGCCGAGTTCATAGGTTCGAGCGATATCATCAGCCCACCGGTCCGAGGTCAGCATGACTACGGTCAGGCCTACTAAGCTCGAGGTGCGTTTGATCTGGGCCGCGACCTCGAAGCCGTCCATGTCGGGCATGAGGCAGTCCAGCATCACGAGTTTATATGGCTTGCCGGCCTCCTGGGCCTGCTCAAGCCTGGGCAACACCTCCTGAGCGCTTTCGAGCTCAGTCACCATGGCGTCCCAATCGGTCAGTATCTCCCGGAGAATGAGTCGGTTGGCGGCCTTGTCATCCACAACCAGCGTCTTCAGACCACGCAAATCTTCAAGTGGAAGAGGCCGATGCCACTTGGGCTCTGATTGGACGCCGAACCGCGCTGTAAAATAAAACGTGCTGCCTTGTCCGATCGTGCTTTCCGCCCAAATTCGGCCTCCCATCAGCTCCACCAGCTGCTTCGAGATGGCCAACCCCAGCCCGGTTCCCCCGTACTTGCGGGTGAGGGAAGGGTGGACTTGAGTGAATCGCTCGAAAATTCTGTCCAGCTTGTCAGCCGGGATGCCGGTGCCAGTGTCGGCCACCGAGAATCGGAGCACACCAGGTTCCTTGCTGACGGGGTCGTTCTCGACTCGCAGGACCACCTCACCTCGTTCGGTGAACTTGACGGCGTTGCCGATCAGATTGACTAGGATCTGATGGAGGCGTTTCGGGTCACCCAAGAGATTGCATGGCACATCCGGTGACGAATGGCAGATCAACTCAAGGCCCTGCGCGTTGGCGCGTGAAGACATGATTTCTGCTGCTTTGCCGATGAGATCGTTCAGGTCGAAGTCGATGGCTTCCAGCTGGAGATGCCCGGCTTCCACTTTCGAGAGATCAAGGATGTCGTTCAGCAGGGCCAGGAGGGTATTGCCTGCTCGTCTGAAGATCCGCACATACTTGCGCTGTTCCGGGTTCAAGGTTGTCTCCCAGAGCAGATCGGCCATGCCGATAATGGCATTCAGCGGAGTCCGGATCTCGTGGCTCATGCTGGCCAGGAACTCACTCTTGGCGCGACTGGCGATCTCAGCTGCTTCCCTCGCTTTCTGCAGTTTGACCTCGGCCTGCTGGAGGTCGGTTTTGTCCCGGCTTAACCTGCGTGCTGCCTCGTTGGTGACCCCGTAGAAGATCGCCAGGATGAGCAAGATCGGAATCTGCAACAGGTGGCTCTCGCTGAGCGGGCTACCCTGGCTCAACTCCAGATAGAGGACCACCCCATATGCGGCACATAGGACCACTGACAGCCCGATCATTTGTTCCAACGTCGGGGCGAAGGCGGCGATCAACATGATCAGAAAATAGGTGACATACAGATTCGAGCTGGCGTGGCCCGACAGATAGATGATGGCCGTCGTCACTATCGTGTCGCCCATCACCAGCGCTCCAGCCAGCCACCGGGCGGCCCAGAGATGAGCCGGCAGCAGGAGCAGGCCGACGATGCTGCCGATCAGCCCGAGGGCAACGAGTTGTCGTATCTCAAAAGACAGTAGCGCATCTCTACTGAACAGCAGTTGATAGCAGAGCACGATGGTGACGAGGATATGGAGCAGAACGAGCTGATAACGGTTGGGGACGCTTCCGAGAGCGGTACCACTCGAGAGTCCCAGAGGTCCGTCCGTATCTGTTCCTTCCGACTTCAGCATGATGACTCCATACCGACCGCTAGGGGGTAGGTGGTCAAGATGTCCTCGGCTGGTCTGGTTAGGGATGCAGAGTCTGAGAGGGAAGCGACTGTTTCGGCCTTGTCCGGCGGAAGGGCCGGTTCACTCATTGGGCACTTTCTTGGGCGGGGATGTGGTGGTGAAGGTCCTGACTCGATTCCGGCCCTCTTGTTTGGCCTGGTAGAGTGCCTGATCTGCCGTGGCAACGAGGTCGGCCGGTGTGGACTCCCGGTCCGGCACGGTACCGGCCACGCCAAGACTGATGGTTACCAGGTCGCTCGGTTTGGAACGAGAGTAGGTGATTCCTAGGTCTTGGATCTTTACCCGGAGCGTCTCAGCCACGAGGGCGGCACCTTCCGGCGGTGTTCCAGGAAGCACGATGACAAATTCGTCTCCTCCATAGCGAGCCACCAGGTCTCCGGGGCGGTTCAACTGACTGCTGATGGCGTTGGCGACTTGTTTCAGGCATTCGTCGCCGACCTGGTGGCCGAAGGCATCGTTGTAGGGCTTGAGATTATCAATATCTAGCATGATGACGGACAGAGGAATCGCTTCTCGGAGGGCGCGTCTCCATTCCTGGTCCAGGAAGGTGTCAAACTGCCGGCGATTGGTAATACCGGTCAATCCGTCCAAGCGGGAGAGACGGAGGAGCATTTGATTCGCGTCCTCGAGTTGTCGCATGACCTCCAGGAGTTCCTGTTCACGGCTCTCGCGACGATCGATCTCCTGCTGCAGCCGCAACACGGAACGGACACGGGTCAGCAATTCCACCCGATTCAGCGGCTTGTTGATAAAGTCCATCGCGCCGGCGGCAAAGGCCAACTGCAAATCTACAGGGTTTGTTTTTACGGTCACCATGATGACGGGGATTTCTCGCAGGCGTTCGACGGCCTTAATCTGGCGGCATGCTTCGATGCCGTTCATCTCCGGCATGACGAGGTCCATGAGAATGAGATCGACTTTGTGGGATCCTTGCCAAGTCCGATCCATCCCGAGGTGGGAAAAGGCAGCCTCGGCGGAAGGAGCTAGGAGAACCTCCCCATACCCGGCGGATTCCAGGATCGTCTTGACCAGGATACGATCGTCCTCTGAATCATCTACGATGAGAATGCTCATTGACCGTCCTGTCTCTCGCACGCAGTCCGGAACAATCGATCGTAGCAACTAGCCATTGTAAACGCCAGGATAAAGCCTTTTTGCGCACTCGGTGCAGAGGCTGTGGCTGAACTCGGCATCTGAATGTTCTTGGAGATAATCCTCCAGCCGCTGCCAATAGTTCTGATCATTCCGTATTCGCTTGCAGGAGGAGCAGATCGGAATCATGCCTCGCAGCGCCTTCACCTGTTGCAGGGCTTGATGCAATGCTTGGTTGCTCTTGGTCAGTTCCTCTTCGCGCTGCCGCAAGGCTTCGTTGCGCTCCTTTAACTCTTGTTCTCGGAACTTGCGGTAGTCCATTTCCTGCTTGAGCATGAACGCCGAGGACACTCGAGCCTGCAGTTCTGCTGGGTTGAGGGGCTTGCGGATATAGTCAATTGCCCCAGCGGTAAAGGCCAACCGCAGATATTCCGGCTCGGTTTTGACTGTGATCACGATGATGGGAATGTCTTGGAATCGTTCACTCGATTTAATCATGCGACAGGCCTCAATTCCATCCAGATCGGGCATCACAAGGTCCATTAAGATCAGATCGACCTTGACCGTCTCGTGCTCCGGTCCAGCAAGGCCCAGGTGTCGAAAGGCAGCAGCAGCCGAGTCGGCGGTGAGGATGTCTGTATATCCGACGCTGTTGAGCATCCTGCGGAGCAGGTTTTGATGGTCCAGTGAGTCGTCAATGATGAGGATGCGCATCCTGGTCCCTATGTACTCTCTTGCGGCTACTAAAAAAGGTAGCAATGAAAAGGGGTTTGGTCAAATCAAGACCGTAATCCCGCCATAAGGATTTTGAGGTGTGATGGGTGTCCCATGGTCTCAGGGACGGAGGGGTTTGGTGGGTATGAGGAGAGGCGGCCTTGGCGGGGCCCCCTCCCGCTCTCATTGGAATCAGGCGTTGGGCTTAGTGAGAGCCCGACTGAAGCTTGGCCCTCACGAGGTCGCTGATCTCTTTGCCATCGACCAGTTGGCCGGCCAGTCTGGCCATGACGGCTTTCATCACGCTACCCATGTCCTTCAGTGTGGTGGCGCCGGTTTCTCGAATGATGGCCTCGACAAGTTGCACGATTTCTTCTACTGAGAGAGCCTTGGGCATGTAGCTCTCGATGATGGTGATCTCTCTCAGTTCTTTCCCGGCCAGATCGTCCCGCTTGGCTTTCTGATAGTGCTCCACTGATTCCTTGCGCTGCTTGATCAGCGTCGTCATGACACGGCTCATCTCGGCATCGTCCAGGCTTTTTTTCAGCTCCAGTTCCTTGTTCAGCAGGGCGGCCTTGATCATCCGGATCACGTCAACGCGGAGCTGGTCTTTGGCTTTCATGGCTTGTTTCAGGTCCTCGGACAGACGATCAGGCAACGACATACAGGTCCTCGTTCCGATTCGTGAGGAGCAAGGCGCTCTCCCTGCGAGCATAGTCCTCCAGAGCGAACCAGTCAATCCAGGATTTCCTTATAAAAGCGTGGGGATGGGACAAGCAGACAGGCGAATCGAGCTCAGTCTGGCGCGGGTAGCGCGCTGGTGGTTTTTCGATGTCGAAGAAGAGTATGATGAGACATACTTCACAGCAAAAGGCCGGTCCACCGCACCGCACCTTCGAACAGCAGGACGCGCGCCATGGCTCATGGATGGGGCGTCTCGAGCAAGTCGGTGGGGTTCCTTCTCTTACCCCTGCTGGTAGGCTGTCACACGACAGCGCCATCTGCCAGGCCGGCCCCCTTAACCTGGAACACCATTCCTTCTTCGCTTCTGGTGCCGCTCGACGTGGAACGCCTGGCGGTGCTCTATCCCAAAACCTATAGTCGGGAATTGATGGAGGCCTATGCTCGCCTGGAGGGCGCGGCGTTTCAACTCAAGGCGCAGCGGCCATCCCTCCGGATCGTGGAGCGGTTCAATCTGCCTTCGATTCTTGGCGAGCAGCGTCTCCAGATGGGTGGAGTGGTGTCCGATGAGACCGCTATTCGCATCGGCCGCCTTCTGGGGGTCGACAGTGTCCTCATCTATCGCATCGAAGGGCCTACCTTGAGGGATCGGCTCTTTGCCAGGTATCGTGGTGATCTCCCGCCCTTCATGGTCATGAGCAAGATTGTCAGAGTCGAGAGTGCGGAGGTCGTGTTCCATAACGTGGTCTTGACTCGGATGGACGAGTCGAGTGACGGGGCGGCGCGGTCGCTCGCCGAATCTGACATGCAGCCGTTGATTCGGGCTGCGCTGGAACACGGTGTCGCTCAGACAATCGCAGATCTTTGGCATGCGTTCCGGTGAACCCCGTACCAAGGCTTCACCCCGTTTCTCCATCGGAGAAGGGGGTTCACAGACGGGGTCCGTTCCCTGGAACGGACCGGGGTTTCCTGTGGTAGGGAGTGAACCAGGATCAGGCCGAGCGGTTGGAGGCGAAACAGGGTGATCGGAGGATGCTATGCGGAGAGGGCGTGGTGACTTGAAAGAGATCGGATGGCTGGCCAACAGCGCGTTCGGGATGGTATTCGTCTGGTTCTTGATGGTGGGGTGCGCCGGGGATCCCCCGAAACCCCTTCCCCAGCCAACGCCGCAGCAGACACGAAGCGACTCGGACCGGTTCTTTGAGAAGATGAAGCAAGAGGAAGGGGAGCGCACGAAGGCTCAGGAAGCCCCGATGCCGTAGTGGTCAATCCGAGCCGCCGGCTTGACGCACCAGCGGGGAAGTCAGGTCTCCTGTCTGGTGGCCCTTCTGCAGAAGATTCCGATCAGGGGCTTGACAGGAGGCAGCTCAGGGAACAATCGACGGTGTGAGATGGCCTCCAGGGACCTCCTTGGAACCTTCAACGAAGCGAGACTCAGCGACACCCTCAGCCGTAGGAGCCCAGATATGAAAAAAACACGGCGAGGTTGGAGGGCAGGTGAAGCTCCAAGGCAGGTAGGGTGATCGCTGAAGGGACGACCATCGCAAGCCACCCGCCAGGCATCGAACCCTCAAACCATCCCATCGCCTTAACGGTATTCCATACGGCGACTCTCTTCGCTCGGTCTTCGGCACGGACCATATCGAACACGAAGTTTTGCAAGCCCGGGGACAGTCGCGGATACCTGGTCGGTGGACCGGCCTCGTCTGTGCCCCTCGAGGCAGGGGCGCTCAAGTTGCATTGCCACAGTTCTTGCAGTAGGCTATTTCAAAAGACCGGAGACGTGAGAGAATCGTGTTCTGGGCGTCCGAAAGGAGGAGGCGCACGATGAACCGCATCACCCATAGCCGGAATAGGAGAGTGCTTCGTGTCATTCCCGGCATGGTTCTGCCGCTCTTGGTCGGTTTGGCCGTCCTGCCGGTTGAGACACAGGCCCGGGAACTGATGACCCCGAAAGAACAGACTCAGACGGAGTTTGAATCGATCAAGACTCCTTCGTTTGACGATCAGAAGGGTGGCGTCCCGCAGTCCATCTTTGTCTGGATCAAGATGGCGAAGGGCTATGAGGTGGAATGGGACAGCTTTGGGCGAAAAGGGTGGTACACTCAAGATCCTCGCCTGAAACCCGTGGCTCCGGGCACTACTATTTTCACGCCGGATACCCAGGCCGTCTATATCGTATTTGAGGTGGCGCCGCTTGAAGACCCGGCACAGTTCAGCGCTCAGTGGTTCTTGGAGGATGACGCGGGCAATATCTCGGACACGCCTGTTGGCCGAGATACGCTGGCAGTCCCGGGACATGAACGGTATGGATTCCTGGAGTTAGAGAAGCCATCCGACGGGTGGAAGAAGGGGAAATATTTGGTGAAGATTTTTATCACTCCACAGGGGCAACAGCCCTTCCATGCGGCGAATCAGGTAGGTACGATGCGATTTAAAATCGCCGACCAGCCCGCTCCGGTCCCCGATACCGCCGCTCAAAAATAAATTCCCACGAGTTCGGAATAGAGACCCTGCTCAGTCGCAGCATGTCATAGAGAGGGACGATGCCGAACTATGAAGATGTGGCAGAACGTGGACCTGGTGATGAGCATTGGGTTGAGATGGAGGTAGCGGAGGGATGACGTGATGAAGGAGACGGCTCCAGAGAAGCTTGCCCTTCTCTATGAGCGGTTCAAGGACGTCTGCCTGGTTGAGAAAGAGGTCTGGCACGAAATCTTTCTGCCGCGTGATGCCGCGAAAGGAGTGATCCTGACCAGCAGACAGGATCGGTACGAAGTGGTGATTAACGACCAGGAAGTGGAAGCAGCGTTGGAGGCCAATATCCCGCTTGGCACCAACGCCTTAGCGGCGGCAATTCAGCAGTATCGGGACCACATCAGCTTCATCAAAAAAGGCTAGGGGCAATAGGCGATGGGCGAATTCTTGCTCGTTGGAGGGGCAATCATGATCGCACGACCGACGCTCGCAACACTGTTGAGGGGTCTGTGAAGGTCTGTACCGGAAAAGGCGCGCTTCGCGCACCTTTTACGGTGCAAGACGTGATTGGCCTGTGGGATGGGTTAGCGAGCATGGCCCATTGAACAATGAACCTGTTAGGGACGAGCTAAGAGCAAGCCCATAGCCTGCCATCAGTTGGCGGCCAGTGTCCGCTCCACGTCACGGACAACCTCATCGGACAGCGGTTTCGTGCGGTGATGATAGCGGGCAATCACGTTGCCAGTCCGATCCACCAGATATTTCTGGAAGTTCCACTCCACTTCGCCCGGAAATGGGCTCCGTTCGGTCAGGTACCGATAAAGGGGATGTTTGTCCTCCCCCTTGACACTGATTTTGCCGAAGAGCGGGAAGGTCAGGCTGTATTTGGTGTAGCAGAAGGTTTTGATCTCATCGTTGGTTCCCGGTTCCTGCTGGCCGAAATTGTTGGCCGGAAAAGCCAGGATTTCAAACCCCTTTGATTTGTACCGCTCGTAGATGCTTTGGAGGCCTTCATATTGCGGCGTGTTCCCGCAGAAACTTGCAGTGTTGACGAGCAGCAGGACCTTCCCTTGGAACTGGCTCAGCGAGACAGGGTTTCCGTCGATATCGTTGAGCGTGAAGTCATAGACGCTTCCGGTTTGTGCAGCCATCATTATCCTTTCCTCATCAGAAGCGACTGCCAAGCTCTCAGGGCTCCCAGCCTGCGCAGAAGTTGGCCCTGAGACATAGCCGGGGCTACAAGCGGCTACAATGCCCAGTGCCAGAGCTATCCCGTACTTGCCTCCTCTGGTAGCCTTCATCATCGGATTCTCCTTATCAGAGCTTCTGCAGCGCTGCCACCCGTTCTTCGATCGGCGGATGCGTCGCGAAGAGGTGAAGGAACCCGCTAGACTTACCGGAAATTTTCATCGTGGCGAGGGCATCCTGGGTGCTGTACTCGATCTGGGCCCGCTTGACCCAGCGGTCGATGGACTGCAAGGCCGAGATCATGGACGTCCGGCCGTACACCTTGGCAGAAAAGGCGTCAGCGGCGAACTCCCGGCGACGAGAGAACCAGGCGATCGGAATCATGGCGAGGAACGAGAGCACCAGCTGCAGAAAGATATAGACCCCGAAAGCTAGCGCTGCATTGCGCTCCGCCAAGTGCCGATAGACCCATCGGCTGAGGAAATAGACGAACGTGTTCATCAATCCAGCCAGGACCGTCGTCACAAACATGTCACCGTTGTAGACGTGCCCCATCTCGTGCGCCAACACGGCCCGCACTTCCTGCTCATCGAGGTTGTTCAGTAGGCCGGTGGAGACCGCTACCATCGAGTTGTTTTTGCTTGGCCCGGTCGCGAAGGCGTTGGGGTCCGGGGACTCGTACACCCAGACCTCCGGCATCTCGATCCTCAGGCGCTGGGCGATCTCCTGGACCGCGCCATAGACCACCTGCTCCGCGGGCGTGCGAGGCTGTGTGATCTGATAACAGTCCAACATGGACCTGGCCATCTGTTTGGAAAAAGCCAAGCTGAGGAAAGCGCCCCCGAACCCGATCACCATCGCCCAGACCAGGTCCTCCTGGTTCACCGCCCCGCGCACATCGATGCCGAAGGCCGGAAGGATGACGTTGACCAACAGGGTGAAGGTGATCGAGAGGGTCACGAAGATCAGCACGTTGGCGATGAGCAGCAACGTGATTCCTTTAAGCCATTTCATGGAACTCCTCCTTCAGGTGTTCACCGATTCAGCGCGGCGGATCGTCTGCGCCACCGCGATGGCATTCATCATACAATAGTCTGGCGAGAAAATCATTGCCCCATTCCCGTGAGCCTGCTTGATGTGGAGACGAAGATAATCCTCCTTTGTCCTATGTCAAGCGCTGGAGGAGGCATGGCACTGGTGGTCGTTGACGGGCCAGACTGCATCTGATAGAAGGGGATCGTGCGCGAGGCCCATTTCATTGTTCGACCGTTCCTCTGCTGGGCGATAGCCCTGCTGTGTGCAGGAGCAATCGGGCCTGTTTTCGGTGAGTCAGGATCCCCGGTTGAGGTAGAAACTGGTCCAGATGGCGTGCAGCGCGTCTCGATCACGATGGATAGTTACTCCTACCGTCCCAATCATCTCGTCGTGCGAGCCGGGCAGCCGGTTGAGTTGATCTTGACGAGCGTGACCATCCTCACACCGCACAACTTCGTTCTGAAGGAACCGGCCGCAGGTCTTTCGGTAGAACAGGACGTGGGAGCCGGAAAAACCGCCACGGTCCGCTTTACGCCCACTGTACCCGGTGTGTTTACCTTTTACTGCGACAAGAAGTTGCTGTTCTTCGCGAGCCACCGGGAAAAGGGCATGGAAGGCCGCTTGGAAGTCCGGTAGTGACTCCTGCAGCGCACACGACTGACCGCACACGTGAGCTGCTCCGTACGATCCTCAAGCAGGTCTCTCGCTCGTTCTATCTGACCCTGATCGTGGTGCCCCGCTGTGTCCGGAACCAGATGGGGCTGGCCTACCTGTTCGCGCGAGCAGCCGACACGATCGCCGACACGGAGCTGATTGACCGGAGTGGGCGGCTGCTGTTCCTCAAGAAGTTCAGGGCCCAGTTTGCCGAGGATCGCGTTGACTGGGAGGAAGTCCGATCCATCCAGACTGCATTGATTCCTCGCCAAAAGGATTCCGGCGAATCCGCGCTCATCACGCGGTTGGAGGACTGTTTCCGTCTCTATTTGGAATGCGAGCCGGATGACCGGGCCCGGATGCGCGGGCTGGTCAGGACTCTCACCAACGGTATGGAGATGGACCTTACCGTGTTCACCGGCGGCGCCGCGGGCGAGCCGGTTGCGCTCCAGACCATGGAGGACCTTGACCGCTATACGTATTACGTTGCAGGGTGCGTTGGAGAATTCTGGACCGAGATGATGTGCGCCCACCTGCCGTCGTTACGCGGCTGGAACCGGGTTGAGATGGCAAAGGTCGGGGTCCGGTTCGGCAAAGGCCTGCAGCTCACGAACGTGCTCAAGGATCTGGCTCGCGATCTGCATCGGGGACGATGTTACCTTCCGGCTGCGCTGCTGAGAGAAGCGGGTCTGGGGCCACACGATCTACTGAACCGGGAAAACCTTTCCATCCTCAGACCCCTCCTTCGCAAGCTGGTGACAACCGCGCTGGATCATCTGGACCAGGGATGGCTTTATACGATGGCGATCCCGCGACGGGAAGTCCGTCTTCGCTTGGCCTGCATGTGGCCGATCCTCTTCGCCGGCGCAACGTTGCAGCTCGTGTCCACCTCATCGGATCTGTTAGATCCCACGGTGACGCTCAAGATCTCGAAGGGGCAGGTCTATCGCATCATGGCTCTCACAACTCTGACCGGTGGGTGCGGCTGGGTGGGAACGGCTTACTGGGGACGGCTGCGGAAACGAGTTGTTTAGCTGTACTCTTTCATGCCGGCCTTCATCGGAGCGGTGGGTGAAACGATCTCGTGGCTCGCCGTGCTGGCGCACTCTGAGGAAGAATGAGCGAGATCAGGTTTCTTACCTTTCATCAAAGTCTCGGATGGAACGATTGCGAGGCGGGCTGCGAGGTGCCTCTTCGTTCTCCCAGCTGGGATGGACGGGATGGACACGGAGGAGAGCGGTCTCTGCGGGGAGCAAGAGCGGTACAGGATCACAGGTTGGAGCAGCGCCGTTCCGATGGTCCGATGAGGCGCTGCGACTTTGCCCCAGACTGCATAGGCAACAAGACAGGAGCCGCTTCGAGGCAGCTCCCGGAGCTGTCCGCCCGTCGCCAGCCCAGCCTACTCCAGTCGTTCGTCAGCCGAGACCCACCTACTTCTTCTGTGGCGCGAGCAGCTTGTCACCCTTCCGAAAGACCGCGTAGATCGCTTGGGACGGACAGGCGTCGAGGCAGAGTCGACAGCCTTCGAGGCAGCGCGACGAGTCGAACTTAAACGGGGGAGTTGAGATCCATGCGCCGGTCGGACAGACCGGGATGCAGACGGCGTTGTGCGTGCAACGGTCTGGGTGACGGACGAGGTGATCTCTCATGACCATCATGGGTTTGACTCCCTCAAAGAGGGCCTTGGAGAACATCTCCAGCATGTTCACGGTCGCATATCCTCACTTCCACTTGTCCACCAATTGGCGCAGTCGGTCTTTGAGCTCCGGGATCCGGTCGAGATTGTTCTGGATCGCGCCGAGGATTTTCTCCAGGCGTGCCGCCCGCAAGGCTTCTTTATCCTTCCGCACCAACTGATCATACTCTCGATAGGCTTCAGGATGCTTCGGCTCAAGGACGTGCCGGGCTACGGCCAGTCCATCACCTAGTTCCCAGGGTTCCGGCTCGAGAGGAGGCACGATGGTGAAAGATCCATCCGAGAAGACCAGCACGGCCGCGCCGGGTTTTGAGGACAGCGGCGTGACAGCCTCGACGGTTTTCCCTCGGACGTGATCCCAGGCCAGAGTGAGGCCCGGGAATCGTTTCATGAAGGCCACCTTCTCTTGATTAGCCTTCCATTTTTCTTCAACGGGCATGATCGACCCCTTAGGGGTCGAGGTGTTCGTTAAGGTCGAGGATCAGAGCAGCCCGGACATCTCGTGCTCCCCAGCCTCAACCTTACCTTCAGCCTCAACCTGAACCTTTCTTCGGGAGTTCGTGTTCCGGCATCAACAACCGCTCCACGATCTCGCCCTTCATGACATGGCGTTCCATGATCTCCGTGACATCCGCTTCAGATCCCACCCAGTACCAGACTCCTTCCGGATAAATGACCACGCTCGGGCCGTACTCGCAATGATCTAGGCATCCGGCTTTGTTTGCCCGCACTGTCCCTTTCAACCCCAGCCGCTCTACCTCCTTTTTGAAAAAAGTCTGGAGACGCTCAGATCCACGGTCCGCGCAACAGCCGCGCGGATCGCCCTTCGGCCGTTGGTTCACGCAGACGAAGATGTGATGTTTAAATGTCGTCACTGGTTGGATCGTCGGGAGATTACCCTGTGACGGACTGGGAACCAGCCTGAGCTTGCATGCGGCTGATCAAGGCGTTGACGTCAGTGAGGTCGATGAGGCGGGACCCCGCCGCATGACTGTCGAGTGCAGCGGCAATCTCCTGGAGTCGCATCTGCGCTCGTTGCAACTGATCAGTTCCTGCGATTTCAGAGGCCTGTCCCTTGCTCAGCTTGTCAAATTCTGCCCGAATGTCACGGAAGTCGCGCTGGAGGTTCTTGTGCACGGAGCAACTTTCGCAATACCACTTCGGGCTTAGGTCCGATGATGGCGAGAGACGATCGTACGGGCGACCGAAGAAATCCTTCCCAAGAGAAACCTTGACGAGCGGCTTCTGCGTGGTGCCGCAGGCGTCACACTTTCCAGCGGGGAGGTCCGATTCAGTGCTCGTCACCACGGCTCCTCATCATCTTGACAATCGAGGCCATCTTACACCAGGGGTCTGAGGCCTGTCCACCGTGGGATGGACAGAGAGGACAGCGAGCTGAAGATGCCTCGCGGAAGCATGATATAGGCGCCTGGCGGAAAGCCGGCGATTTCTACGGCGAAGCAAGGATATAATATGGGCAGGCGTACAGAAAGCGAAGGATTCGCTCCATGGAGGATCTATGATCATCGGTGTGCCGAAAGAGATCAAAGACCATGAATACCGCGTGAGCCTCACGCCGGATGCCGTGCAGACCCTCTGCGCAGCGGGTCAGACAGTCTGGGTTGAGCCGACGGCAGGGGAAGGGAGCGGGTTCTCGGACGATGACTATCGCAAAGCCGGCGCCCACTTGGCGTCGTCGAAGATCCATCTGTTTCAGGAAGCCGAGCTGATCGTCAAGGTCAAGGAACCGCTGCTGTCCGAATGCGCCTTGTTTCGTCCGGGACAAGCCTTGTTTGCCTACTTGCATCTGGCGGCTCTGCCGGAACTCACCAGGGCATTGCTCGATGCGCGGGTGACGGCCATCGCGTACGAGACGACAGAGTTGGAGGACCGGAGTCTGCCGATGCTCAAACCGATGAGCGAGATCGCCGGCCGCATGGCCGTGCAGGTGGGAGCCAGGTATCTGGAACGTTCCCAGGGAGGGCGTGGAGTCCTGCTCGCGGGCGTACCCGGGGTCGCGCCTGCGCAGGTGGTGATCTTGGGGGCGGGTGTCGTCGGCAGCGCAGCCGTGAGGATCGCGGTCGGGATGGGCGCCCAGGTTACGGCGATTAACCAGGACCTGGAACGCCTGCGCAGCCTCGATGATTTGTACCAAGGGCGAGTGGTCACGTTGGCGGCGAGCCAACCGGTGATTGATCGGGCAGTCGAAGAGGCCGACTTGGTGATCGGGGCGGTGCTAGTGCGCGGCGCCAAAGCGCCCAGGCTGGTCTCGCGCTCAGTCGTGTCCCGAATGAAGCCGGGATCTGTGATTGTGGATGTGTCCGTGGATCAAGGAGGGTGTTTCGAGACCACGCGACCCACCAGCCATTCGGACCCCGTGTATCAGGTGGAAGGTGTGTTGCATTATTGCGTCCCGAACATGCCGGGGATCGTGCCGAGGACCGCGACTTTGGCCTTGACCAATGCGACGCTTCCCTTTATAGTCCGCATTGCCTCAGCCGGCGTGGAGCGTGCCATTCGCACTGATCCGGCCCTCGCGAAGGGCGTGAACCTGGCCAACGGGAAAATTACCTGCAAGGGAGTCGCCGAGGCGCACGGCATGCGATGTGAGCCGCTCGTCTGACGTCGGCGGAGGATTCGATCCAGAGATCGGGGCGTAGCGCAGCCCGGTAGCGCACCGCGTTCGGGACGCGGGTGTCGGAGGTTCAAATCCTCTCGCCCCGACCACTCCCCTTAGCTCGTCTCTAACGCGCCGATCATTCCGCATCCCATACTCGCTAACCCACCGTTCAGGTCATTCACGTTCCAGTCCGGATAAGGTGCGCAAAGCGCGCCACTTCCTGCATGGAGCTTCACAGACCCCGGAAAAGTATTGCGAGCGTCGGTCACCAGAGAGACGCTGCCTCCTCAACGAGCAAAGGATTCCATAACACAATTGTGTTGTCGAACCGCCGCAGTGCGTGATATCACATCTAGGAACAGTCTTCCGATCAGCACCTTCCAGTCACCGGGTTGGCGATGGGGC
>VBOJ01000189.1 GCA_005877775.1 Nitrospirota bacterium | reverse complement strand
CGACGGACCGAGCGGGTTCTCATTCGAGGCCAGCTTGATCGCGCGGGAGATGCCGAGCTCCCGTTCAAGCTCCTCAATCGGCTTGCCCGGGACGTAAGGGATCAACGATGCGATATCAGGATGAACCTTCAGCGGCATGGTTTCGTTATTCGTGATCCGTTAATCGTGAATCGCAAGATCGTATTTCGTCATGTTGTCTTGAACGCATAACGAATAACGCTTGACGGTTCACGCTCTTTAGCTGTGGGAAGGATATGAGCCCAGGATCTTCAAAAAGAGGCATCGCCCCTTGACCTCCTCCAGCGCCTTTTTGACTCGGTCTTCTTCGAGATGGCCCTCGATGTCCACGAAAAAGATATATTCCCACGCCTTGCGCCGTGAGGGACGGGACTCGATCTTGGTCATGTTGATACCGTGAGAGGCAAACGGTCGCAGCAGCTCGTAGAGAGCCCCGACTTTGTCCTTCACCGACAGCATGACGGAGGTCTTATCCTTGCTTGTGCGTTCGGAGGGTTTCTGCGAGAGGACCAGAAATCTGGTGAAGTTGTTGATGTTGTCTTCGATCCGAGCCTTCAGAACCTTCAGGCCGTAAAGTTGCCCGGCCAGTTCCGAGGCGATCGCCGCTCCCGAGAGGTCATCGGCGCAGAGCTCCGCGGCACGCGCTGTGCTGGGGACCTCCGACACCGGCACATGCGGCAGGTTGGTTTCTAACCAATTCCGACATTGCGCGATCGCATGCGGATGCGAATAAATCTTCTTGATGTCCTCGGGACGGTCGGCCTTCGAGAGCAGATGATGGGACACTTCCTGGAGCACCTCGCCGTAGATGAGCAGGCTGGAATCCATGAACATGTCGAGGGTGTGGTTCACCACACCCTCGGTTGAGTTCTCGATCGGCACGACACCGAAATTGGCTCGCCCTCGCTCGACCTCGTTAAAGACGTCCTTGATGCTGTTGACTGGGACATATTGCGCGGACTCGCCAAACTTCTGAATGCAGGCCAAGTGGGTAAAGGTGGCTCTAGGGCCAAGGTACGCCACTTGCTGCGGCCCCTCCAGTGAGAGCGAGGCGGACATGATTTCCCGATACACGGGTCGGATTGCATCATTGGGGAAGGGGCCCTGATTGTGACGCATGAGCCGATCGACAATCTCGGCTTCCCGCCCAGGCGTGTGCAAGTTCGCTTCCGTGTCAGACTGCTTCTTCAGCTTTCCAATTTCAACGACGTTCTTTGATCGCTCGTTCAGTAGCTTGAGGATCTCATCGTCGATCCGATCAATTGCCTGACGGTATTGCTGAATGTCTTTGGGCATACCCATGCGTTCTTCCACAACCCTCAAAAGCCGCCCGACCGCCCCTGACCGGCTGCGCTCCAGGCACAGGGATACCCCCGCACCCCGCGCCAATCAGCAGGACAGTGAATTTTACCGGAAGCGTGGCAGGATTTGCAATGTTTATCAACGAGATTTGTGCGCTGAGACCATCTCCGACAGGCTTTGTGTCCTCCACCTCGTTGTGGCAGACTGGAAGATGAACTCGACCAAAGGCTGGATAAGAGTCAGGAGAGCAAATCCTTCATTTTTCCAAAATGTTCGTAGGAAAGGCGGCTGGCCTGACGCCCACGCGCGGTTCGCTCCAAGTAGCTGGACTGGATGAGAAACGGTTCGTACACATCTTCGATCGTGCCCTTTTCTTCATTGACAGCGGCAGCCAGTGACTCGATCCCCACTGGCCCGCCCCCGAACTTCTCGATCACGGTCAGGAGAATCTTTCGATCCATTTCATCGAACCCGGCTGAATCCACCCCCAGCCAGGAGAGGGCATCACGGGCGACCTGATGGGTCACTCGACCCTGAGCCTTGATCTGGGCATAATCGCGCACCCGCTTGATCAGCCGGTTGACAATGCGCGGGGTCCCGCGGGCTCGGCTGGCGATCTCGGTCCCGCCTTCCTGGTCTATGGGAACAGCCAGCAGGCCTGCCGAACGCATGACGATAGTGTGCAACTCGGCAGGGGAGTAAAAGTCCAAGCGATTGACCAGACCAAACCGTTCACGAAGCGGGGACGTGAGGGCCCCGGCACGGGTCGTGGCCCCGATCAAGGTGAAGCGCGGCAGGTCCAGCTTGATCGTGCGTGTCGAGGGCCCTTGGCCGACCACCAGATCCAACTGGAAGTCCTCCATCGCCGGGTACAGCGCCTCTTCGACCGAAGCCGGGAGCCGATGGATCTCATCAATAAACAGCACGTCGCGGTCTTGGAGATTCGTCAGGATCGCGGCCAAATCACCGGCATGGGCCAACACCAGTCCTGACGTGGACCGAATCGCCACGCCCATTTCGCGGGCGATGATGTGGGCAATCGTAGTCTTGCCGAGCCCTGGCGGGCCATAGAAAATCGCGTGGTCCAGCGCCTCGCCCCGCTGTTTAGCGGCCTCCATGCAGATCCGGAGCGATTCCTTCATCCGCTCTTGGCCGACATACTCCTCGAGCGTCTGCGGCCGCAGCGTCGCCTCGAGTCCACGCTCGTCGTCGGTCACCTGACTCGTCATGATACGGTCCGCCACCGCCTCACCTCCAAATGGCTCAAACCAACCAAACCGTTCCTCACTTGTCCTCCTTAGGCGTAGGCAGCATCTTCGGCGGTGGCGGGATCGCGCCACGCCCCGGAGTCGGCATTTGGCCGACGCAGTTTGGAGGACAGAAGATACCGCCCTTGTTCGGGTCTGGCAGCACGCTTTCGAGTTTCTGAAGCTGGCATTGGCTCAGGCGACCTCCGTCTGCGTTGCCGCAGCGAGCTGGCACATTGGAACTACCGACCTGCACATAGCCCTCGGGACAGGACCCGCACACCCCCATAAGGTTCATCATGCCCACGGGTATGCATTCAACTAAGGTCGGATCTCCTTCTTTACAGATCTCTGGCGAAGAAGTGACTCCGGTTTTGGCATAGCCGGACGGACAGGTTCCACAGGTCATCCTGATGCTCTTTGGCGGTTCAGGGGCATCGGCAAGAAACACCATCTGAGGGTGAGCGAACAGCAGAGCCAGGACCAGCCCGCCGGCCAGGCTCCAGACGATCAGCCGCCGGTTCACACGTAAAGAACTAGCCGCTTGCTCGTTGGTCGAATGCATAGTTACCCCCTTGCCAGGTCCTTCAGGGCTTCTCGGATCAGGTCCCTGAGCGTCATCTGGTTCGGTCGACCATAGGTCATGCGTTTCAGAACCTCCTTTGCCTCCGCCGCTCGGTAGCCGAGATTGACCAGAGCGGACAGAGCGTCCTCCTGCAGTCGGTCTGTGGGACCGGACGTGACATCTGACGTCTGAGTGGCAGCGGGGTGCAGCCGCGCCACCTTATCTTTCAGCTCCAGCGCAATCCGACCAGCCGACTTCTTTCCGATCCCTGGGACGGTGGCCAGCTTTTCCACGTCGCCAGCCTGCACGGCAGCAATCAGGTCAGGGACGCTCAATGCCGACAATACGCTGAGGGCCAGCTTGGGTCCGATGCCGGAGATGCCGGTCAAGAGGATGAAGACTTCTTTCTCTTGGGCCGTCAGAAACCCGAAGAGCTGGATGGCGTCTTCGCGGAGATGGGTGTAGATTTTGAGAGAGGTAGATTCATTCAGGTCCGGGAGCGCGTAAAACGTGCTGAGAGGAATGAAGACTTCGTAGCCGACACCCTGGACGTCAAGCGTAATGTGTGAGGGAGTCTTCGCAGCCAGCTGACCGGTCAGCGCGGCGATCATCTATAGAAGGTGATGGGTGATGAGTGATGAGTAATGAGTGGACGAGGCTGAATCAAAATCATCATAACTGCGGTGCTCCGTCTTCTGAGCTTCGGACTCGTCACTCGTTACTCATCCCTGGTTCTAGCCGGCCGCCGCGACCTTCTCAATGATCTCGTCTGGAATGTCGAAGTTGGCATGCGCCTTCTGGATGTCATCATGGTCGTCCAGGAGTTCCATCAGCTTAAGCATCTGCTCCGCGGCTTTTTCCTGGAGCTTGATGGAATTCTGGGGAACAAAGGTCACCTCGGCCAAGGATGTGTCGATCTTCGCGTCGGACAACGCTTTCTTCACCGCTTCAAAGTCGTGGGGCGCCGTGATCACCTCAAACGTCTTCTCGCTGATCTTCACGTCTTCAGCACCCGCTTCCAGGGCCAGCGAGAGAAGCCGGTCTTCCTCTACTTTGCCCTGCTCGACCACAATCAGACCCTTCTTCTGGAACTGCCAGGACACAGCCCCTGCTTCAGCCATTGTCCCGTTGTTCTTGGTGAGCAGATTCCTGATCTCGGCCACGGTGCGATTGCGGTTGTCGCTGGTAATTTCGAGAAGCAAGGCCGTGCCTCCCGGCCCGTATGCCTCCAGGGTGAATTCTTCGTAATGCACGCCGGGCAGCTCCCCCGTTCCACGCTGAATCGCCTTTTTCAAGGTGTCGCCCGGCATATTGGCGTCTTTGGCCTTCATGATCGCCAACCGGAGGCGTGGGTTGTGGTCCGGATCACCGCCATGTCGAGCGGCGATGGTCAGCTCGCGGATGACTCTGGTGAAGAGTTTGCCCCGTTTGGCATCCTGCGCCTGCTTGTGCCGCTTCGTGGTGGCCCAATGACTATGGCCGCCCATATTCCCCCTGCTGCCGTAGACGGCAAACCCGTCCGCACGCTCGCCCGAAAATTTCCAGAATTGTCTGATTTCTACGGTGCTTCTAACACACCACAAGAAGGGTGTCAACGCTCGTCACGTAGGACTGCGCAGCGCAGGCAGACGGCCTACTCGTCTATTGAGCGTCTTTACTGTTGGGACTTCTTGGCGGAACGGGCGGCGTCCACGACGCTCCAGAGGGAGAGGGCAAGGAGAGGCAGCATACGGAGAGAAACCTGTGCAGCTCCCTCCGGCGGAACACCCGATGCAAGCGATTGCAGCAGTTTAACAAAGGAGGCTGTGATGTCCAGCGCAGCGTCAAGAATCAAAGCTCCCACCAGAAACCCAGCGCCCTTGGCCCATTGGCGATTGTAGAACTGTCCCAGGCCTGGCAGCAGAGCCGACAGCAGTGCCGCGAGTGCTGGCCTTGGTGAATGCCCCGTCTCCATGGCGAGAAGTATTGGAGAACAGCCCGCCAATGTCAAGGCATCAGGTGCAGCGTTGGAGGGCGACGTGTCAATCCGGTGACACGAGTGTTCAGCAGGAGTCCTCACTCGGAGTACAAGAGTAACTGGATTCCGATCAGCAGGATAAAGCCGGCCCAGGTAACTCCCCACGAGCGACTCGGCATATATTGAAGGTCTGATCTCTTCGTAGCTGACGCCCATTGCATCGTCCACCCGGATGCAAACTTGGAGGACCCTGCAATGATCGCCATGGCCCCCATGACGGCGTGGTGGAGGGCGATCTTGTGGGCGGAGGGATGAACACCATGGCTATGCAGGAAGAGCATCAACCCGCCGATGACGGCCAAGGTGGGGAGGGGAACCTTCCAGATGGCATGTCCCAGACGCCCCATCCGTTTGAGCAGCTCGATCGTCCCAACGGTGAGGTGCAGCATAGCATAGACCTTGTGCTGTAGGATTTCCCAATCGCCGCTGAAGAAGGTTTGGACGAAGCTGAGGGACCCGATCGGCCAGGCCTCGTGATCGCTCCAGATCATGAGGTAGGTTCCGGCTCCCAGCATGCCCACCGGCAACAAAAACCGAGTCCAGGCCAGCAGCGCGACAGCCAAGGCCTCGCGCACTTCACTCAAACCGATCAGGAGAACAAATATTCCAGTGATGTGGTGGTTGGATTCCGAGTAGGCTTTCCCCGCCGGGGATCCTTCCCAGATTTCACCGGCTACGCCGGTTTGATGAGACGTTTCCTGTTGATGCACCGACTCATGGTTGGTGCCGACGTACTGGGCAACCGCAGGAGCTGACAGCAGAACAGCACAGACCACGACGCGGGCTAGGGTTCCTAGCCATAGGCGCTGCCTAGGTCTCATGAAGAGGCTCTCTCTGACATCTCACAAGAAAAGACCCATCCGGCCGACCGGATGGGCCTTTTCTTGATCACAGGACCCCCAGGCCCCGTTACATGAATTTCATGAACTTCTCTTTGGCCTCGTCCATCACCTGAGCCGTGATGGTCGTGGCGCCTCGCTCTTTCGCCAATCGCTCGATCTCACGGCGTGCCATGG
>VBOJ01000188.1 GCA_005877775.1 Nitrospirota bacterium | reverse complement strand
ATGATGATGGACCTGATGCATGAGTTTGCCGTACAGCTCTTCTGGGCGATAACCGAGCGTCGTCGCGGCAGCCTTGTTGATGAACGTGCAGCGTCCTTGCAAGTCGATTCCATAGACGCCCTCGCCCGTTGATTCCAGGAGCAATCGAAACTGGTCATTCAGCCTCTTCCACTCCTCTTCGGTCTGCTTGCGCTGGGTGATATCCCGGAGCAGCCACCGCAGTTGGATCGCTGTGCCAGGCAGAGCCTGCGTCATGGCAACTTTCAGGGCAACAGGGAGGGGAGGCCTCCCGTGTGGGTTGAGATGGAGCTCCCACTCCCTGATCCTCTTGTCACCCTGAACCTGAGAGAGGCGGGCCCGAAAGGCCTTGCGCTCGGCATCAGCCAGATACAACGCAAAGGGTTTCCTCAGCAGCCAGTGCTGCGGGACATTGAGCATGGCCGATGCCGCACGGTTGGCCTCGCGGATGATTCCCGCTGCATCGGTGACCACATAGCCGTCCGGAGCAAATTCAAACAGGTCTTTGTAGCGTTCGCGTTCCGCTTCAATGGCCTGGCGCGCCGTGGCCAACTCCTCGTTCTGCGCGCGGAGTTCCTCTTCGGCGACCTGAAGTTCCTCGATCACGGCCCCCACCATGTTCATGGAAGCTTCATCCGGCCCTACTGTTTCCACCGACAGCCTCTCCGGACGCGGTTCCGGCGCCTGGGGGCGCTTGAGCCTGCGTATTCTCGAATTGGTATGCGTCTCCTTGTTCATGGCGCCGTCTCTTCCATCACGACGATCACCCCTTAGATCTCACGCTCGCGGCTGAACAGCGGCGAGTAGGTGACCTGGCAGCGAACGCGTTTCCCTCGACCAGGAGTTCCAACTGATCGTGCGCATTCCGCAGCGCTTCCTCCGCCTCCTTGTGCTGCCGGATGAGGAATGTTGTGATCCAGAGCACCACCACTGCAAGGATCGGTTGAAAGCTGCCGGTTTCCACTGAGATGCCGGGTGAAGTGTGGATGAAACCGACAATGATCAGTGCCATGCAGACTGTCGAGAGGGGAATCAGGTACTGCCGGTGTGAGAACCAGAACGTAAGAAACAGGGGCAAGAAATACAGCAACCGGACGACCCGTCCCAGCGGCGAGAGCAGGTCCAGGAGGAAGATTCCCGTGATCAGGACCCCCGTCAGCGGGAGAATGAGCGGAAGGAATTCTGAGAGCTTCACTGCAACGTCGCTCGGAAGCGGGGCGTACATCGTTCAACTCTCTGATGGCGTAGAACGCAGCCCATACGTATTGATACATTGACGCTATGCCCCGATATGTTCTTTGTCAAGAAAACTCGCTTATTCTGCAGTTGGCAGGCATGCTTCTTTCTCAGCATTGCCCAATGACGGTTGACGAGTGATGACGCCGCGTGTTTCTGTGGAGAATCAGGAGGATTACGAGAGGGCTTTCCGGATCTCGGCGGCAGTCTTGGCATCCACGCCGGACGCGGAGCTGGGAACCCCTGCCCCAGGCTCGACGTTGATGGTCCCCCCACAGCCCTCTATACCGTGAACGACAGGCCGAGTCGTTGCCCGCTTTCCACAAGCGCGGATCAGTGCGTGGAATCTGACACCGGGACCTGGTACCCATCGAGCATCTTGCGCACGGTTCTGGCCACGGCCCCAGGGGTGAAGGGTTTGGGGAGGAAATCCACGCCGTTCGCCACCACGCCGTGACGGAGGACCGCATCGTCTGTGTAGCCAGACATGTAGAGGACTTTTACGTCTGGTCGCACGAGCAGGAGGCGTTCGCTCACTTCACGACCGTTCATCTGGGGCATGACCACATCGGTCAGGAGCAGGTGGATCGGGCCCTGGTATCGCTGACTAATGGCCAGCGCTTCCTTGCCGTTCCGGGCCTCCAGGACTGTATAGCCGTGCGTACGAAGCGTGTCACACACGAGCGTGAGCACCCCCGGTTCATCTTCCGCGATGAGGATCGTCTCGGAGCCGTCCGGTATGCTCCTGGGAGGCGTCTCCGATTGGTCGATGTCGAGTGGGGCCTCCACTCGCGGCAGGTAGACCTTGAACGTCGCCCCCCGTCCTGGCACGCTCTCGACGCTGATGAAACCCCCGCTCTGTTTGACGATACCGTAGACGGTGGAGAGCCCCAATCCGGTCCCCTTGTCCTTTGGCTTGGTGGTAAAGAAGGGTTCGAAGATGTGGGCTCGGGTGTTCGCATCCATGCCGATTCCGGTGTCGCTGACTGTCAGCATGACGTGCTTGCCCACCTGAGCTTCGAACTGCTGCTGGGCTTGGGCCTCCTCCAGCTCGGCATTGTGGGTCTCAAGGGTTAGACGCCCGCCCTGCGGCATGGCGTCCTGCGCGTTCATGGCCAGGTTGATAATGACCTGCTCGAGCTGGCTCGGATCGGCTTTCACATGGCCCAGGGACGGGTTAAGGAGGGTCACCAACTCTATATTCGCGCCGAGCAGTGGACGCAGCATCTGCTCGATGCTGGCGACGACGGCGTTGAGATCCAGGACCTTGGGGCGCAGCATCTGCCGTCGGCTGAAGGCCAACAGCTTGGTTGTGAGGCTGGCCGCGCGCTTGGCGGCGAGCCGAATCTGCTCCATGCTCAGACGCTGGTCCTCACCGAGCGACATGGTCTCGACCAGGAGGTCACTATGACCCGCAATGATCGTGAGCATGTTATTGAAGTCGTGGGCGACGCCGCCGGCGAGTTGCCCGACTGCCTCCATCTTTTGAGTCTGACGGAGGTGCTCCTCGAGCTGCTTGCGCTCGGAGATGTTACGCAGGACGACCTGCATCGCGGTGAAACCATGATAGGTAAAGGGGGCTGCAGCGATCTCGACCGCAACCTCTGTTCCATCAAGGCGGATGATCTGTTCCTCCATGAGTGGGACCGACTCTCCTCGTTCCAGTAACCGTCGAATCTTTCCCGTTGTCATGGAGTCATACTCGGGATGGAAAAAGTCGAACGGGGATCTGCCAATGACCTGGTCCGGGCTGGTGGCGCCCAGGAGCTGGAACCCTGTAGGGTTCATGAAGACAATCCGGTCCTGCTTGGCGATAAAGATGGCATCAGGAGACACTTCCACGAGCCGCCGGTACCGTTCTTCACTTTCCCGGAGCGCCTCCTCCGCCCGCTTACGCTCCTTGATGTGAGTGAGCAGGGCCGTTTTCTCATGTGTCAACTTGCGCGCGGCCTCATTCGTGACCCCGTAGAAGATTGCCAGGATCAGCAGGATCGGGATCTGCAAGAGATGGCCCTCGCCAAACGAGTCCATCTCGGTCAGCTCCATATAGAGGACCACCCCGTACGCGCTGCACAAGAGAACCGACAATCCGATCATTTGTTCGAGCGTCGGGGCAAAGGCCGCGATCAGCATGATCAGGAAGTAGGTGACATAGAGATTAGAGCTGGCTTGACCCGACAGATAGATGATGGCAGTCGTCACCAGCGTGTCGCCCATGACCAGGGCGCTCGCGAGCCACTTGGTCGTCCAGATGTGAGCCGGCAGCAGGGCCAGGCCGACGATGGAGCCGATGAGTCCCAGGGCAATGAGTTGAACGGCTCCACTTGGCAACAGGGCTCCTCGGCTGAACAGCAGTTGATACGCGAGCACGATCGCGACGAGGCTATGCAGGAGGACAAGGTGGTAGCGATTGGGAGTCCCTGTGGGGGCTGAGCCTGGCGAGGATTGAAGAAATCTGTCCTTCACGGTGACGTCGATGCCCGGGGGGGTCTCCTTGGAGGGGCGTTCCAGATGTGAGGGAGTTTCAGGTTGTTGCATGGCACCGTTCTCTAGTGAGCTGAGCCGGCCGCGCGCGGGGACCATGTCTTGAGGCATTCCGGGCAGTTCGTCGGCGAAGTCTTCAGGCTTGAAGTCGTTTTCAGATAGTCTTCGACGGGATACCAATTGCCTTGGTCGTCACGGATCTTTTTGCAGCCGGCACAGATCGGCAACAACTGTTGTAAGAGGCCGATCTGTTGCTGCGCTCCCTTGTGTAGATACGCGAGAATTACGGTCGCCCAGATCGCAAAGAGCGAAAGGCCACGGTTGGCAATCATCATTGGGAGCATCTCCTCAGGTGGTGCATGGATGAGGTCAAGCACAAGCAAGACCGCGCAGGCCGCCGCAACAAAAAGAGTGAACGAGAATCTTGGTGACAGCAAGGAGATCATGACCAGGGCCACATAGAAGGCCCCTGCTGCCAAATCCAAGGGAAGCACGACGTCCAGGATGATGATCCCCAAGACGAGCCCGGTCATCAGCCCGGCGAGCAACAACTGGATCGCCTCTGTTCTTTTTCCTATTGGGTCGTTCCCCATTCGTATCATCCTCTCTCAAGCTCGCGCAGCGCCTTCGATCCGTTCATGTGCGATGAACGTCAAGCCCCAGCCTAAGCAGAGGACGGCGGCGCAGCAGGCTGATTCTGTTGTTTCGTCACACGCCGCAAGGCCTCCCCGAGGCCATGCAACGAGAACCCCTTTTGCAGGAAATCGGTTACCCCCAGTGCTCGGGCCTGCTGTTCCATCGCGTCCGTGCCGGCCCCCGTCAGGATGATGACAGGGGCTTTCGGGTCGGCACCGCGGATCTGCTGCAGGACCTCGATCCCATTGAGGTCGGGCAGGTTCAGGTCCAGGATCGTGATCTGTGGGCGGTCCGTTCGAAACTTCTCGATCGCCTCCGTGCCGCCGCTCGCCATGAACACCTCGTGCCCCAGGCGGATGAGGATCGTCCGGAGCAAGCTCAGCATCATCAGTTCATCATCCACCACGAGAATTTTCGCCATCGGGGCCTTCCTTCCAACTGCGTCGCTTCTTTATGCAGGCTTCTTCGGTGGTGTGCCGGATTCTCTCAAGGTCTTCTCGATCGTCGCCACCAACTGTTCGGTATCCACGGGCTTCTGCAGAAAGGCCTTTGCGCCGGCCTCGACGGCCCACGCCTCAGCCGCCAGCGGATCTTGGGCGCTCACAATGATAACTGGGGCACAGGCGAGCGCGACCATGGCTTTCAATCTCTCCATGACGATGAACCCGTCGCCGCCCGGTAATCCAATGTCAAGGATGACCAAATTCGGCTGCTCTTTGCGGGCTGCGCTGACTGCCTGGTAGGAATCGCCCGCTAAGACCGTCTCGTAGTTCTTGGCTTTTCATCGTGCGTTCAGCAGGAGCCGAGTGTTGGTATCGTCATCCACGATCAAGATCTTTGTGTGAGCCATGTGCCGTTCTCTATGCGGAAGGTCCTGTGTGCGGAGTCGAGACAATGAGCCTGCTGCTCGCCAGCCCGCGTGACGCGTCGCGACCCAGTCGCTCAAGCACTGCGGTCGTGCGCTCGGCCGTATGGCCCCGAGGCCCATCGTGTTCCCTTCCGGCCATCGTGGAGGCTCGTGAGGTCACATGCCTGAGTGCCCCACGCGGACGTCAGGCATCCAGACCGACGGAAGATCGTCAATGTTTCAACGTACTGCATTTATAATGATAGCAAAACGAGGGCCAAGCGGTAGAGCACACTGGGGTGTTGGGGACGAGTTTTTTGGCTATATTGGCTAGAGCCAAATGGCCCTAGTAGGAGGAGCGTCTCACATAGAACGCCGCGGCTTGCGAACGGCGAGTCAACTGGAGCTTCTTATACACATGGCTGAGGTAGTTCTTGACGGTTTTATCGCTCAGCCCGAGGGCTGCGGCGATTTCCTTGTTGGTTTTCCCGTCGGCCACCAGGGCCAAGACCCGTTGCTCTTGGGGGGTGATCGGCTCGGGATGATCCTCGGCGGTCTGGGTCGAAGCGGCACGCATCCGTGCCAGGAGAGGTTGAGTGACGGCAGGGTCGAGAATGGACTGTCCTCTTGCGATGGACTGAATCGATTGGATCAAGGTCTCGCCTCCGATCTCTTTGAGTAAGTACCCGTCCGCGCCCCCGAAGACGGCCGCGAGCACGGCGTCATCATCCGCAAAGGAGGTGAGGAAGATCACCCGAGTGCCGGGGCAAGCCGTCCGAATGTCGCGGCATGCGTCAATGCCTGTCCCGTCCGGCAGGCGGAGATCCATCAGCACGACGTCGGGCTTCAGACGAATGGTCTCTGCGACGGCTTCAGTCGCGGTGCCGGCCTCGCCGACGACCTGGATGATGCCGATCCGGTCGAGCAGCGTTCTCAGGCCGATTCGTACGACCTCGTGGTCGTCTACAAGCACGAGGCGGATCGTGTTAATCGCCTGCTGCGGCATGCACCTGCTCCTTGGGAATGTCGATGAGAATTCGAGTGCCACACCCATGCTCGGAGGTCACCTGGCACCGTGCGCCAAGCTTTTGGGCTCGTGCCGCGATATTGCGCAATCCTTGGCCACATGCCTTGAGGGCCTGGGGATCAAAGCCGACGCCACTATCTTCCACCATCAAGCGCAGAGCCCCGTGTTCCATCTGAAGCGACACAACGCCGGTTCTGGCCCCGGAGTGCCGCAGACTGTTGCTCATGGCCTCACGCGCAATGGACAGGACATGCTTCGTCTCTTCCGGGGTTAATTGGCTTGCAGCCAGAGGGTCGAGACTGATGCGGAAGCGAAGCGAATGGGCCCCATTCATCGCCCTTGCCAGCTTGGTCAGTTCCGTTCTCAACCGGACCGCGCTGATGCGGTCCGGTTCTTCAACAACAATGTAGTTCCGGACATCCCGAATCACGAGGTTCAACTGCGCGACGGCATGCCGCAGCTTCTTGATGGCGACCGTCTCATCTTCTGTCATGAGATGCTGGCATTCCTCGAGCTCCATGCCGATCGCATAGATCGTCTGGATAATATTATCGTGGAGGTCCTGCGAGAGCCGCTCCCGCTCTTCGAGCGCCAGGCGAAGTTGTTCTTCGCTCCTTCGCAACGCCTCCTCCGCTCGCTTGTGTTCTGTGATGTCACGAGAGATGGACAAGAGTCGATCAGGAGCACCACTCGCATCGAAGAGGGGCGTGATGAGCACGTCCCACCACCGGGGCTTGCCCGCCGCCGTCGGGCAGAACCCGACAAATCTGCCGACACTCCCGGTGCGAGCAACTTCAACAGCTGCACTCGCCCTCTGCTTGTCTTCGCCTTTCCAGAAATCAATCCACTGGCTATTCAGCAATGACGTGATGTCGCAGATTTCCATACGCTGCTGGCCACCCTTGTTCATGAACAGCAGTTTCCCCTCCATGTCTAGGACCTTGATGCAGTCCGGACTGTTTTCGAGGACCCGGTTCTTAAAAGCCTCGCTCTCCCGCAGCGCTTCTTCCGCCCGCTTGCGCTCGGTGACGTCGCGTACCGCCGCCTGGTAACGCCCGTGG
>VBOJ01000060.1 GCA_005877775.1 Nitrospirota bacterium | reverse complement strand
GCCGGAGGATCTCAGCATCGGGATCTCTCAGCATTTAGTTCGCCATGCTTGCGCTCCTGCGACCCGACCGTCGCTCCCGGATCTCAAGGAGGAACTGGTCAGGAGGAACGAAGAACGGGTTCTCCTGCAGCACCCCGCCGATCAGCACGACCGGGTGCGTCCGCATGACGTCGATTATCACAGCAGAGCTAAATTTCGACAGATCGTACGTACAGATCACCGGATCGTCGTACTTGGGAAGTACGTAGTTGAGGCGTGTCTCATATTCCACCAGGTCGTCGACTCCTGGTTTGTCGAGGCACCCCCATTCCATATGCGCCAGCAGCCTCGTGAGCGGATACCCTGCTGCTGCGCCCGACTGGAGCACTTCTTCGATTAAGGCCAGCATGGCGTCCTGGTCGAACCGATCTCCGCGGAGGTAAGCGTGCTGCCACGGCCGCACCTCAAGCTGGCCCGACACCATTGCCCGCTCCACACTGACCCCGGCTTCAGTGAGCCGCTTCAGATGCTCTTCTCGTAGCTCGGGATCCACGATGTGGAAAGCCTTTTCTCCCCGATCAAGGCCCTCTTTGATAAACGAGCGAAGCACCCTGTGCTCCTCGTCGACGCTGTTGAAGAAAGCGCAAATGTGACGTTGTCGGCCGAGAGTGTCCCCGGCAAACTGCACGGAACGATCGTTGGTTCCCATATATCCCTCCAATTGTGAATTATTGGCTCCTGCCCAGTCAACGACTGTGACTCCTCGAAAATACCGGTGGAACAATATAAATGGCTGACAGCACAAAAATGAGAAAGCGCTGTATCTCCTTGCCCTCCACAGCAAAGGAGGAGATCGGAGGCACGAAGTAGTAAGCGAAAGCCAGAACGGAGAGAGGCGTCGCGAGCAAGCCCGGCCGGATTCCACCAAACCAGACGCTCAACATGATGGCGCAAAGAAACAGCGATACTGGAGCAATTTGCAAATTGATTTCTAACCACCGGGCGATGATGAGCGCGCCGGTCACGGACAGAGCCGCGACCCCATAGCACAAAATCACAGGCGGCTTGAACCACACATGAGGATTAGATTTCAGCATACTTCTGCCTCCTCAGGGTGGCCCTGGCCGCTGACTTTCCCGAATTCCCACGCTGCCTTGTAATGTGTTCACCTCGGCATAGTATTGCCAGGAGAGACTGATCGATGAAGCGATTTCTTATTTCGGACTCCATGATGATTACCACCTCGGTCGAGCCCGGGAGAGAGAAGGTTGTCCATTATGGTTTTCTATAGCTGATCCGATAAATTACACCTGCCAAATCGTCTGAAACCAACAAAGCGCCATCGGGCATGGCGAGGACATCAACGGGACGTCCCCAGGCCTCTTGTCCCTGAAGCCACCCTTCCGCGAAGACCGAATAGCGATACTGCCCTTGCCCATCTCGTGATACCGACGTGATCCGATAGCCTATTTTTTTGCTCCGATTCCACGAGCCATGCTCCGCAATGAAGATTTGGTTCTGATATTCCGAGGGAAACATCTTGCCCGTGTAAAAGCGCATCCCCAATGAGGCGACATGGGGGCCAAGCGCAACGACCGGAGGCGTGAATTCACGGCACGCGTGTTGGCCGCCATACTCAGGATCGGGGATCGTGCCGCCATGGCAATAGGGATAACCGAAGTGCATCCCCGGTTTCGACGCATGATTGAGCTCATCCGGCGGTTGATCATCCCCGAGCAAATCCCGACCATTGTCTGTAAACCACAACTCATGGTTCCTCGGATCCCAATCGAATCCGACCGAGTTCCGGACCCCGTGCGCGACGATCTCGTACCCGCTCCCATCCGGATTGAGGCGGGCGATTAACGCGTAGCGGTCCGGATCGGAGTCACAGATATTGCACGGCGCTCCGACGGGCACATAGAGCTTCCCGTCAGGACCGAAGGCGATAAATTTCCATCCATGATGCTTCTCTGTCGGAAATCGGTCAGTGATCACCATCGGGGAGGGCGGGTTCGTCAGCCGTTGTTCGATCTTGTCGAAACGCAGGATGCGATCGACCGCCGAGACATACAAGGAGCCGTTCCGATAGGCGACGCCCACCGGCATTTGCAGGCCGCGGGCGATTGTCAACACTTCATCAGCGCGTTGATCGCCGTCTCTGTCCACTACGGCGTAGACGTTGCCTTTGTCCTTGGTACCGATAAACAGCGTGCCGTTCTGCCCAAGTGTCATGCCACGCGCATTTGGAACATTGTCCGCGTAGACCGTGATGACAAAACCAGGGGGAAGCTTAATCTTGTCCAAAGGGAGAGAGGACGCGTAGATCTGGCACGCGACGAATAACAAGATCATTGAGGAGAACACCAGCACAACAACGCGACGCATCGTATTGCCTTTGTTCCTGTGGTCCGTGTTCATGATTACTTCCTCATGAATAGATTGAAGACCCACTGTCCAAGTATTCCCATTAACGGGGGAAGGAGTATGGCTGGCAGACATCGCGCAATGGTGAAGGGCCAACCCAGAAGAGGAGCCTCATAGGTGAGCATTCTGATCGGGCTCACCAACGTCTTCGCGGTAATCAGCGTGATCAAGGCTCCTGGAGCCGCGCCGCTTTTGAAAAGACTTGCGGCAATGGGAAAGAGCAGGTAGGGTCCTCCTGGAATCACCAGGCCGGCCAGCCACCCCATGAGGATTCCTCGCGTGGAGGACTCAGTTCCCAGCCACGAGGTGATCTCAGAGGGAGAGATGAGCACTTCAAGAAGCCCCGCAATGATAAAGCCCAACAGCAATTCAATCCAGACGCTCCCGAAAAGTCGACCGCTTGCATAAAGTCCCTCCATCGGCAGAGAGCGGTCCTTCACAAAAGCGAACAAACCGGCGAAGACGGCCAGCACGAGCAAAATTACTAGGCTGACATCCATACGCCGGATCATGTTTGAGTGAACCCTCGACCGCTCCGGTATTCGAACAAGACCGGCAGGCCGGCCAAGTGACTCGCCTGGCGTCGGGCTGATTCGATTCGGCCATGATCTGGGGAGAGAGAACAAGCAGGATCGGTAGCGCCAGCGTTCCCCGTCACATGAAAGGCCTGACAGCGACATCCTCCAAAGTCTCTGGCACGGCGATCACAGGTTCGGCATGGATCGGGCAGCCATCCGTCTCCACGGAACTGATTAAAGCTGGAGGAATGATGCCAAATCTCTTCAAGATGGCACTGCCTGACATTTTCAAAGTGCAGCCCCGGTATCGTCTGTGCTAGATGACAGGGGAGCGCAAACCCCTCTGGATTCACCACGATGAACCGGCGTCCCCACCCATCCATACAGGACTTGGGGTAAACCGAATAATAGTCAGGAGTGACGAACACCACTTCCATTTTCCCCTGAAGCCGCCCTCGTGCATGTTCCGCAACGGTCCGCGCGCGCTCGAGTTGTTCCCGAGTGGGCAGAAGTGCGGAGCGGTTCTGCAGGGCCCATCCAAGATACTGCACGTTCGCCAGTTCAATTCGGTCAGTAGAAAAGTCCTCGGCCAGCTTAATGAAATCCGCAATATCCGCGATATTGTCCCGATGGAGCACGACGTTCATAGTCAGCGGGAGTTCGAGCGATTTGACCCAATGCATGGCCTCGAGCTTCCGGTGGAAGGATGGTGCTCCGGCGATGCGGTCTGATTCTGGCGGCCGTGTACCCTGGATAGACAGTTGCACGCTATTGAGTCCAAGTGCGCGAAACCGAGAGAGACGCTCGAAGGTCAGCGGGATGCCGCTCGTGATCAGGTTCGTATACAGCTCGAGCTTGCTCGCCTTCTCAATGAACAGTTCGAGGTCATCCCTCAGCAACGGTTCGCCCCCTGTCAAGTTGAGCTGGACGACACCAAGTGCCTCCGCTTCGTGAAAGACGCGAAGCCATGTGTCCGTGTCGATCTCGGCCCCATGGCGTGCATAATCAATAGGATTCGAACAATACGGGCATCGCAGGGGACACCGGTAGGTGATCTCAGCGATCAACGTGTAGGGGCGATACTCGTGATTCATTGCAGACCTTGAAGCAGGCCACGGCCAGCAAGGGTATTCAGAAAGTCGTGCACGTTTCGCTTGATTTCAGCAGTGGAGAGATCGACATAGATCCGAGCCAGGTGCTGCGCAATGTCGTCGATTGTGCATTCTCCCGTGCAAAGACATGCAATCTCCGTCGCGGTCCTGTTCAGCTCAAGCCCCGTTTCAGGGTACAGAAGCATGTAGCGACCGGTTCTTCGATCGAAACGAAGGCGTACTTTACGACTGAGCTGCGGCCTGGCTGTGGCGCTGGTCATAGGTAGCCCCTTCTAGTCCTCGTCCTGGTTCGACATATGCCATAGACATGCAATCGAGCATGTGCCACAGAATCTCCGCCTTCCTAATTAAGGCGCGCACACATCGTTCCTGAAGCTCGTATGTGATGGCGTGCTGGACCACCCACTCGATGGCATGCTTCGAATCAAGGCTTGCACGGGAAATACGCATCTGAAAATATCCCAGGGCTTCTGAGCTCACCCAGGGATAATGGTGCTTCCAAGCCTCTAGGCGCTGGGCCATGAGAGCAGGAGCAAACAACTCCGTGAGTGAGGACGCCACAGCTTCGAGAAGCGGGCTCTCGCGGACGAACTGTATGTATCCGTCACAGGCGAACCGAACTCCAGGGAGCACTAACTGAAAGTTCCTGACCTCGTCGACGTCGAGACCCACGCCTCGGGCCAGCTCTAGCCAGGAAGCGAGTCCTCCTTGCCCTTCGTGTTGGCCGTCCTGGTCCTGAATACGACGGAGCCAGATCCGCCGAAAGTTTGAGTCCTCAGACTTCGACACGATGAGGGCATCCTTGATCGGAATACGCGTTTGGTAGTAGTACCGGTTCAGGACCCATTGTTGAAGCTGTAGCTTCGTCAAATTCCCGCTGTGCATGAGCTTGTGGAAGGGATGGTGGTCATGGTAGCGGGTAGTACCTTCACGCGTGAGCCAGTCCACGAAGGCTTCTTCTGAAAGCGGACCTCGATGTTGCTCTTCCGTCATAGCCTGACCTCCATCCCATCCCAGGCAACCTCCCATCCCGCTGCCTCGACGATCTTCCGCTCAGGGGAATCTTCCTTCAGCATCGGATTGGTGTTGTTCATGTGAATGAACACTCGCCGAGGAGAAGTGATATTCGAGAGCATCGAAAGACCCCCCCCCTGCCCCCCGACAGGCCAATGTGCCAGATCTTTGGCTGACTTCTCCAGGAAGCCCTGTGCGGACAGCTCATCGTTCGACCAAAAGGTGCCATCAAACATGACGCAATCTGCGCCTTCCAGCCCATCGTAGACGGAGGGCGTGATACTGCCGACGGCAGAAAGATAGGCCAGCACTCGCCCGTTGGTGGATTGGCGAAACCTGAGTCCAACATTCATTTCCGGATCAACTGGCGAGACGAGCCCTTCCAAATGTACCGGAGGCTTTCCCGGGACAGCCATGGCTTTGACCGTCAATCCTGACGGATATCCGTCTGCGCGCAGCATGGGTTCTTCAACACCGAGTTTCAGGCTTCGCCAGGTGACCTGATCGGCAAAGCGCTGAAGTGTCCGATACAAGACATTGCGTTCTGTGAATCCGCGACGCACAGACTCAGTCGCGTAGACCACAATGCGATGATTCTCCCGGAGCGAGAGGAGCCCCAGGCAGTGATCCAGGTCCCCATTGGTCAAAAAGATTGCCTGGATCGGTGTGGCACGTGATCTCCTCGGATGGAGAGGACCGAAGCTCTCAATCTGTGAACGAATGTCCGGGGACGCGTTGAGGAGAAACCAGTCTCCATCGTCAGCGCTCAGGCAAACTGATTCCTGCGTTCGAGGGATCGCTTTGATCAGTCCATCCCGCACGCCCCGGCAATTAAAACAGGCGCAGTTCCATTGCGGGAACCCTCCTCCGGCAGCAGAACCTAATATCCGAATGATCACGTCGAGACACCGCAATCGCTGTTATGTGTGGTCGGTCGATACCAGAATTTCCTCGGTTTGCTTTTGGACATCGGGACTTTCCTTGAAGTCATCTTGGTAAGAGTTGATCTCGGAATCCATTTTCACCTCCTCAAATAAAGGTGCTTCCCAGTTCATGATGGTCACCTCCTCTTCCATTTGACAGGCTAGACTACCTGCGACCGGTTGCCTAGGGCTGAATCGCCTCTATGCTGGCTTCTCACAAAGGCCACAATCCTCCAGATCTCCTCCTCGCTGACGTGGGCTCCAAGGGCTGGCATGTTCGCCGCTCGACATGTCACTTCGCCGACCTTTGCCTTGTCTCATTGACAGGGGGAATGAAGAAGTAGTCGAGGGCCAGGACCGACAGGAGCGTCGTCAACAACCCTGGCCCCCGCCCGCCATACCAGGCGCTGAGAATGATGGCACCAAGAGGAAGAACAAAAATGACTCCATTCGATAAAAGAGGAAGCACCTTCGTGGGAAACAGGGCAAGGACAATCACCGCGACAGCGAGGTCATCGCGCAGCAGGGGAGCGGATTGCGCCTGTATCGTCATCCCCTTCACCAGAGACCAGAGGCCTGAATCAGAGCACAGCGATCTTCTTTCTGAGTGTTGCAGGGCTCGTAGGATACTCCTTTTCGGTGAGGCGGTGCCAACACTCTTTCGCCTGCGTGAAGGTCCAGCACTACTACGGGCGCGAGACGCCGAGCTTCTGCATCTTGTACCTTAGGTCGTTCGTTTCATCCCGAGTTGCCCCCGGTATTCCCGTAAAGGGGACCTCTCCAGCCCAAAATCCAACTTACGCGCTCGGATGACCTACGGGTCTACTTCTACTCGCGAAGCGAAATCCAGTAAAAGGTGATGATACGATTCACTTGAAATGCCAAGCGACTCCCGCAACGACGGCCGGAGCGGAGTAGATCCCTTTTATCCCAGAGCCGACGACTCCTGCGTCCTCAAATTGGAAGGATGTGTAGGTGTACTTGACCTCACCGAACACGGCGAGGTTGTTAGTCAGAAAGCCCTTCAGACCAGCGAGGAGATTCAGGCCAGGCGAGTCGTCTGAAACTGAGAAGCCCTCATCTGAGACCTTCGCATTCACATAGGCAAGACCCATTCCTATGTAAGGCTGAATAGACTTGTAGGAGTATCGCAAGATGAGATTCAACGCAGTCGTGATGGTCCTTACGTGAGCGCCGTTTCCCAGTGCTGTCACAGTCGCTCCTCCCCCAGGCGCCGTAATTTGCTGTTGTTTCACATGTGGATTCCCGGCGAAGACCTCTGCTTCAATCCCGAACCATTTCCATCCCGGGTCGTCGAAAAAATAACCGACCTTGCCACCATAGACCAACGTGTTAGCAAGATCCAGGTCATCAAACTTCACTCCATGGATGGTCCCTGTTCCTTCCACGTTTCTTAAGTCTTGAGGGAAGCCTCCGCCAACCTGGCCGGCGACGTATACTTCTGCCTGGACAGGAGAACCAATCAAAAGTAAACATGCTCCTGCCAAACCAGCCAATAGTGTTCTTGCCGGTCTTCTCATTGACTACTTCTTGTCTTAAGATCGGTGGACATGTAATCAGAATTGCTCAAGAAGTTGGCGCTTCTTGGCTCCATATTCGTCGTCCGTGATCAGTTCTTGGTCCTTTAAAGGCCGGTGGGCCTATTCTCTGTTCTTGCAGAAACTCCGCTCGTAGTTGATGATCGTCCAGGCTTCTTCCTCCGAGATCGTGGACAGGGTCAACGGCGCATCCCCGTGCCTGCGCTTCCTTCCTGATCACCCAGAACAACTCCCCATCCATCCGATTCTCATGAAGCTTGCACTTGGTAAAGTTGCATGTAGTGAGGCTCAGAAGCAGTCCGGCCGGGCCGTCGCCTTTGCCCTCCTTGTCATGGCAGTTATGGCAGGTCCCTTTCCCCTCAAACAGGGTTTTCCCTTTGGCAATATTCTCAGGAGTCGCCGGAACGGGATTCCTGAGCGCTTCGCCTTAGCAATCTGGCTCGGTGGAACGCGAGGCTAGAGAGGATCGCGTTCCTCAGCGACGACCACCGTCGCTGTGACCAACATCAGCGCAGGCAAGATTCCTATCGATCTCGCCACATATTCCATTTCGGTTCTTCCTTTGTGTCAGGCCCCCAACTCTTCATCGTGCTGGCTCCGGGGCCCTTAGCATGGTTCCCCACAGGCTGTGTTGGCCGCCTGTGAGGCGATGCAAACTCCAAGGTGTCTAGCCGGCGTTCCAGAACTCAAGCATGTAATAGAGGCTCCAGACCAGTAAGACAACCACGACGAGCTGGAGCCACAATGGGATCCGGCCGTGTCGTTCACGGATCCCAGCAGACCTGTAGAGATACTCTTCCTCCTGGCTGGCCTTCTCTCGCTCTTCAGCCATTGGATCACCTCTTGCCCGCCTCAACCAGCACCATGGCGGACCCAGTCGCTGCTTGGACCACTTGTTTCTCAATTTTCCCTTGTCCAGCGGCCTGGGACAGCGAGGCCCAGATTCTCTCTCGCGACTCGTTCTCCTCGGTCGGGCTCAAGCCCGCGGCCAGCAACTCGGACACATGGGCGTCCACGCGGAGCGACTGTACGTAATGCACCACATCCCAAACCTCCGCCGCGGTCAGTTGTCCCTGGAAGGGCGGCATCGCGGTGCCTCCTACGCCGGTCATGATCGTTTTAAGGAGGTGCTCGCCGTCATGGCCCAGCTTGACTCCACCATGAGCTCCAGCCGGCAGGGTGAAGTTGGCCGGCCGGACAGGATGGCCCCACACGTCCTGAAGGCCAGCCGCCAGCAAGCCATCACCCCGCCCTTCCGCCCCATGACACATCACACAGATCGCTTTGCCATGAAAACTGGTTTTCCCGTTCTCGATGGAGGCCGCTGTCACAGGAGGCTCGGGCGTGATCGCGATGGGCTGGCCTATCTCTTCCTTCTGCCAGCGGCCCGAGAACGTCTTGACGTACTGGATGACGGCCAACCGTTCATGCTCGGAGATCTCCTGCCAGCTTGGCATCGCAGTCCCCCACAGTCCGTGAGTCACCGTCAGGAAGAGATCGGCATCGGTGGGAAGCGAATCCTTCCCCGCTGTGGACCGGAATTTAAAAATCCCCCGCGTAAAATCTCGAGGACGTGGGTCTAACCAGACCGCTGATGGCCCATTGCCATCGCCCTTCGCGCCGTGGCATCCGATACAGCGTCGGTCATAGACTGCCTTCCCGAGCGCGAGAAGTTCGTCACGAGTCTCAGGGCTAGGGTTCAAGGCCAACCCAGTGGTTACACGGGTCGAGGCAAAGCCTTCTCGCCAGTCTCCGATGCTGGTGCCCAGGCGTTGAATATAAGCGACGAGGGCCTTGCCGTCCTCATTGAGCTGGGGGAGAGCCTGGCCTTTGACAGGCTCGAACAGCCAGGGAAAGGAGGGCATGATGGTATCGGGCACGATTTCCCGAGGCTTCCAGTGGTGCGCAATGTGCCAATCATCTCCATATTTCCGGCCAACGCGGGTCAAGTCTGGTCCAATCCGGCGCGTACTAAAAAGATGCGGATGATCGTACGCGTACTCACCCGTTTGGGACACCGGGCCCCACCGCTGCGACTCTCCCGTCACAGGGCGGACATACTGGGAGTGGCAGTACCAGCACCCTTCTCGGATATAGACGTGTCGCCCGCGCAATTCCAATGGGGTGTAATCCGCCACGTGGATTTGTTTCTTTGTGACCACATCCTCGACCGTCGTGACTCGAGTTCCCGGTGATAGAAACGGAATGATTCCCTGGACGAGGACCGCGAGCATGAAAAAGCCAAACCCCGCCACCAGCGCGACCGTGGGGGGATTTTCAAGCCATCCTTGTTTAGGGACGGACCGAATCGCTTCATCCTTAGACCCGGCAGAGGAGGAACCCTCCTCCTGAAACAGTTCGCCTTGGCGCGCCGTTTGATAGCACTCGATCAGCAACAGGAGGAGGCCGACATCCATGGTGGCCCCCGCCAGCGTCCGCGTCACCCACCAGGGTTTCATTTCCTTGATCGTATCGACGAAGTTGGCGCCATACTCCAACATCGACCCCTGAATGAATCCTTGGGCAGTCAACCCGAGAGCCATGACGGTGAATCCGGCGATCGTCAACCACAGATGCCAGCTGGCGAGCCGGCTGCTCCAGAGCTTCCGTTCCGTGACTCGTGGCCAGACGTAATAGAGCCCGCCGATCGCCCAGTTGACCATGGCCCCAAACACGGTGAGGTGTGAATGGGCGATCACGAAGTCGTTGAAATGCGTCAATTGCTGGAGCCGAAAGAGGGCTTCCGTGGATCCTTGGAAGCATCCCAACAGGTAATAGACCGCCCCCAGGAGGAGAAACTTGGCCGCATAGCTGTCGGAATCCAACCCGCCCAGCACCGGACCCCAGCGTCCAGAGACAGTGCCGAACCAATTCACGATCACTGCCCACACCGGAATGATCAAGGCCATGCTGGTCACCACCGCGATCACTTGGTTCCAGTGTGGGATGGGGCTGTACATATAATGATGGATCCCGACGAAGGGGTAGAAGAAGGCCAGGGTCCAGAATCCCAGCAGCGACAACCGATGGCTGTAGAGCGGGTTCTTGGTGCTCGTCGGCAAGAAGTAATAGATTATGGCCAGCCCGGCTGGCGTCAACCACAAGCCGACGACATAGTGGATGTAGAGCCCATGCAGTGCGGCGCTGTTGACTCCGTTGACCTGCTCCGCGTACTTCAGGACCGCCCCGCCCAGAATGAGATTCATCAAGGTCCAGATCAGCGCCGCCACCGTGTACCACATGGCGACATAAAAGCGTCGCTCCTTCCTCTGGAAGATGGTTCCGACTACCTGCACGCCGACCAATCCCAGTACGACAAATCGCAAGATGTTCAATGGCCATTCGTACTCTGCCGCTTCAAGACCGGAGTTGTAGCCCATCATGAAGGAGATCGATCCGATGAAGATGAACCCGTTCCAGAGCCACAGCAGCCACCAGCCCCATTCTTCCTTATACATCCGGACGCCGCAGAGCCTCGGCACGTAGTAGTAGAGCAGGCCGAGAAAGGTGGTGGTGAAGGAACCGAAGATCACGCCGTTTACGTGAACCGGCCGCAGCCGACCGAAGGTCCACCCTGGCAGGCTGCCGAGAAATTCAGGGTTGTGGAATTTGATCGAGAGGAGAAGGCCCACGATAGGAATGATCGTGAGCCAGACCAGCCCAGACCAGAGCCACGCTTTGAGTAATGGTCGATTGACCAACTCTTCACTAGTAATGGGAGTGCTCCTTTATAAGGAACGATCAGTCTCTTCTTGCACCTCATTCGGCCGCGGCTGGCCCGCCTTTCGTCTCGTTCGGGAACAAAGCCGGGCAGCAATCGAAACTCGTTTCAGGCGTTCAAGGTCAGAATTGATCCAGCAGTTGTTTCTTCTTGTTTCTGTATTCTTCCTCTGTGATGAGTCCCTGGTCCTTCAAGCGCGTGAGCATCTGCAGCCGTTCCTCGATGGACAAGCTTGCCGGCGACGTTTGGTCTGGGGGAGGCGACAACTGACCCGGCGCAGCGTACTTCCGCCCAGTGAGTTGGGGCGCCAACTCTCCCAGCAAAAGCTGCTTGTACGCGATGGAGAGTGAGGGGAGAGATGGGGAGAAGAGCCGACGAGGGGAGCCTTCCTCTTCCACAACCGTCTGATGCTCGCCGGGGGCAAGATCATAGAAGGGGCCAGCTTTGGTCCACAGGGGATCTTGCCACAAGAGCGCACGGACGGTCGGCATGGTGACCGCGTAGCGATAATTGGCGAGGACCAGATGCAGGGATGATCCGTTCACAAACCATCCGCCGGTCGTGATCTCCGTGAGGTCAGACGACCGATGTCGGCTCAGGGCAAAGACGACCCGCTCATCCGGGCGCGCTTGCGCGAATACTCTGCTGAGGGTCGCGCTGAGGTAGTCGATCTCGTCTTCCGTGAAAGCCGGCTCCACTGGCCCCTTGGTTGTGAAGAAGAGAAACACCTCGTTTCGGCTCTGGACGCGGATGCTCTTCAGAATATGTTTCCAGTCCTCAGGACTCAATAGGAAGGGATGCGTGAAGCCCCGTAGCCCGTCCTGGTGAGAGTCTCCGTTGAAGGGTTGTAACCTGACGATACGATCCTGGTTCTCACACGAACCACAGACAATACCCGCAGGCTGAGTCGGACCCTGGCAGGCCTGACCAAATAGCCCCATCAGGCAGGCCGACAGGAGGACGAACACGACCTTCCTCACGCCGTCGAGCTCTCTCCGTACCACCTATTCCTCCTTGCACACACGACGCCAGGGCGCCTCCGTCCAGTGGCCCTTGACGAGATAGTCACTCAGCGTCTGGTCAGCCGGTCGACACACTTCTTCGTTCTTCATCATCTGCACAGTATCGAGTGTCCAGAAGAATGCCTCACCGGGCAACGCGACCACAAATCCCAGTATGGCGGCAGCGGTGTACAAAATCATGGTTGTCACCTCCTTGACTTACTCTCCCAGGAAATAAACTGTTGTCTTGAGTTAACGCTCTCTTGCCCACCTGCACATTCCTTGCTCGTTCTCGTGAAAAGCCTTTGACGCCGTTGAGAGAAGCCCCTCACTGAGGGCTCGCTGTGGATAGGTATAGTCTTCCTCAAACCAGCGGCGACGCATTTCTGCCAGCCGCCCGGATTGCTCCAGCTCAAACAGCAAATCGTTGACAAGCGACTGCAGCCGAAAGTTCTTCTCCGCCATCACAACCGTAAAGAGCTCGCGGGTCAGCAAGAAGAGTTGCCCGTTCTCCAGGACAAGCGGCTGCCAGCCCTGTCGATCTCTCTTAATCATGAAATCCAAGATGGGCTGTTTACCGAGAATGACATCAACCGGTGGGTCACGTGACTCGAAGGCGGCCAAGAGCGTATCGCACACCACCAGGCGAACACCTTTGAGGTTCGCCGTCGCGTACAGATGGGGAGAGCGCCCCTCCTGTACCGCCACCGTCAATCCAGCCAGCGCCCCTTTGCGCGTGGCGAGAGTCTGCCCATTTGCCGATGACTGGCGAAGGGCGGCGCGCACCTGCTCGACCACCTCCGCCCGCCTGGTGACCCCCCCGATTCCCGCGTCATAATAGTAAGGGGTGGAAAACCCTAAACCAGTTGCCGTGGGGTGCGCCACGTTGTACGTCAGCGCGGAGACGAACAAATCGAGCTTCCCTTCGGTCAACAGGAGGAACAGATCCCGGACATGAACTAAATGCACGACTGGGGTGACCGATGGCCCTCCGCAGTGTTCGGATAAGGCGGCGGTGATCGTCTGGACAAGCTCGACATCCAGCCCAGTGACCCAGGGACCTTGGTCTGTCCACACCGCTGGGAAGACAAACGGTGGAAACGGCTCGACCGCGATCCCGACTTGCAACCGCCTGTGGCGACAGATCATATCGAGTTCATCCGGCAGATCGGGGACCACCGGCTGGATCAGCTGGACAGCATCCATAAGCAGCCCACATCCTTGCAGGAGACAACCGACGACCAGAGCGAACAAGGAGGCCCATCTGCGACTGCCTGTTCTGCCCATGCGTCCTGCTCCAGTAGCGCCCGCCTCGAGGACGATGTGACGGCTCCTTCGGTTTGAATGCGATCAGAACGCGAATCCGGTCGAGAAAAGCAATTGCCGCTGGTGTCCCCCATGTTCCTCAAGATCGACCCCGTACTCGAAGTATCCGACCGAAAACTCCAATGCCACGCTGTGCGCGACCGGAAATCGGACCCCAAGCTGACCTCCGTAGGAATAACTGGGCGCTTGCTCCCCCGGTCCGGTCAGCACCGCTCCGACCAATAGCCCCACAAAGGGTACGGCTCGATCTTCGAGTGGACCGAACAGCAGATGCCGGAGCAGACGGTTGATCGGCGTCCTGCTCGGAAAATCCAGGATGTCGAGAAAGTTGTTCCATCGCGGATTGACGTACACAGAATGGAGATCCGATTTGTGCTCTTTGGAGAGGAACCCGAAGTATTGATAGGTACCGTTCAGCTCAAGATCGCCGTAACGGAACGCGGTGAACCCCGCTTGCACACCGACCTCTCGACCATTGGGAGCAAATGTTTGGCGAAGCGCAAGCTCGACGTAGAAGGGTCGAATCGGAAGCACTTCCAGCCTCGCCTCTTGCCCAGTCGCAGCGACTGGAAGGAGGAGGATGGACATCGACATGGGCAGTACCCAGAGCCAGAGTGCGCAGGTGCACATGGCGCGTGATTCGTCCACGGGGAGGTAATCTTGAGAGCTCGTTATTCCTCATCCTCCAGAATCAGGCCTCACGATTTTAGCCCTTGCTCACTTACACAGGTTCGCAAAGGGTGTTGGACCCAGCACGCGAGGCCAACATCCCTGCGTGCGGACTCATGGGTGAAGCATCGGTGACACCCTGTTTCCCATTTCTCTTGTCCGCGGCCCAAAAGCCGCACATAGCCCAGCACATCCCGCATTTCCTGTTTGGACAGCAATTCTTTATAGCTCCGCATCGCGGTTCCTGGCCGACGTTCCTTGATAGTGTGAAGCAGTTCTGCAATCTGACTTTTGCCTGCTCGACTCAGACGTATAGTCGGTCGTGGGGGGAATCAGCAACGGCCCCATCGCTTCCGTTCCTTTTCCATCCAGCCCATGACAGCTCACACAGTGCTTCTCAAAGATCACCTTGACTTTAGTCGGATCACCTGCAAGCTTTTCGAGCGATCTCTCTTCTGTGTGCGTGACGGCTCCCGTGATGCCATCCACGTCAACGAGGAAGTGGCGTCCTTCGGACGTAATGACTTCCACTTCCCAAACTAACTTGCCTTTCTTGCGGACCATATCCACCTCGTGCACCCGCCCACGCACGTCGGCCACGGCGCTCTGAATCGCTCGCTCGATCGTGACCTTTGGTTCTGCTTCACCCCTCCGCGTCTGCTCCTGGATCGCCGCTTTAGGGACTTTCTTGGCCGCTTCGTTTTGCTCTTGCGCGTAAGTAACGCTCGGCGCGTTGAAGGCAAACAGGATTCCTATGAGCACCGCCCCCATGCGAACCGTTTTCATGCCCTTCTCCTTTTGTTCGAGGGTGACCACGTTCCTTGTTGCCTCCTTTTCAGAACGCAAAATCAAGGCCGACCAGCGTGGTTTGCCCGTACCAATTCCCGCCGTTGAGTCCCACTCCCTTGTCCTTGTACCAGTTATACTCGGCATGCAGCGCCACATCGGTTCGTGCAGACTGGTGAATGTAATAGCGTGCCATGACGGTTTGGGAATCCACATCATTGAAGGTTTTTGCAAACGTGGGATCTCCCTGCTTCACATTCCGAATCAGATCATACCGGTAGATGAACAGCCACCCGGGGGAGCCGAAGAACGGGAGCTGGGTGGGAAACCAGTCCAGTTCCACAAAAGCTCCGTTCCATGTCGCATT
>VBOJ01000190.1 GCA_005877775.1 Nitrospirota bacterium | reverse complement strand
TTACGCTTGGGTCGGGCGGCATCTCGGCGTAGCTTTCGTACGGCCCCCCGAACGAGCGAAGAATATCTGGCCAGATGAGCGCAGGCTCTTTCTCGAACACGATTGTCGGATCGGCGGGCAGGGTGATCCAGGCACCGGTCTTCATCTCTTGTTCCAGTTGGCCAGGCCCCCAGCCGGAATATCCGACATAAGCACGAAACGCCTCGGTCCCGGTTGGAATCGTGAGCAGCCGTTCCAAGACGCCCATGTCGCCCCCCAGATACACCCCGTCAAAGACGTGATGCGTGTCGGTCGGCGTTTCGCTGAGACGGAACAGCACCAGCACGTGATTGGGCTGCACCGGCCCGCCCGAGAACAGGACATGGTGCTGCCCTTCGAGAACAGGAACCTGCGGCAGCGCCTCCGAGACGAGCATGGCGGTGGGACGATTCACGACCACTCCGAGTGCTCCTTCGGGACCGTGCTCGCAGAGCAACACGACAGTCTGCCGGAAATTCGGGTCCCGTAAAGCTGGGGCGGCAACCAGGAACACGCCTTTGCCGAGCGATGGCGTCATCGGTTCATCCTACCCCCACAGGAACTCCTATGCAAGGTGGGCACGGCATGGATCACCTGGACAGGACTCACGCCTCATACAGGTGCTTTCGCCGGTCGCGGAGGAGGTCATTGTAGGGGTTGAGGGACTTGTTGCGAGCCTCCTTGGGGTCAATCTCAAGGACCGTCAACTCTTCCTGATCAGAAGGTGCTCGGTGGAGAATACGGCCGCACGGGGTCACGATTTCGCTGTTCCCGATATAGGTCAGCCGATCCTTCCCCTCTCGTTCTTCGAACCCAGTCCGGTTGGCCGTAATGCTGAACACACGGTTTTCAAGACACCGGGTCGATGTCAGCGCCTTTGAGGGCCAGCGTCCTCGCCGCTTCTGGGTAAAACCAGTCGAAGCAGATCATCACCCCGACCTTCGCTGAGCCGATATCCCAGACCTGGAAGCCGGTCTCGCCTGGGGAGAAGAACACCGTTTCTTCATAAAAGAGATGTGCCTTGCGATAGACGCCCAGCAATCCTGACGGACTCACCAGCACCGCCGAATTGTAATAGCGCTGCCCGTGGCGTTCCGCCAGACCGGCCACAAGGTGCATGCCCCGATCCCGTGCCAGCTCCATGAGTCTTGTCGTGGTCGGTCCATCAGGCACGGACTCGGCCAGCGACTCGACTTCTTCTTGAGAGATGAACTGGTAGCCGGACGCGAAGAGCTCCGGGAGCACCATCAGGTCGCAACGGACCTGGGTCAGCCTCGTTGTGACCCTGTCCAAATTACGCTTGATGTCACCGAAGATCGGATTGAATTGGAAATAACCGACGAGCATGGCTTAAAAAAACAAACGGGCAGAGGGAGCCCCCCTGCCCGTCCCCGAGTTCGATTCCACCAACTTGGTTATTTGACCTCCGACAAGTGCATGATCGCGCCTTCAGCCGCCTTCGTGGCGACGTCCGCATGGCCCGCCTTCCCGTGCTCCACGGCCTCCTTCAGACCTTTCACACCCTCCTCGAGGTGCGGGTTCTTCATATCCTTCATATCCTTCTGGGCCATCTCCGCATGCTTGAGCGCGCCCTCGGCATGTTTCACCAACACATCGGCGTGCCCCTGTTTTCCATGCTCCACCGCTTCCTTGGCATGCTCGATTGCCTCGGCGACATGCTTATCGCTACCGGCCAGCACAGACCTGTTCATGAACGGGACGGTCAGGAGTGCCGTCATGAAGCCGATCACTATTGCTCCGAGCAGAATTCTTCGCTGCATAGCATACCTCCTGTCTCAGTGCGTTCGTTGATTGACCCGGACGGCAACTCTCCGGGAGCCTTGACTCTTAACGGCACCTTACCATGTGACAATTTCTGGGTCAAGACGGCCTGACCGACTCCTGTCCGATGATTTTATGAAGCAATTTGACGTCCGTTTCGACCGGTGTGGAAAAGTCTCGACTCCACTCCCACCATGAACCAGGGTAATTCCTGACCTTCTGGTACCCCACCACTTTCAACACGAAGTAGAGCCAGGCGGACCGGACCCCGCCGGTGCAGTAGCAGACCACCTCCTTGGTTTCATCGAGCCCTCGTTCCCGCAAACTTGCCTTGATCTCGTCGAAGTCTTTCAGCGTCGCGTCAGACTTGAGAAAGATGTTCCACGGCACGCTCATCGCCGATGGAATGTGGCCTGGTCTGGGAATTCCCAGCACCTCTTTGCCGGCATACTCTTCCAGACTCCTGGCATCGGCAATAAGGGTCTCAGGATGAGAGCGCTTGACCAGTTGTTTCAGTTCGTCTTTGACCATGATCAGCTCGGGAAAGGATGACGCATGGAAATCGCCCGGTTTGGGGCTGACTGTCCCATGTTCGTACGGCCGCTCTTCTGCAACCCACTTCACCCAGCCTCCGTCCAGAATCTTGAGGTTGGTGAGGCCGAGATACTGAAGCATCCAGAACATGCGCCCCTCATCGCCCCAGTTGTCAAATGGATTGGAGTAGATGACGATGTCGCTGTCATGGTTGACCCCGAGCGCCCGAATCTTGCGCTCCAACATGGACATATCTGGATCTAGCAAACCCTTGGCGACCGCTTTGGGATCGCTGAACTCATGCCACGTGGCGTGTACGGCACCAGGAATGTGGCCGCCGAAGGCATAGGCGGCTTGGCCGCGGACATCAATGATCACCAAGCCGGATCGGCCCAGATTCTGCTGTAGCGTTTCAGTGTCGATCAAGAACGGATGCGTCATCATGCTCCCCTTCGTCGTCTGGGCGCCCCGCGCTAGCCGCTCTGTGCGGTAGCAGTGGCGCAGGCGAAGCGAGGATCATAGGCTGTCTCGTTCAAGGCTGCTTCAAGATTCTCAGATAAAGGAAAATTCCGCTCATAGATGGTAAAAGAATACGGATCCTCGGCCGTCAGCCCGTACTTATTTTTCAGCATTTCGTGTTGATCATCTGTCAAAATATGGTACCGCACGAGAGTCTTGAGCGTCATCCTGTCCTGATTGGTCGGAAGACGATAGGAAAAGGTATAATCTCGGCTGGCCAATGGTAACAGCCGATTGTCGTACAGCTCCACAATCGCCGGTTGCCACAAAATCCAGCGCCCCATCGTGTCCGTTCGCCGGTCCAGCACCTTGTCCTGTTTGTCCTGCACAATAAACTCGACCGTAAAGTGTCGGTCAGGATCGCCGGTCGGGATCTTATGCCCTGCTCCGGCATTGATCAAGGTCAACGTGAACCGGACCTGCTCGCCAGCTTTAGGCCTCGCGGGATAGGCCTTCACTTGTACACCCACAGCCCGCTTGACCATGTCAGGATCATGACCTCCCCGCCAGAGATGTCGCCGCCCCTGCCGGATCGGCCCCCCGTTTGTCACCGGCCGCTCCACCTCCGGCATGTGACAACTCTGGCAGATCATGCCCCGCTCCTGCATGAAAAACTTGCCTTCATATTCTACATAGGTCCCGCATGGCCCGACTCTATAAAGTTGGGCAGGTCCTGAGACCACGTTGTGGCACCGATAACAGACCTGCGTTGTGCGGAAGGACGGATCGAATTTGGTGGGATGCGGCGCGACCGAGTCGTCAAAGGGCCCCATGATCACTCCCTCACGGACGTGGCACGCGGCGCAGGTAATCGCCTCCTTCTGATACTCAGGGTCATAGTGGGGATTGGCCACCTGGATCGCCTTCTCTACCCGTCCGCGTGGGATTTCCTTGATCAACGTCGGTTGCTGGTTCTCCAGTGGCGTATGACAGTTCAGACAGATCCAGATATTGCCGTCCCTCTTCCAGTAGGCCTGAAAGAATGGGTCCTCGTAGGCCCGTGCGTGGATGCTGGTCTTCCATTCCTCATAGATCTCACGATGACAGGTTCCACAGGATTCGGCCCGCAGACTGTCGATCCCTTCCGGAGTCTTCTCATAGGGAATGGCCTTCGCATAATCGGACCTGAGTCCAAAAATGACGACAGGCTTGACCTCCGTGTAATAGAGATAGACCAGTGCGGCCGCTCCCACTGAGCCCAGAACGAGTTTTAGGGATCTTCGCATCTGACGTGCACGGCTCTCGGACTGGCCTCAGGCGTCCAACAAGGCGACCACATGCCGCTCGACTGATGCAGCGAGCGCATTCAGGTTGTAGCCCCCTTCCAGACAGGAAAGGATCCGACCCTTACTATGGCGCCTGGCGATCCCGGCGACGATACCGGTCAAGGCAGCGTATCCCTCTTCCGTCAATCCCATACTGGCCAAGGGATCGTCTCGATGCGCATCGAATCCAGCCGAGATCAACACAAAGTCAGGCTTGAACGAATCGGCGGCAGGAACAAGCAACTGTTCGAAGACCTCCCGATAGTCCTCGTCACCCTGCCCGGCCGACATGGGTACATTAATCGTCAGGCCCTCGCCCTTCCCTTTTCCACGTTCGATGGATCCGCCGGTCCCGGGATAGTGGGGATACTGGTGCGTGCTGAAGAAGAGCACCGATGGGTCGTCATCAAAGGTATGCTGGGTCCCATTCCCGTGATGGACATCCCAGTCCACAATCAGCACGCGGGCGACCCCATGACGTCGTTGGAGGTAACGCGCCGCGATCGCCACATTGTTGAAGAGGCAAAATCCCATGGCCCGATCCTTCTCCGCATGATGGCCCGGTGGGCGGAGCGCGCAGAAGGCATTGTCGACAGTGCGGGCCATAATGGCGTCGGCGGCGGCAAGCGCCCCTCCCGCAGCCAAATACGCGGCCGGTAAGGAGCCAGCCGACATGGAAGTGTCTGGGTCCAGGGATACGCGACCGATGACCGGTGCCCGAGATTTGAGAGTTGTCAGGTACGAGGCTTCATGCACCTGTGTGATCCACTCATCCGTCACGCTCGCGGGCTCGATGCGAACGAGCCGGTCTAGCGCTCCGCTCGCCTCCAGCCGGGACACGATGGCCCTCAGGCGATCCGGAGATTCAGGATGCCCTGCCCCCATGTCATGCTTGAGGTAGTCTGGATGATAGACGAACCCTGTACGCGCCATCGCCAAGACTCATGGAACAGTGAGGAGCATCGTAACATGGACGAAACGTCATAGACAATCATGAGGGGGCCATGCTACCGTGAGACTGTTAGTACAGCCCATCGAAGGAACTTTCGCATGGCCAATCCACGCATCGAACCGCTGAAAAAAGTGCTGGCGATCGACCCGAATGACGAGGTCGCCTGGTTCGGGTTGGGAAAAGCCTACATGGAGGACGCGAGTTTTGAAGAGGCGGTCAAGGCTCTGGAAGGTTGCATCAAGGTCAAACCCACCTACTCCGCTGCCTATTATGCCCTCGCGCAATCGCTGCATAAGCTTGGGCGGACCGAGCAGTGCCGGCAGGTCTGCGCCCAAGGCATCGAGGTATCCACCAAGAACGGCGATGCGATGGTCACAAAGAACCTGGGCCTCCTGAAACAGAGCCTCGGGTAAGGTCCGCTGAAAGACTGGCTACAAGAGCCCCCTCAGGGATTTGAGCTCCGGCGTGCTGAGCGGATACCCTGCAGCCGGGTTCAGAATCAGCAGCCGCACGCGGGGGTAGGCAGTCTGCTGGGGAGGTCGTTGCACCACCTGCACGTTCGCGAGCCTCACACCGGACCGCGCAGGCAAGGGCCGCACATCCCAGAGTGAGAGATGGACCGCGCTGATCTGAGGCACTCCCGGCAACATGACGGTGATGGCGCTCGCCAATTGCTTAAGATCCAGCTCTTCTCCCACACTGTCGCGCAGATCACCATGCTGGTCGTTTCGATGCGGCACCGTGATCGCCAACAGAACCGGCGCGCAATAGTCAACCAGTTGCCTCGCTTTCTGAGAGACCCTGGCGACAAGCCGGTTGATCAACGCGCGGCCACCCTCCCAGTCCTCCGGATCATCTCTTGGCCGAACTCGCGTGGTCCTATTCAGGGACAGGCGACTTGTTGAGCCGATCATCGCCGTGACCTCCACGAAGAGTCGATCCGGCCCGAGGCAACATTCCAGATCCGCCGTCCTGGACTGGGACTCGGGAAGGAACCTGAGCGAGAACCCTGCACGGGCCAGCAAAGTCGCCAGTTCTAGCTCGGCCAGCGCCGATTCCTGGGCACCGCTATCGTTGCCGGCCAGTCGGTCGATCAGACGAGCAAGCCTGGTTCGGCTGCCCCGATCGGGGCAAAGGCGGTGTAGCGCCGTCCATTGCATTTCAAGCTCTCGAGGCAATCGCAGGGGCCTGTCGACCCGTAGCAGCCTCTCGCGTCGAACTCGCCAACCATATCGCGCAGGCCACTGAGCCCTCACTGCAAAACGCTGTCGGGCAAGAGAGCGGCTCAATATTCTCTTGTGACGAAATTTCCTCATTGTCGGAACCAGTCCAGATGGATCACCGGCCGCCAGGGCATGGGCCGGAGGTAGTTGCATCTCCAGCTATGAATTGGCGAACGTTTGGAATTTTGAGAAAGGATCGGAGGCCTAACGGTCTGACTCTCGAAGCAATTCCGGGTGATCGCGAGCGATCATATCGTACATGTCGTCCAGCCAACGGCCCGCATACCCCAGCACCTCCCAGACAAGCGCCTCAGGATAGCCCGTCCGTTTGATTGTCCATTGGCAGACATACGCAAGAATTGTCTCCCGCCTAGCTTGAAGTGAGGACGTGGTCGCCAAGGCGGTCAGTTCCGCGAGGCCCGTCCTGATGACTTCTGCGACGGTCTCACGTCCGTAGGAGGTACTTGCGGTCACATATTGCACCGCGCGGTTCACTTCAGACTCAGTCATCTCTTGACCCTCCCGGTGCGGAAGAGGATTTTATCATTCGGGGCCACCCTGTCAACGAGTTCACTGCCCATGCTCGTGACCCACCATCCCCCCGCCCGGACTCCATCCAAGGTGCCTCTCGCATGCAATGATATTCATAAGGTATTGAAATATATCAGTAAAATTGATTTCTCGGTGACGCGGCCTGAGTGTTATGATTGGATAGTGACGTAATGCCCGCGAGGAGTAACACCATGAAACGGCCAATTATGAAACGCCTCAGCATGAAACCGTCGCTGCGAAACTCTCACTCAGGAAACATGCCGGAACGGTGGGACCTGTCCCATCTCTTGAAGAACTCGACTGATGAGTTCGAGACGCTGGCGAAGGATCTGGATAGCAAAGTCTCCCGATTCGAATCGTTTCGGGACAGCCTGAAGCCGGAAATGACAAGCCAGTCATTCCAGGAAGTTCTGAGCCTCAACGAGGAAATTGCGGCCATTTCAGCCAAATTGGGTGCCTACTCCTACCTCTGGTTCTCGGAAGATACCAGGAATCCCCAGGCACGGGCCTTCAAAACAAAGGTGGAAGAGCGGTTGACTTCGTTTCAGAACCGCATGCTGTTTTTTGACCTCTGGTGGCAGAAGGTGGACGAATTGAACGCAGCCCGACTGTTTGCGGCCTCGGGAGATTTGCAATACTACCTGGAGTCCATCCGTCGGTTTAAACCCCACACCCTGTCGGAGCCGGAGGAAAAGATCATCAATCTGAAGGACATTACCGGTCACAGCGCCATCAATACCCTCTACGACATCCTCACCAATGGGTTCACTTTCAGGCTGACCGTCAAGGGCAAGCGAAAGACCCTGACCCGCGAGGAACTGTCGGTTCACCTCCGAAGCGCAACGCCTCGGGTGCGGGAAGCGGCCTACAAGGAGCTCTATCGAGTCTTTGCAGCCAACCAAGACCTGCTCGGCGAGATCTACACGACGCTAGTCAACGACTGGAAGGGTGAGAATCTGCAGTTGCGCAAGTTTTCCTCGCCTATTGGGGCGAGGAATCTTGGCAACGATGTCCCCGACGAAGCAGTCACAGCCCTCTTGTCGGTCAGTTCCAAAAACGCCGAGGTCTTCCAGGAATACTTCCGTCTGAAGGCCAGGATCTGCAAGATTAGGCCAATGACCCGCTATCATATCTACGCCCCACACAAGGCTGACCGAAAACGGTACCGCTACCAGGATGCAGTCCGGATGGTCCTGGAGGCCTATCGGACCTTCTCCCCCCGGCTGGAAGAGTTGGCGGAACGTGTCTTCGCAGAGAATCGCATCGACGCACGCACCAGGCCCGGCAAGCTGAGTGGGGCCTACTGCTATAGCGTAGTGCCCGGCTTCACACCCTATGTCTTGTTGAACTATACGGGAGAGGCTCGAGATATTGCCACACTGGCGCATGAACTGGGCCACGCGGTGCATGGGATGATGGCAGCGGACCATTCCGTTTTCACGTTCCACGCCACGCTCCCGCTGGCAGAAACTGCCTCGGTATTCGGCGAACGGGTGCTCTCTGATGCCTTGATGGCGCAAGAAACCAGTAAAGCCGTGAAGCAGGGGTTGCTACTTGCTCAACTCGACGATATCTACGCCACTGTGCTACGCCAGGCCTATTTTGTCCTGTTCGAGAAGACCGCGCACGAGATGATCGCTACCGGCGCGACCGTGCAGGACCTGGCAGCAACTTACCTGGCTAATCTGCGTCAGCAGTTCGGCACCTCGGTCGCGGTACCGGATGAGTTCCAGTGGGAGTGGCTGTCGATCCCGCACATCTTCGGAAGCCCCTTCTACTGCTACGCCTATAGCTTCGGGAACCTCCTGGTGCTTGCCCTCTATCGTATGTACAAGGAACGAGGGCCTGCCTTTGTCCCGAAGTACTTGCACTTGCTGGAACTTGGGGGCTCCAAGAGCCCAGCGGCCATCCTGGGAGAAGTCGGCGTGGATATACGATCCGAGGCCTTTTGGCAATCAGGATTTGACTCGATTAGGGAGATGGTCGAGGAGCTGGAACGAACAGCCCGGTAACTGGACATGGCCCTCCTTGCGATCACACATTTCTGACCTAGCCCAACCCGCCCTTCCTTCGAGACAAGAAAAATCTTCTTGACAGCCAAGTAGCAGGCCGTTATAATCACCGTATTGATAACGGTTATCAGAATCGTTTATATTGAGTCAGGGGCGGAGACGGTCGCCCGCAAGGGTTGAGCGGCTCCTCCCCCAGCAAGGAGGCAATAGAATGTACGTCTGCCTGTGCAAGGGCCTAACCGAATCTGACATTCACCGGGTAGGCCAGGCCGGCATCGTCGAGGCAGAAAAACTGGTCGAAGTCTTGGGGCTGAACGACGACGAATGCTGCGGACGATGCGTCCGTGACATTCAAGAACTCGCTGATTTGGCCACGCGCAAACTGGCCCTGCAAAGTTCCAACTCTCCTCGCTGTCGATATTGACAGTGATCAAAACCTTCCCGATAATTGCCTTCTAGCACCTGCAAACGCCATTCAGCCTCCTGAGAATGCTATCTTCAATTGGGATCCTGTGATGCGGTCGCTGGCCAGTCCGTGACCTTTCCTCTAAACCGGACAGAAGGAGATGCTTGATGAAAGCGAAAGAAGGCGTGATCGATTTCCTGAATAAAATCCTGACCGCCGATCTCACGAGCATCAATCAGTATTTCGTCCACGCAAAAATGTGTGAAAACTGGGGGTATGAGCGACTTCACCACAAGGTGAGGGAGCGGAGCTTCGATGAGATGAAGGATGCAGAGGAACTGATTGGGCACATCCTTTACCTGGAAGGAGTCCCCAATATGCAGCGCTTAGGGGCGGTTCACGTGGGCGAGACGGTGTCCGAGCAGTTGAAGGCCGATCTGAAATCCGAACAGGAAATGGTGAGGCTGCTGACGGAAGCGACCTCTCACTGCGCCAAGGTCGGGGATTACACGACCCGGCATATGCTTGAGGACATGGTCAAGGACTCAGACAGGCATATCGACTGGATCGAGACGCAGCTTGAGACCATCAAGCAGGTTGGGCTGGAGAATTACCTCAGCCATCAAATCAAAAAGGAAGACGGCTAGCAGCTATTTGGCAGACCCCCGTTTGACTATCCAGGCAACCTCTGCCACCCGCTTCCCCAGGTCTCTGGCACCCGCCAGTTCTTTGCTGTCAATACCGGGGCTCTCTCCCTCGGTCGTCGCTGACGCTCCAAAAGCCCCTCCCCCGCTGACCACAATCATCTGGTTTCCCAGCATCGCCGCAAGGATTGTCAGAAGCGTGACCTCTTTGCCCCCGGCTACCTGTCCACCCGTGACAAAGGCTGCGCCGACCTTGCCCCTCATCTTAAATTCTGGAAAGACCCCAAACTTGAGCTGCCAATTGTCAAAGAACGACTTGACCTCCCCAGCCATATTGGACCAATAGACCGGGGAGCCGACCACCACTGCGTCGGCCGAAAAGAGATCCTGCTCCGTCACCTGCCCCACACGTTTCATCACCACAACCGTCCCCTTCACGCCTTTTGCCCCGTCCACCACCCCCTGAGCCATCTTCTCCGTATGGCCTGTCGCCGAGTGATAGGCCACGAGGATCGTGACGTTCGAGGATGGCTCGGTCGCCGCGGTGAACGCCGGCAGGACGAACGAGAACAGCGTGAACACGACAACGAGAACCAAGCCCTTGCTCATGATTCCTCTGGATCAGGGGCTAGTACAGGGAGAAGAGAGGGGGAAACGTGGTCCAGAACATGCTGGAAAGGTGGTGCTCGACCGAGAATGCCGGGGAGGCGCGCAACATGGCCGTTAATGCCGAACTGTCTCCTCGTCCATGTGTTCTTCCACCGACACCTCGGTCAACGTTCCTCGATAATCGCACTTATGACAGCGGATCCTCCACTCCTCGAGCCACTTCTCCTGAACGTAGGATTGCCGACATTGAGGACACACGAAGACGCCCTTCTTGTAGAGAACCCTTCGCTTTTCTTTCATCGGTCGCTCCTCATCGTCTGCGGGATTTCTTGGAAAAGTCTGGCACAGGAGACCGTCGGAATGCAAGCCTGTGGGATCCTCTGGTTCTGTTCTCAGTGGTCTTTCTCGTCCGTCCGTCGCTTCTTGAGTTCTTCTTCCACCAGCACGCGCCGGAGCACCTTGCCTACCAGCGTCTTGGGAAGCTCGCTTCGAAACTCAACCCTCTTGGGAACCTTAAACTTAGCCAGTTCCTTCCGACAATGTTCCAAAATCTCTGCGGAGGTGGCTGTCTGACCGTCTTTCAGGACCACATAGGCCTTGATCAGTTCCCCACGCAGGCCCAGGGGAAGGCCCACGACCACCGCTTCCTTGACCTTGGGGTAGAGAACCAGGACCTCTTCCACCTCACGCGGATAGACATTCTCCCCCCCTGACTTAATCATGTCTTTTTTTCGATCTTCGATGGAGAAGAAACCCGCCGCATCCCGGCGAGCCAGATCCCCGGTGAACAACCACCCTCCCCGGAACGCCTGCTGCGTCTCCTGGTCCCGTTTCCAATATCCCTGCATGACCTGAGGCCCACGGATAACCAACTCGCCGATTTCGCCAATCGGCAGTTCGCGTTCCCCGGTCTCCACATCCATGATCCTGGCATCAGTGTCCGGCAGGGGCAACCCGATGCTCCGTTGCCGCCGTGGTGCAGATGTGGAGTGGATCGGATTGACATGGGTCACCGGCCCCGCCTCCGTCAACCCGTATCCTTCTACCAATCTAGCGCCAGTGAGTGCCTCGAACCGGTCCTGCACGGACGGATGAAGCGGCCCGGCACCGCTAATGCAGAGGCGAAGGGACCTCAGGTCATAGCGAGCTAGGTCTTGATGATTCGTGATCGCCCCATACATGGCAGGAATACCCGGGAAAATCGTCACACGCTCACGCGCAATCGCATTCAGGACTTCCGATACGTGAAACCGAGGAAGCAACACCAGTGTCCCTGCGACGTTGATCGCCAGGTTCTGGCAGGCGCTCATCCCGTACACATGAAAGAACGGCAGCACGCCCAGAAACACCTCCTCCCCTTCCCGGAGAGAAGCCATCCAGTGGCGGCATTGCCAGGTATTGCAGACCAAATTACGGTGTGTCAGAACCACGCCCTTTGGAATCCCTGTCGTCCCCCCTGTGTATTGCAGTAAGGCAATGTCGTCCGGTGACACAGAGACAGAAGGCTTGGCTGCTGAGCCGCCCATGAGCTGCTGCAGGCTGTGCGTTCCCGTGCCTCGCGCCGAAGCAGTCCTCTGGCCCTGCCACAGGCCCTTCAAGGGGTACAGCAGGCGCTT
>VBOJ01000198.1 GCA_005877775.1 Nitrospirota bacterium | reverse complement strand
AGAACATCTGGACGAAGAGCCAGGGTTCAAAGAATTTCTTCAGACCACTGCCCTCGACTGCAAGGCAACCGCCGAGGAAATCGCCTTTCTCAGAAACTTGAGATTCAAGAAACAACGGCCGACTCCGCTTTATTACTACCGCGAGTTGCAAAACCTTAGAGACCCTCTCCACTTTCGCTCCCCACAAACCAAATAAATAGAAGAGCAGGACGGCTATCCCAGC
>VBOJ01000197.1 GCA_005877775.1 Nitrospirota bacterium | reverse complement strand
GCCTGCATCGCATCATGACGAAGCCGAAGCTGCCCGCCCTTCGTCAGCCGAGGCACCCTCCATTTTGGTCTGATTCCCTACAAACTTGTCGGCTCTTTTCCTCCCATCTTTGTCTGCAGCCGCATTCCTAGCTAAAAATCAGTGCCTTCTGACTGGCACTGAAGTTGCTGACCTCTATTGCATGGAGGTCACCATGAGCGTCATACGCAACATTGTCACCGCTTCCCTCTTGACCGATGAGCTGCTCCTTCAGGCCTTGCGCGGGATGCAGCCCCAGACGATCGAAAGTCTGTGCGCCTTGCTGCCGGGCATGACCTGGTCGCAGGTATTCCTGGCCGTCGACCGGCTCAGCCGGACTGGGGTGGTCATGCTTCAGCCGGTCCGGCGTGGTGAATATCAAATCTCGCTGAACGCAGCGGTCGCCTGATGCATCGGTCTGATATTGCCAGGATCGCTGAGCAGTCCAAGGCCAAGGCCGCATATCTCCAAGGCGGGCCAATCGGATATCTGATCCTATCAGCACTGGCCGGCGTGTATCTGGGGTTCGGCATCACGCTCATTTTCAGCGTGGGAGCACCGTTTGCCGCAGAAGGGGCGGCAGCTCAGAAGTTGGTCATGGGCGTGGCCTTCGGGATTGCGCTTACGTTGGTCATCTTCGCCGGGTCCGAGCTGTTTACGGGCAACAACATGGTCTGCGCAATTGGGGCGCTGGACGGCGCCATTTCGTGGGGGACGGTGAGCCGCATGTGGGCCTTTTCCCTGGGAGGGAATCTCATCGGTTCGCTTGGCCTCGCCTGGCTAGTGGCCCAGTCCGGAGTCCTGTCGCAACAGCCACAGATTGATCTGTTGATGAAAGTAGCGGCTATGAAAATGAACTTATCCGCCTGGGAGTTAGTGGTTCGCGGTATTCTGTGCAACTGGCTTGTGTGCCTGGCAGTCTGGACAGCCGGACGTACGACGAGCGATGTCGCAAAGCTGGTCCTGATCTTCTGGTGCCTGCTGGCCTTCGTTGGCAGCGGCTTCGAGCACAGCATCGCGAATCAGTCCTTACTGGGCGTTGCTCTGTTCCTTCCACATTCGGGCACCGTGACATGGGCCGGGTTTCTCTGGAATCAAGCCTTTGTGGTCCTCGGCAACGTGATCGGCGGCAGCGTGTTCGTCGGTGGACTCTATTGGTTAGCCAGCGTCGCGCACATGCCTTCAGAAGGAACGGTTGCGATTTCCTCAGGAATTCCGGGCGCCCGACCGTCGGTGTCGAGATGAACAAGATCGAAGAGATCAAGCGAGAGCGCGATGGGTTAGACATCAAGGACATGATCGCGGGCTACGCGCGGGATGGCTGGGAATCGATTTCTGAAGGCGATATCCAACGGCTGAAGTGGTATGGGCTCTTTCTCCGGAACCCGACGCCCGGATTCTTCATGATCCGCGTGCGGATTCCTGGTGGAAAAACCAGCTCTTACCAACTGCGGGGGCTTGCCGAGATCGCCGCGACGTACGGGAATGGTCTTCTGGATCTCACCACGCGGCAACAAGTACAACTTCGGCACATCCGGATTGAACATGTGCCGGCGATCTTTGCCAAGCTGGAGGAGGTCGGGCTGAATTCCATGCAGACCGGCATGGATAACGTTCGCAATGTGATGACTTGCCCGATTGCGGGATTGACTTCGGAAGAGGTCTTGGACGCGACACCGGTGGTTGCAGCGCTGACAGAAGAAATTCTGTATAACTCTGCATATACCAACCTCCCTAGAAAGTTCAACGTGGCCGTTTCCGGCTGTCCCGACAACTGTCTTCACATGGAAACGCAGGACCTGGCACTGGTTCCGGCCTATCAAGATGCCGGTGGAGCGAAGGTGGTCGGCTTGAACGTGTTGGCTGGCGGCAAACTTGGCTCCGGCGGCTATCGCATTGCGACTCCCTTGGACATCTTTGTGACTGCGATGGAAGCGGTTGAGGTGTGCCGGGCGATCATCCAGGTCTATCGAGACTCGGGCTATCGGGAATCGCGCAACAACGCGCGCCTTGCTTTTCTTCTAGATGACTGGGGAGAGGCCATGTTTCGGAGTGAGGTGGAGGCCCGTGTCGGCAGGGTCCTTCCTCCGGCCGGAACTGATGCGCGCAAGATGTCTGCCAAGGACCACGTCGGAATCTACCGACAGAAGCAGCTGGCCATGAACTACGTTGGGCTGAAGGTTACGGTCGGGCGCGTGAAGGCGGACGATCTCAAGACCGTCGCAGCATTGGCCGAGCGGTATGGCACGGGCGAGATTCGTCTCTCGCCGGCTCAAGCCTTGATCATCCCGAACGTGGCGGATCGTAAACTGGGGGACTTGACCGAGGATCCATTTCTGAAACAGTTCGCCTACAATCCTTCGCCCATCCAGCAAGGGCTGGTCAGTTGTGTCGGGAACGACTACTGTAATTTGGCGGTGATTGAGACCAAAAGCCGGGCCGTCCAGACGGCCAGGGCGCTTGAAACGAAACTAGGAACCGGCATCAAGCCGATCACGATGCACTGGTCCGGCTGTCCGGCCGGCTGCGGGAATCACCTTGTCGCGGACATTGGACTGCTGGGCAAGAAAGCCAAAGTTGACGGTCAGGTGGTGGATGCGGTGGACGTGTACGTGGGAGGACGGTCCGGTCCCGATGCCAAACTCGCGGTCAGAATCATGGAAGATGTTCCCTGCGACAAGCTGCCTTTGGTCCTGGAAGGGCTCGTGCCCTATCACACGCGCGAGAAAATGCACCGGGTGCGAGGGAGCGCGGCGAAACCGGGCCCTGTGGTCAAGCCGGCTGACGAGCTGAAGGTCCAGGAGCCTGCGGTTCGCTTGCTGCGCCCCGTTCTCAGTCCTACCTAGCTCAAGTTACCCCTTGTCTCTGCTCGAGAGTTGAGGTATCCTCTGGTCCCCCATCCGACGAGAGCGTCCTATGCAGAAAATGATGAAGACACGACTGGCTCGTGGCCTGTTCGTGGATCGGGACATCGAACGATTGCGGCAGCAGCTTGTCAAGTTTCAGCCGCTTCTCTCGAGCAGGAGCACAGCTGGCTCGCTCGAGGAATTTGATCTTGCAACGGAACGACTGATCGGTCGAGTCTTCGGAGAGGCCTCTGAGCTGCTGGAGGCCTACGAATATGCCAAGTTGGGCGAGGCGGCGAGTCTGGTCAATTTGCCTGAAGAGGCCCAGGAAAGCGGAGTTCATGACATTGCTCGCGAAGCGCTTCACCAGCGCAAGCGCGTGCTAGAAAGCTGTGTCTCCGAGCTCGAAGCCATTCGAGCCTCCAAGGAGGGTCCCAACGGTTCCAGAGGGTTGTCCTGGGCACGAGTCGCCGACTACATGTCGCACGAGGTTCGCAGCGTCCACAAGGATGCCACAATCAAAGAAGCGGGGCGGCTGCTTCAGAAATGGAAAGTCGGGTCGCTGCTGGTGGATGATAATCTCCGGTACATCGGGATCATCACCGATACGGATTTGAGCCGGAAGGCGGTTGCGCGAGGGCTCGATCCGATGACCACAATCGTCAAGGCCTGCATGAGCAAGCCGGTCGTCACGATTGAAGACAACGAACCGATCACGGCAGCGATTTCCCTCATGAAGCAGAAGGCGATCCGCCATCTGGCGGTCACAGAAGACGGAACGATTACCGGGGTCCTCTCGGTTTCGGACCTCTTGCGCGCCTACTCCGAACTCGCAGGGCTGACGCTGGAAGCAGAGGCGGACCAGGAGTTGTGATTCCGGTCACAGGCTCCCGAACTCCCCGCTGAAGAACTGTCTTGTCCTCGCCATGTGCCGGCTGATGTCGGCCGCTAATTGTCTCGCACCTTCCTGCCACTGTTCGGACGTGTAGCCCAGCCGTCTCGACAGAAATACAAAGGCATCCGAGTCGGAGGGCGGCAGCACGAGGTCCTTGGCGTTCCCGCGCACGATCCTCAGTCCGTCAATGAGCAGCCGGAAGAACAGGTACCCGTCGGAAAGGGCTGTCATCTTGTCCGGTGGAAGCACGCCGGTCCGGCCCAGAGCCCTGAGGGCTTCCAGTGTATTGGGCGTTCGGAGTTCTGGATACCGGTGCCCGTGGAGGAGCTGGAGATACTGGACTGCGTATTCAATGTCGATCAGCCCGCCTGGGCTATACTTCACGTTAGTCTGCCCCGGTTCCACCAATTCCTTGATCTGGCGATGCCGCAGGTCGAGTGCGGTTGCCAGGTCCCACGGCTGGCCGCCATAGACGACTGAATCTCGAAGAGTTTCCACCTGTCGCCCCAAGCCCTGGTCGCCCGCCACGAACCGCAACTTGATCAGGGCCTGCCGTTCGAACGGTGCACTGAGGCCTGAGGCACTGTAATAGGTGTGCAACTCGTCCAAGGTGTTGGCCAGCAATCCCTTTCCTCCGTGCGGTCGGAGCCGCGTGTCAAGGTGGAAGATGCCTTCCTGCTTCGCCTCGATCCGCTGCAGAATGGCTTGCACCAGCCGCTCGAAGTATTCGCTGTTCTCCAGTGGGCGGCGGCCGGTGGTTCGTCCGGCCCCGCCGTACACGAACAACACTTCGATGTCTGAGGCATAGCCGAGTTCCCGGCCGCCGAACTTGCCCATGCCGAACACGGCAAACGGGCATGGCGTTCTGTCAGGCAGTCGGGGAGCGCCGTGGAGGCGGGTCAGTGTGGCCTGGCAGTCGCGGGCAGCCTCATCCAGCACCACCTCGGCCAGCTCGGTTAGAGCGAGGGAGAAGTCCGGCAGCGCGGTGCCGGGGTCCAGCAGGTGCTTCATGTCAATGCGGAACATCTCCTGATCCTTGAACTGATTCAAGCCGCGCCGCCGCTGTTCGTCCGTCCTGGTCCGGCTCAGCCGCTGGCGCAGCTCCCGGATCATGGCAGACCTTGGCCGAATCAAGGGGGAGGTCTGGTAATCCTCCAGAACGGGAAGCAGGTTGGCATGTTGCCGTCGAAGAAAGTCTTCCCACAAGAAGTCGCTGCTGCCGAGGAGGCGGGCCAGCAGGGTCAGGGTCTTTTTGTTCTTGAGCATGGTCAACGCTTTTCCGCCCTTCGAGGCTCCCGCCTCTTGCAGAATCCGATCCAGAAACTGGTCGAAGTATTCGATTGCTTTCCCAGGGTCCGGGGCCCACGTCAGCATGTGGGTGAACTGCTTGATGAGGACCGCGGTGGCTCTCAATTCCTGCTGCGCTGCGTGGTCCAGGATCTTCTGCCCCTGTCGGTCACGGACATAGAAACGGTCATGTAGGTCTGCGCCGACGTGCCCAACCCTGGCCTTATAGATGTAGATGCCTCGCATGGCCAGCGCGTTCGCAAAGGTGTACAGGAATGCGGGGGTGTCGGTGGATCGGATATCCATGACAGTGTCGGTCGCGGACTGCTCGTTGTCGAACCGGATCTGCACGGGATGGAGAAGACCGGTAAAGGTGGCTCGTACTTGGCCGAGCGTTTCGATGAGTCGCCGATTCACGTGGTGGCGGGCATCCTGAAATCGGTGCTCATCCAGAAGCCGGACCATGCTGGCAAGCTCGTCAATGAAGCGCTGCTGCTGAGAGGATGTGAAGGGCTTCCCCGATGCAGGCCGCACCAGGAAGCGGTCCACGATCTTCTTGCGGGCTAGTCCGGCTCGGCCTCGCCGACGGTTCCTGAGCGGTACCGATCCTACCCGAAGCGAAGCCGGAGATGGTTGCGCCTCCGCAAAGGTGAAGACTTGGCCTTCCCGGATGTCGAGACCGAAGGCCGACAGGAGCCCGCAGATGGTGGCGAACTCTGAAAAGTAATCATAGGCCACCACGACAATCTCGAAGAGCCCGCCCTCCCTGGTCTTGAAGCCAGCCTGGCAGGGCTGATCCAGGTCGAGGCGCCCGGCGAGGGTGATATGGCGGGCAATCTCATGCCAATCGAACGAGTTGAAGTAGTCGGGGTCCATCCGCGACACAAAGTCCTGGACTACGTCCTGATCCACTTCGGGGCAGAGGGGCCGCAGCGTCTGAAGCAGGTCGTCTCGTGACACGGAATTCTCCAATGACCCTAGCGAGTATACCGGAATGCTGATTCATTGTCTGTGGCAGAGCGCACCGGTATAATCCCTCAACATGGCCCGAGCATCACCCAATCCAGCCCCCCTGCTCCTTGCCTCCGGCCTCACGGCAGAGAATGTTGCGGAGCTCCTGGAGCCCTATGGGTTTGAGGACCTGAAGCGAGCCGACGCCAATATCCAGGTGATGGCCGGTGAACCTCGTTCCCGAGAGCTGCTGGCTAAGATCCTGGGGAAGCTGCTGGCAGCCGTATCCCGCACGGCGGATCCTGATCAAGCGCTGAACCATTGGGAGCGGTTTCTCCAAGCCGGGGTGAACCGTATCCAGCTCTTCGGCTATTTGGGTGACTCGCCTCGGATGCTTCACGTCCTGAGCACGATCTTCGGGAACAGTGCTTCTCTCGCGCAGACGCTCATCAGGGATCCGTTGCTAGTCTATTGGCTGGCTGAAGAGCAGGTGCTGACCAGGAAGCCGTCGCGTTCCGCGTTAGAACGGGCACTGCGGGCCATCATTGAGAATCTGACCTCGGTTGAACTCAAGATGGAAACCCTCCGTCGGTTCAAACGTCGTGAGATGCTCAGGATTGGAGTGCGGGATCTTCTCCGGTTGGCTGATGTGCCTGAGGCGACTGCCGCGCTCTCCGACCTCGCGTCCATTCTGATCCAGGTTGCCTATGAAATTGTCGAGGCGAATCTACAACATCAGTATGGAACGCCGATGCATCGGGACCGGAACGGGAAGCTGGTGCAGACCGGATTTGCGGTGGTCGCGATGGGCAAGCTTGGAGGCGGCGAGCTGAACTTCAGCTCCGATGTGGACCTGATTTATGTCTATGCGTCTGATGACGGGGCGACGCAACCGACCAGGCCACGCGACTCGAAGGGGACCCAGCCGGTCCACCGTTCGATTCCCAACGAAGAGTACTTTGAGTACCTTGCGCGGAATCTCACGAAGACGCTGGCCGATGTGACGCAGGAAGGTTACGTGTTCCGGGTGGATCTTCGGCTTCGCGCCGAGGGCTCCGTGGGTCGGCTGGCCAGACCGCTGGCTGACTACGAGCGGTACTACCGGACGCGGGGGCAAGAGTGGGAACGTCTGGCTCTCCTGAAGGCCTGGCCGATCGCCGGCGCGCGGGCTGTGGGACAAACCTTCCTGCGTCTCGTAAAGCCGTTTGTCTTTGGGTCGCGAGACGGCCGGGAGGGGAGCCGTGCCGCAGCGGATGTCATCCGTCAGGTGAAGGCGGTCAAGGAGATGATTGACGACAAGATGGTCACACGTGGACACGAGCGCCGAAACGTCAAGCTGGGCATCGGGGGCATCCGGGAGATCGAGTTTATTGTGCAGGCGATCCAGGTGCTGTGCGGGGGGCGGTTGTCCGCCATTCTCGATCGAAGCACAATGGGAACGCTGATTCGGTTCAGACGCTGTGGGTTGTTGTCAGGCGCCGAGCAAGCGGTGCTTACGCAGGGGTACCTGTTCCTGCGCGACGTGGAGCATAAGCTGCAGATGGTGCATGATCTCCAGACCCATGCCTTGCCGGAGGCGCCGGATGAATTAATACGCTGCGCGATTCGGTTGGGCTATTCGCCTCGCGACAGACAGGCTGCCATGAACAGGTTCGTCGTAGATTATCGCCGGCACACCACCAGCGTACACCGGATTTTCCGAAGCTTGTTTTACTCGCCGAATCGCTCCCGCCTGCTCAAGGCAGCCTTGGCGAGAATGAAAGACACGAGGTGAGGAACTCTGTGGCAGCGGTGGAAGAAACAAGAAGGCCGAGCGGCATCTGATGCCGCTCGGCCTTGTGCGTGACTGCTGATAGCTATTCGATATCAGCGATTCGCTCTGTTCTTAATACATGTCATGCATATGACCGCCGCCGCCCGGCATGGCCGGCTCTTTCTTCTCCTCCGGCAGATCGGTGATCATGACCTCGGTGGTGAGCATCAGGCCCGCGACGCTAGCCGCGTTCTGCAGGGCACAGCGCGTCACCTTTGTCGGGTCAATGATTCCGGCCTGCATCATATCCACGTACTGCTCGGATTGGGCGTCAAAGCCGTAGGAGCCTTTCTCTTTCCGGACCTTGTCGACCACCACCGATCCCTCCACGCCGGCGTTCTCGACGATCTGACGGATCGGTTCTTCCAGCGCCCGTCGGACGATCTTCACGCCCACCTCTTGCTCGAGCGGCACTTTCAAACCATCCAACGCCGGAATGCAGCGCAGGAAGGCTACTCCACCGCCCGGTACGATCCCTTCTTCGACAGCCGCCTTGGTGGCGTGCAGGGCGTCCTCGACCCGGGCCTTCTTCTCCTTCATCTCGGTTTCGGTTGCAGCGCCGACGTTGATGACTGCCACGCCGCCGACGATCTTGGCCAGGCGCTCCTGGAGCTTCTCCCGGTCGTAGTCGGACGTGGTTTCCTCGATCTGGGCTTTGATCTGCTTCACGCGGCCTTCGATCTTCTTCGGGTCGCCGTATCCTTCCACGATGGTGGTGTTGTCCTTGTCGATCGTGACCCGCTTGGCCCGTCCGAGATCCGTCAGCTTGATGTTCTCGAGCTTCAAACCCAGCTCCTCGGAGATCACCTGGCCACCGGTCAGGATGGCGATGTCCTCAAGCATGGCTTTCCGACGATCACCGAACCCGGGCGCTTTCACTGCGGCGACGTTGAGCGTGCCACGGAGCTTGTTCACGACCAGGGTAGCCAGGGCCTCGCCTTCCACTTCCTCGGCGACGATCACGAGCGGCTTGCCCATCTTGGCCACTTGCTCCAACAGGGGGAGCAGGTCCTTCATGCCGCTGATTTTCTTCTCATGGATGAGCATGAATGGCTCCTCGAGGGACGCCTCCATGCGCTCAGCGTTGGTCACGAAATAGGGGGAGATGTACCCGCGGTCAAACTGCATGCCCTCCACCACGTCCAACGAGGTGGACATGGACTTGGCTTCCTCGACCGTGATGACCCCGTCCTTGCCGACCTTCTCCATGGCTTCAGCGATCAAGTCGCCAATGGTTGAATCGTTGTTCGCGGAGATCGTGCCGATCTGCGAAATCTCCTTCTTGGCCTGGCACGGCTTGCTCAGCTTCTTGAGTTCTTGCACGACGACTTCAACCGCGCGATCAATCCCGCGCTTGATCTCCATCGGATTCCCGCCCGCCGTGATGTTCTTGGCGCCCTCGCGATAGATGGCTTGCGCCAGCACCGTCGCGGTGGTCGTGCCGTCACCGGCCACATCACTGGTCTTGCTCGCCACCTCACGAACCAGTTGCGCGCCCATGTTCTCATAGGGGTTCTTCAGTTCAACTTCCTTTGCAACGGTCACGCCGTCCTTCGTGATCGTGGGTGCGCCGAACTTCTTGTCCAGGATCGCGTTGCGACCCTTTGGGCCGAGGGTGGCTTTCACCGCCTCGGCGAGCTGGTTTACCCCCTTCAGAATGGCGGCTCGTGCCGCGTCACTGTACAGTAACTGCTTTGCCATCGGCTTCCTCCATTAAAATCGTTGGTTATCGTGATGTGCTACGTGGTGAGAGCGTCTCTCACTACTTCGTGGTAAAGACTCCGAGGACATCTTCTTCCTTCAGGATCAGATAATCCTCGTCATCGATCCGCAGTTTGC
>VBOJ01000059.1 GCA_005877775.1 Nitrospirota bacterium | reverse complement strand
CTCCCTGATAAAAGCCGCGCCCCCCTCAAGCCCATCGACCTGTCCAAGCTGAAGACCTATCCACTGGGCCGCCGACAGAGTAAAGTGCGGCTGGCCGATTTTTCTTCGCCCTGGCAGCATGGCGGGTCATTCAAGAAGTTCCTCGAAACTCTCCCTGACATCCTGGCGGTTAAGACCCTGCGCGCCGTCGCGCAGGCTATCGTTCAAGCCTACCGCCGAGGACGCCCGGTCATCATCGGGATGGGGGCGCACCCCACCAAAGTCGGCCTGAACCCGATCCTCG
>VBOJ01000058.1 GCA_005877775.1 Nitrospirota bacterium | reverse complement strand
TTTCGAAGGCTGGCAGCCGTCGTGGCCGGGATGGAAGGCGGCGTGTACCTGAACCTGGGCTCCGCGGTAATCCTTCCGGAAGTCTTTCTCAAGACCGTCACCCTGGGTCGCAACCTGGGTCACGCGCTGAACGACATCACGACCGTGAATATGGACTTCCTACCCCACTACCGCCCGACAACGAATGTGGTTAAGCGGCCGACCCAGAAAGGCGGCCATGGCTATACGCTGATCGGCCATCACGAAATCATGGTACCGCTGCTTGCCGCGGCCGTGCTCGAAGAACTGGCAGGACGCTGAAAAAGGTCCCCAACTTTGTTCTCAACACCCATTGCACGAGGCCAGGCAATGGGTACCCGTCAGAATCCTCACGTACCGGGTACCCGTTGCTTCTTATCAGCAACGGGTGCAAGCGGGAAGGTTCCTCACGTCCCTGCGGCGGCGTTGGCTAACCTTTTTGAGCGTCCTGCGGGACCGCTGATTCCGCCTGCCATACCCTCCACAAGGCATTGCACTCTGCCAGCGAATCTGTTTTCATGAGGCCATCATGACGGGGCCTTCGCCCGGACTGCCTTCGGTCGAACGGCTGCAAGCTCTCTGGAGGGAGCTGAACGGTAGATACTTTCGCGGCGCGCTCCCTCCCGTTGAGATTATCTGGAGCCGTCGCCTGACTGCTTCCGCCGGAATGTTCGTCAGTCACGTCGGGCCACGAGCCAAGACGCAGCTGGGTACCGACACCAGACCCGAACGCCGCTTGATTCGATTGTCACTCCCATTGCTCCAACGACTGTCTGAGAGAAGCCATTACGTCGAGCAGGAAACCCTGAGCACGCTCGCGCATGAGATGATTCACCAATGGCAGTTCGACGTGCTCAAGCGACGACCGAACCATGGACCGGACTTTCTCATGAAGATGACTGAGATGAATCGGGGTGGGTTCCTGGGAATCACGATCTACCACTCTCTTGCCAAAGAGGCGCAGGCTTTTGCTAAATATGTTTGGCAGTGCCAGCGGTGCGGCAGAGCCTACGAACGGCAGAAGCGCACCATTCGGCCAAGCCGGCACCGGTGCGGAGCCTGCTGCGGAACGCTGCGAGAGGTCCTCGCGCAAGGCAAAAGTCACAGGTCAAACGTAAAAAGTGTTCGGACCGAGAATCGGGCGGCTGGGCAGACCATCCAAATGGAACTGGATTTTTGAGAGAGCAGCACGGCTTGCTTCCGTCACAAGCAACGAATGACCCGTGACGAATGACGATTGACGAGTTCGTATGGCTCGGTGGTCGCGCCAGATTGTCTTCGGCGACGTGGACGCGATGTTTGCCTCCTCGGCCATCGTCGCAAATCCGGCTCTCGTCGGGAAGCTGGTGGCTGTCGGGTCGTCGCCGCCCCGCGGCATCATCACTTCCGCCAGCTATCCGGCCCGCCGGTTCGGCGTCAAAGCGGCCATGCCGACGGCTCACGCACTCAGGCTCTGCCCCGATCTCGTCCTGGTTCCCTCGGATCGTCCGCTCTACCAACGTATGCATGAGCGGATGCGAGAAGTGACGGATCGGCTCTTTCCCACCACAGAGTGGACCAGCATCGACGAGTTCTATGCCGACACGACTGCTCTCCAATCCCTGCACCGAGACCCGGTAGCACTCGGCCGTGCAGTCAAAGACGCAATCTTCGAGGCGACCCGTCTGTGTTGCACGGTGGCCATCGCAACCGGCAAGACGATCGCTAAGGTTGCCGCCGACGCCCACAAGCCGGACGGCCTGGTGGCCGTCGAACCAGGGACGGAGGCAGCCTTTCTAGCCCTGCAGCCGGTCCGGTCACTGCCAGGGATCGGCCCCAAGACCGCCGCGCAACTGGAGCATCTGGGCATTCATCGGGTCGGCGAGCTGCTGCATCCCCGACACGAACCGTCTCTTCGCCAACTCTGGGGCAGGCACTTCCCGGTCATGCAAGCGCTCGCGCGCGGCGAGGACCACGAGCCGGTGGTGCCGGACCGAGATCAAAAAAGCCTGGGACATGAGACGACCTTCGACCAGGACACGGACGATCTGACCTTCCTGGAAGGGACGGTGCGCGGCTTCCTCAGCACCCTGGCCCACGAATTGAGAGTGGAGGGCTTAGCAGCCGGCGCCTTCACCGTGAAGCTCAAGGACGCGAAGTTCAAGATCACGACGCGACAACGTCATTTTGCCGAACCGCTCAACTACGACCCGCTCATGTGGCGCGACATTCGCGACGCCCTCCGGAGTCTGATCGCCCCACGAACATGTTACCGGCTGGTCGGCCTCTCGCTCTCCGACCTTACACCCGCGACCGAGAGCCTGTTCGACCAGCGCACCACGAAGGCCATGGCCGCCATGGATGCGATCATCGAGAAGCACGGCGCGAGCGTGATGCGCCTCGGTGCGATTCCGGAAGAATAGAAGTAACCCGGCGGGGTGACTGATCTTTGCGCGGAAAGACCGTCACGCGTAAGCTCGGGGTCCGGACTATTTCTCTTTCTCTTGTGTCTTCTTGACAGCCTTCATGACCGCTTCCGCCTCGGCATTGGTCGCCGGTTTCAGAGCCATACGTTTCTCTCCGTTAGGCGTAAGGGGTGAGGCGTTAGGCGCGAGGGGAGAAGCGTCTTTCGCGTGCCGCGTCTGACTTCGGCGAGCTCAGACTTCGGCGAGTCTCAGTCGAGCCGTCGAGCCGTCGCGGAGGACACATACGACGCAACGACGCACTGACTCCTCACGCCTCACCGTTTCAGCGGTCGTCTTCTCCTTCTCGGTTTCCGCAGCGGATGACGGAACGAACGGCCCAACTCCCAATGAGAGCACAAGAGCGATAAGAGCCCCTCGCCTTGTACACACAACACCCGATTTGCGATGATAGACGAGCATGCACGCCTTTCCTTCCGCGACGTGGAGGCAGCAATGTTGAAGCGAGGGACGACCAGTGGCTGTCAAGTCTGGGGGGCGGTCGGCTTTCGTGATGTTGTCACCGATTCCCCCGAAGACAGACGATGGGTCGCGCGCAAATTTTGTGATGATCTGCAGGCAGCCCTGACCGAAAACCCGACCCTCAACGCCTTTGTCTTCTTCACGAACGTCGAACTCACGTCGGCTGAGGAAGACGCCCTCATCCGGGCAGGCAAAGAGCGAGGGCTTGGCTATGTGGAAGTGTTCACCCGGAAACGGTTGCGGCTTCTGCTCGACAATCCGGCGGCGCTGCGCCTCCCGACACAGGACTTGAGCGTCCCGATGTCGGAGTCGGCATGGGCTTCATTTCTTGAACAGTTCGGCTCGCAGCTCGAGAGGCTGATGCTGAGGCAACTGGAGGCGGTCGAGCAACAACTTGCCCGTTTGGAGTTCTTCAAGGACTGCGCGAACCCATTGAGCGAGGCGGGTGTCTTCGTACAACTGAGACAAGGGCGTTCTCCTCAAGAAATGGAGCATTTCCGAATCCTGGTACAAATCATGACCATCCAGAGTCCTGACTCCAGTCCGACCCTTTGCCTGACAGGCCGTGACGGCGATCCGATCTGGGAACGTGGAGACGAAGAAGGCAGAATCGTGGGAGTGAAGAGCCGTCTGTGGTCCCGAAATCCGGATGGGGAAATTCGCGCAGCCGTGCCCTCGAAGCAAAGGAGGCACCCATCCCCAGAACGTCTGCTGGGCACGCTCGGTGACCTCGACCAGCGACACTTATTTGTGTACATCACGAAGCCGCTGCTTGAACGGATCAGGGGGATCGGTGTGCAGGTTAACAATTATGTTCTGGCCTTTGTTGGCGCCGAGAGCCTCGTCCCGATTGACACCGCTCCCCTCATTCCTTGGCCTGATCCGCTGACGGACCGGGAACGGGCGGTGCCGTGGATTGAGCTGCTCCTGAAAGCCGATGGTCCTTCCCTGCCTTCCCCAGCCTGGCCCACGAAAAACTGGTACCTGGACTTTTCACTGTCCACCCCGCCCAAGCTGCAGACCACGTAGCCGCCACGCAGGAGCCTGCCCGCCTTGCCTCCAGAGGGGCTCTGGCTGCCCCGTTCAGCTTTGGCATTCTCTGTACCCTACGGGTTCCCCCTAGTGAAACCTTGACCAGACGCCACCTCGTAAATCTATGAAATCTTTTGCAATCTTCTGTGAAGAGCGATTCGAAGGCACGGCATTTGCTCTTGTTTCCTCTATAAAAGGTAGGAAGCCTTATGCATCCTCAATACAACAGCCTCCCCGTTGGATGCGGAATAGCAGCCCTACCGGCGGCATCTTTGCCCTGGAGGTTTGGATTCTGCAGTAGGTGCCGGTGCCAATGCTCTATGTGGCCCCAGTCTTAGGCTCCGCCTGGCCGCCCCCTCGACGGCCCACGCTCCGGGTCGTCGCAGGTTGTATGGTCTTGACCCTGCTCGGCTCCATCCTGTCTCCTCCTGGCCTGAGTACCTGGTTCTCAGGAGCAAGCCCTGTTCTGGTCTTTGCTTCGATTTGGGTCGCTGCTGTGATCGTCCACCTGCAGAAGCGAGCGGAGGGGCGCTGCGACAGACGCGGCCCACGACAGGTCGAGGTGAGGACGAAGGGTGGGGGGTCCGCGCTGGGCCTCGTGCTCATGACGTGCGAAGACAGCTTCATGAAGGCCGTAACCAAAGCCTCGAATCAAGCGTAAAGGAGAGAGAGAATGGCCGGCAACAATGGTCCTGATGTGAAAACTGGTGACATGCCGGATGCCAAGATGCTGCTGCACGTGCTCAAGGCCGTCAAGAGAGGTGACTTGACCGCTCGTCTGCCGGTCGAATGGACGGGCATCAGTGGAAAGATTGCCGACGAACTGAACAGCATCATCGAAATGAACGCCAAAATTGCCGCCGAGTTCAAGCGGGTCAGCCATGTTGTCGGCAAAAAAGGCAGACTGTTGGAGCGTGCGTCGATTTCAGAGGCCGGTGGCGCGTGGGAAAGCAATGTCGAGGCGATCAATGAACTCATCGACGATCTGGTCCGCCCCACTAGCGAGATGGCGCGGGTGATTGGCGCGGTGGCGAAGGGCAATCTCACGCAAACCGTGTCTTTGGAAGCGGAAGGCCACCCGCTCAGGGGGGAGTTCCTGAGCACGGCAAGAACGGTAAACGAGATGGTGAAACAGCTTGATGCCTTCGCGGCGGAGGTGACCCGGGTGGCCCGCGAGGTCGGCACGGAGGGCAAGCTGGGCGGGCAGGCGCTCGTGCCCGGCGTGGCCGGCACCTGGAAGGATCTCACCGACAACGTGAATTCCATGGCCAGCAATCTGACCGACCAGGTGCGCAACATCGCCGACGTGACGATTGCGGTGGCCAAGGGGGACCTGTCGAAGAAGATCACGGTGGACGTCCGCGGCGAGATTCTGCAGCTCAAGGACACGATCAACACGATGGTGGACCAGTTGCGAAGCTTCGCGGCGGAGGTGACCCGGGTGGCCCGCGAGGTCGGCACGGAGGGCAAGCTGGGTGGGCAGGCGCTCGTGCCCGGCGTGGCCGGCACCTGGAAGGACCTCACCGACAACGTGAATTCCATGGCCAGCAATCTGACCAACCAGGTGCGCAACATCGCCGACGTGACGATTGCGGTGGCCAACGGAGACCTGTCGAAGAAGATCACGGTGGACGTGCACGGCGAAATCTTACAGTTGAAAGAAGCCATCAACACGATGGTGGACCAGTTACGGAGCTTCGCGGCGGAGGTGACCCGGGTGGCCCGCGAGGTCGGCACGGACGGCAAGCTGGGCGGGCAGGCGCTCGTGCCCGGAGTGGCCGGCACCTGGAAGGACCTTACCGACAACGTCAACGCGATGGCGAGCAATCTGACCAATCAGGTGCGCAACATCGCCGACGTGACGATTGCGGTGGCCAACGGAGACCTGTCGGAGAAGATCACGGTGGACGTCCGCGGCGAAATCTTACAGTTGAAAGAAGCCATCAACACGATGGTAGACCAGTTGAACGCGTTCGCGGCGGAGGTGACCCGGGTGGCGCGCGAGGTCGGCACCGACGGCAACCTGGGCGGGCAGGCGCTCGTACCCGGCGTGGCCGGCACCTGGAAGGACCTCACCGACAGCGTCAACACGCTCGCCGCGAATTTGACGACACAGGTCCGGGCCATCGCCGAAGTTGCCACGGCGGTGACACAAGGCGACCTGACCCGCTCCATTCAGGTGCAGGCGCGCGGCGAGGTCGCGGAGCTCAAAGACAACATCAACGCGATGATCAAGACGCTCCGCGCCACCACCGACCAGAACACCGAAGAGGACTGGCTGAAGACCAACCTGGCCAAGTTCACCCGCATGATGCAGGGACAGCGCGATTTGGTGACCGTCGGCCAGATGCTGCTTTCCGAATTGACTCCATTGGTCCATGCGCAATCTGGTGCGATCTACCAGATGGACAGGGCCGAGAGCGGCGCGTGCCTCAAAATGCTGGCCAACTACGCGTACGGGGGAAATTCAGACGCGCAGGCCCAATGGCCGCTCGGCGCCGGGCTCGTCGGTCAATGCGCGGTCGAGAAACGTCCGATCCATCTCACCGATCTCCCGCCGGATTACGTCCGTATCAGATCCGCCCTGGGAGGAGCGTCGCCGCGCAACTTGATTGTGTTGCCCGTTCTCTTCGAGGGACAGACGAAGGCGGTGATCGAACTCGCCTCCTTGGCGGAATTCACGCCGACTCACCTCGTGTTTCTCTCTCAATTGACGGAAACCATCGGCGTGGTGGTGAACACGATCGAGGCGACGATGCGAACCGAGGGCTTGCTGCAAAAGTCACAGAAACAGTCGACCGAGCTGCAGGTGCAACAAAAAGAGCTGCAACAGACCAACGAGGAATTGGCAACGAAAGCCCAACAGCTCGCCGAGCAAAACGCCGAAGTGGAGCGTAAGAACCGAGAGATCGAGCAAGCGCGATATGCCTTGGAGGAAAAAGCCAGAGAGCTGGCGCTGGCCTCGAAGTACAAGTCCGAATTTCTGGCCAACATGTCCCACGAGCTGCGCACGCCGCTCAACAGCATCCTGATCTTGGCCCAGCAGCTCGGCACAAATCCGGAGGGTAACCTCAGCAATAAGCAGGTGGAGTTCTCCAAGAACATCCACGCCGCTGGCGCCGATTTGATGAATTTGATCAGCGACATTCTCGATTTGTCCAAGATCGAGTCCGGCACCGTGACGGTCGAACCGGAACAGGTGCCGTTCGTGAAAGTTCGTGAGGCGGTGGAGCGAAGCTTCCGCCACGTGGCGGATGCGCGCCAACTGGCGTTCCACATCGAAATCGACCCGCAACTTCCGCGCGGCCTGGTCACCGATTTCAAACGCCTGCAGCAGGTGTTGAAGAATCTGCTGTCCAATGCCTTCAAGTTCACATCGCACGGGCAGGTCAGCTTCCGGATCAGGCGCGCGATGACCGGCTGGAGCCTGGAGCACTCGGTGCTTACCACCATCCCGAACGTGGTTGCCTTCGAAGTCAAAGATACCGGTATCGGCATTCCTCAGGAAAAACAAAAAATCATCTTTGAAGCATTCCAGCAGGCGGAAGCCGGCACAAGTCGCCGATACGGCGGCACCGGGTTAGGACTGGCGATTAGCCGAGAGCTGGCTATGCTGTTAGGGGGCGAGATCAGGCTGGTGAGCGCGCAGAACGAGGGCAGCACGTTTACGTTGTACTTGCCGGAGGCCTATATGGGCGTCGCGGGGGATGCGGCACGCACGATGCCCAAGGTTCCTGAGCCGGCGGCTCTGCTGGTGCAGAGGGCGGACACGCCCGAGGACATCCCGGACGATCGTGAAACACTCATTCCGGGCGAGCCGGCCGTGTTGATCGTGGAGGACGATTCGCACTACGCACGCGTGTTGCTGGGCATGGTCCGCGAGAATGGATTGAAAGGCGTGGTGACGGCCTACGGCCGATTGGCCCTCGCCCTGGCTCGCCAATACAAGCCTGTTGCGATCACCCTCGACATCTTCCTGCCCGACATGCTGGGCTGGACGGTGTTGAGCCACTTGAAACAGGATCCGGAGACCAGACACATCCCGGTTCAAATCCTAACGGTTGAGGAAGACCGCCTGCACGGCCTCGGCCACGGGGCCTTCGCCTACCTGCTCAAGCCTGCCACCGCCCAAGAACTGGGGGGCGCGTTCGAGCGGTTGCTGGGCTATACCAAGCCGCGGCGGAAGCAGCTTCTCCTAGTAGAAGATAATGACATCGAACGTCAGGGTCTCAGTGAGTTACTCAACCATGACGAGGTTGACATCACCATGGCCGAAGACGGCGCTCGCGCGTGGGAAGCCATCAGTCAGAAGTCGTTTGACTGCGTCGTGCTCGATTTGCGCCTGCCGGACATCTCGGGGTTCGAGCTCTTGGAACGGATGCGGCAGACCCCGGCGATGCGTGACTTGCCGGTGATCGTGTTCACGGGCAAGGAACTCACTGATGAGGAAGAAATTCGTTTGCGGGAACTGTCCCAGGGCATCGTGCTGAAAGGCGTGCAATCCCCAGAACGGCTGCTGGATGAGGCCACATTATTCCTGCACCTCGTCACGGCCCAATTGCCGCCGGACAAACAGCGGATGTTGGAGAAGGTGCGCCAGAGCGACGACGCCCTAATAGGCAAGAAGGTGCTGGTGGTCGATGATGACATCCGCAACATTTTCGCGCTCACCAGCCTCCTCGAGGTTCACGGCATTGAGGTGGTGAGTTGTGAGACCGGTCGAGAGGCTATTGTGAAGGTCGATGAAGATCCGGACCTCGATGTGGTCTTGATGGACATTATGATGCCGGAGATGGACGGGTACGAGACGATGCACCAAATCCGGCAAAATCCCAAGCATCGGCTGTTGCCGATCCTGGCCCTCACGGCGAAAGCGATGAAGGGCGACCGAGAACGCTGCCTGCAAGCCGGGGCGTCCGATTACATCGCTAAACCGGTGAATACCGAAGAACTGCTGGCGCTGTTGCGCATTTGGCTCTTTGGGAAGAAAAAGACGGTCAGACGATGACACAACCAAGCCATCCCATGCCCTTGACCGAAGTTAAGCCAGGCACTGTGGCCCCCGTCGAGCCCGATCGACCATCAAGTCCGGTGGCGCTGACGCCGGCGATCACGGCGAACATCCTCCTGGTCGATGACGATCCGAGGAGTCTCATGGCAATGGAGACGATCCTCGCCGGACCAGGAAGAAAGATTGTGAAGGCTGAGTCCGGTGAGGACGCTCTACGTCATCTCCTTCAGCAAGACTTCGCCCTCATCCTGCTCGACGTGCGGATGCCACGGTTGGATGGGTTTGAGACGGCGGCGTTGATTCGTCAACGTGCGCGGTCCCGCTATACGCCGATCATTTTTCTCTCGGCCGTAGACACCATGGATGCGGACGTGTTCCGAGGCCTGTCCAGCGGCGCCGTCGATTACCTCTTCAAGCCGGTGGTCCCCCAAGTCCTGCAGACGAAGGTCTCTGTGTTCGTTGATCTGTTCCGGCTCAGTGAGCAGTTGTATCAGCAGGCCGTCCAGCAAAGCGAGGAGCGCTTCCGGCTATTCGTGGAGCAAGTTCAGGACTATGCGATCATCCTGCTGGACTCGACGGGCCTCGTGCAGACCTGGAATGCGGGCGCTCAACGCGTGACAGGGTACGCCGCCGCGGAGATTATCGGCCAGTCCCTGATCTGCCTCTATACCCAGGAGGACCGCGCCGCCGGCAAACGGGAGTCACTGCTGCAGACAGCGCGTACGGCGGGCCGCGTGGAGGACGAAGGCTGGCGGGTCCGCAAGGACGGCTCCCACTTCTGGGCCAACGTGGTCCTGACAGCCCTGCACGACGAAGCCGGCCAGCTCCAAGGCTTCGCCAAGGTCACACGCGACCTCACCGAACGCAAGCGGGCGGATGAGGAGATTCATCGGCTCAACGTTGCGCTCGAGCAGCGCGTGCTCGAGCGGACCGCGCAGCTCGAGGCGGCCAACAAAGAGCTGGAATCATTCAGCTACTCCGTCTCGCATGACCTGCGCGCGCCCCTCCGGAGCATCGACGGCTTCAGCCTGGCGCTGCTCGAAGACCTCGGCGACAAGCTGGGCCTCCAGGGCAAGGACTATCTGCGACGTGTTCGCGAGGCTACTCAGCGGATGGGTCAGCTGATCGACGACTTGCTGAATCTGGCGCGCGTCACCCGCGAGGAAATGCGGCGAGAGCCTGTCGACCTGAGCGCGCTGGCCCGCTCCATCGCCACTGACCTGAAAAGGACCCAGCCGGACCGCCAGGTGGCCTTTGCGATCGCGGACGGGGTCGTCGCGAAGGGCGATGCGCATCTTCTACGGGTGGCGCTGGAGAACCTGCTCGGGAACGCGTGGAAATTTACAAGCAAGCAACCCAGGACCAGGATCGAATTCGGGGTCGACCGACAGAACGGCACACCGGCCTATTTCGTGCGCGACGACGGAGCGGGCTTCGACATGGCCTACTCCGGCAAGCTCTTCGGGGCTTTCCAGCGCCTTCATTCCAACAAGGAATTCGAGGGCACGGGCATCGGCCTGGCCACCGTCAAACGCGTCATTCGTCGGCACGGAGGCCGCGTCTGGGCGGAAAGTTTGGTGGGGCAAGGCGCGACCTTTTATTTTACCTTGCACCTGCCTGAGGGAAGCCAGCCAATCGGAGTCTCCCGATGACGAAGAAAATGATCCTGTTGGTAGAAGACAACCCGGACGACGAAGCGCTGACCCTCCGCGCCCTCAAGCAGAACAAGATTCAGAACGAGGTGGTCGTGGCGCGCGACGGGGCCGAAGCATTGGATTATCTCTTCGCTAGGGGAGCCTACGCAGGGCGAGACCTGAGGGTGATGCCTCAGCTCATCCTGCTGGATTTGAAACTCCCTAAGGTTGATGGGCTCGAAGTGCTACAACGCCTACGCGCTGACCCGCGAACCGCGCTCCTGCCAGTCGTGGTCCTCACTTCCTCCAAAGAGGGCCGCGACGTCATTGAGAGTTATCGGCACTCCGCCAACAGCTACATCCCCAAGCCGGTGGACTTTGCCCAGTTTACTGAGGCCGTGCGGCAATTGGGGTTGTACTGGCTCGTCCTGAACGAACCCGCACCGGTCCCAAGGTCGGCGTAACATGAGCAAACCGCTTCGCGTCTTGATTGTCGAGGATTCGGAGGATGACGCCGTCTTGCTCCTCCGTGAGCTGCAGCAAGGCGGCTATGCTCCGACGTTTGAGCGGGTGGATACCCCCGAGGCCATGAGCGCGGCCCTTGATCAACAGAAGTGGGAGTTGGTGCTCGCCGATTGGTCCATGCCGAGGTTCAGCGGCCTGACGGCCTTGGACCTGCTCAAGGACAAGGGGCTGGATGTTCCTTTCATCATCGTGTCCGGGGTCATCGGGGAAGAGACAGCCGTGGTCGCGATGAAGGCCGGTGCCCACGATTACCTGATGAAGAACAACCTCAAGCGACTGTGCCCGGCTATCGAGCGGGAACTACGAGAAGCCAGGGACCGTCGCGCGCGGATGCGGGCCGAAGAAGCACTGCGGGAGAGCGAAGCTCGCCTTCAACTCGTGATGGAGCAATTGCCCGCGATCATCTGGATCACCGACACCAAGCTCAGGATCACGTTCGTGAAGGGCGCAGGTCTTCAGCCTCTGACGCTGGACCCCAACCAACTGATCGGCACCACCGTGACGGAGTACTTCCAGGACGATCCGGAACGCCCTCCTCTCACCGCCCATGAAGTCGCGCTCCATGGCGAGCCCTGTAGCTGCGAAATGAGGATTCGTGGACGATGGCTCCAGGCCTATATCGAGCCGATGCGCGCGCCGGACGGGATCATTACCGGGTGTCTCGGGATCGCCTTGGACATCACGGCGCGCAAGCAGGCCGAAGAGGGACGGGAGAAACTGATCCTGGCCCTTCAAGACGCGCTGGACAACATCAAGACCTTGCGGGGCCTGTTACCCATTTGCGCTTCCTGCAACAAAATCCGCGATAGCCAAGGCCATTGGGATCACATTGAGAGCTACATTCAAGCCCATACAGACGCGAACTTTACCCACAGCATCTGCCCCGCGTGCACCAAGAAGTTGTACCCCCAACTCGGATAACCCGCACAGAGGACGCGGGCGGCTCTTGGCGCCCGGCAACGCGCGGGTCACCCGGGCCGCCGGCCTTCGGGTAACCGCACCGAATTCAAGAACCCTTCCACTTCCTTGATGACCACCGCCTGCTCTTCCGGAGTGAGCTTGTCCCAGTGCTCGCGAAGCGGTTCGAAGTACCGTCGGAGGGACGTGTACAGACTGTACGCTTTGCTTCCCTTCTCGTCACCCGGATCAGCCATGGTTCCTCCCAGAACCGGCTACGGGGCGTGAGCCATTCGTCAACGCGCCTGCCGGTCACGAGGATAGTGTAGTCAATTCCGACGCAGGAGGACAAGCATCGGGGTGCTCCCGGATCGGCGTGACCGCCCGTCAAACTGCGAGCTAGGATTTTTGATGGGTCTTTGGGTAAGATGTCGCCATGCGCAACAAGGTCAAGCCCGACGCTGACCTCAAGAAGATCCTGGCCGAGCGGCGCGCGAAGGGCCAGAAAATCGTTTTTACCAATGGCTGCTTCGACCTGATCCACATCGGTCACACTCGGTATCTCCAGGCTGCCCGCGACCTGGGCGACCTGCTCGTGGTCGGCGTGAACTCGGACGCGTCCCTGCGTGGGCTGAGCAAGGGGGCCGGACGGCCCATCGTGCCGGATGCACAGCGCGCCGAAGTACTGGCGGCGCTGGCCTGCGTGGACTACGTGGTGCTCTTTGATGAACCGGATCCGGGACGCCTCATTGCCGACCTCCAACCGGACATCCTGGTCAAGGGCGGCGATTGGGCGCCCGACCAAATCATCGGCCGTGAGATTGTGGAAGCCCGCGGGGGGACCGTGCGAACCATTCCGCTGGTGCAGGGAGTCTCCACGACGGCTCTTGTGAAAAAGATTCAAGACCTGAAAGACGTTAATCGTTAACCCTGAAACGTTAAACGTGAAGCGGAAAACGTTACGTCAGCTTGGTCCGTTAACGGACCAAACTGACTCAACCGATCTCACGGACAACACAACTCGTATTTAATGGTTACAGTTACCGTATAACGGTCCTCACATGCCCACCGCATCTCAATCAAGAGCCTATTGGGACCGGCTTCTCAGACCAATCTTGGACGCCGTGGGCGACAGCCGAAGCAGACCGTGTCTCACGGGCCTGCACGGGGGCACAACGGGGTTCGCCCTGACCCTGCTTGCGGATCAAGCCCCAAACAAATCCTGGCTCATTGTGACGGGCTCCGACGAGGCAGCCGAGCGGCTGTACGAGGACCTCCAGTTCTTCCACGCCATGCTGGGCCTCTCACCGGAGGCGCTGGCGCTGTTCCCGGAGTGGGAGACCTTGCCCTATGAGGCAACCCCTCCGCACGTCGAATTGATCGCGCGGCGGATGCAGACGCTGCACCGGCTGGTGAGTATGAGAGGGGCACGGCTACCCGTGGTGTCTGCGAGTGCAACGGGTGATGGGCCATCTCCCGCTCACATGGAGCAAGCCCGCATCGTGCTGGTCACGTCCGTCCCAGCTCTGATCCAGTTGCTGTTGCCCCCGTCGGTCCTCTCAGACGCCTGCTTGCGGATCAGACCAGGCGAAACGCTGGAACGGGCCACGCTCGTGTCAGGCCTGTTGCGACTGGGATACAGACAGGGATCAGCCGTGGAGATCCCCGGCGAGTTCAGCGTGAGAGGCGGCATCGTGGATATCTACTCGACTGCCTACCCTGATCCGCTGAGGGTGGAGTTTCTCGGCGACACCATCGAGTCGGTACGAATCTTCGACACGACGACGCAGAAGTCCACGACCACGCTCACCCAGGCCTGGCTGCTGCCGGCCCGCGAGTTGATTTACCCTGCCGACCATCCTGCCGCGCTGACACCCCTCCCCCCGGATGCGGAGTGGCGAGGCCGCGAGGTCTATCAAAGCCTGGAAACCCTGCTCGACTATTTCCCCGAGATGCCAGTCCTAGTCCTGGATCAACCTGAGGCCCTCGCCAAAAAGGCGAAGGAATTCCAGAAAGAAGTGGAAGAAGCCTACCATCGGCACGGAGGGACGGCAGAAGCCGCGTACCCGACACCTGACCAGCTCTACGTGCCCTGGGAGACCATCCTGAACGCGACTCGCTCCTGGCCCTGTCTGGCCATGGAGCCTGTCGCCTCCCTGGACGATTCGTGGCAGCCCGTGGTGACATTCCCAAGCCAGTCGCCGAACAGTGTCGGCTTGGCCCAGCGCGGTACGCCGTTCAGCGACACCCTCGCCATTCTCGATCGCCTCCGTGTCGCAGGGCCAGCGCTCATCGTGGCCCGCAGCCGGGGCCAGGTTGATCGGTTGCTGGCCTTGTTTGGAGAACACGATCTCCCAGCCGCCGGCTGGAAACCTCAGCATGGGATCTCCTCGTCGAAAGACAAGCCGCCGTTCTATCTGCTCCAAGGCGACCTCTCGGCCGGCTTCGTCTCTGCCGAGGGGCGGCTCGCGATCGTCACGGAAGAAGAACTCTTCGCCAAGGGGATGCGCCATCGGCCCGCCCCGAAGAGCAAGACCGCCACTTTCTTGTCGTCTCTGGAAGACCTGAACGTCGGAGACTATGTCGTGCACGTCCAGCACGGCATCGGCCGGTACCAGGGCCTCCGCCGGCTGTCGGTCCAGGGGTTCGAGAGCGATTACCTGATCCTGGAGTTCGCCGGAGGCGACAAGCTCTACGTGCCGCTCGACCGGTTGAATCAAGTTCAACGCTATCGGGGAGCGGAGGGAGAAGCCGTCAGGATGGACCGGTTGGGCGGTACCAGTTGGGCTCGCACCACGGCGCGTGTCAAACAAGGCATTGAAGAAATGGCTCAGGAATTGGTCGAACTCTATGCCAACCGAGAGGT
>VBOJ01000076.1 GCA_005877775.1 Nitrospirota bacterium | reverse complement strand
GACAGCGGAATAGCAAAAACATCCAAGCTTCTACCTTGGAAGATTAACTATCACTTATTATTAATCCTGACTACGATCGCGCCCATCAGATCACCCTGCTTAAAATCCTTCCTTGGACTACTCGGGTGGCTATTGTGACAATCCACGCAGGCTTGGACGATCGCATGGTCCGCCGCAAGGCCTTTGAACTGGTTGCCGTCGGCAAATGTGAGCACCTTGAAGTCCGGACTGGCCATCATCTTTTTCAGGGCATCGGCTTCAGCCTGGGTCTTGGGAAGGTTGAACTTGTAGATCGGCGTGAGCCCGATTAATCCCAATTCAAAGTCTTTGAGCTCAGCGCCAGCCGCCTTCACAAATTGTGCATTCAGCATGATCGCATGATCATCTTTGTGCCAATTTTCACTAGGCCTGACGCCCCCTTTCTGAACATGTTCAACGATGGCTTTCGAATATACAGTCCGAAATGCTTGGACTGTCGCCAGGATGTATTTGACCGCTCTCTCTTGGGAGGTATCGGCCGCGATCACGAGAGAAACAGCCAGGCTACTCGCCATTAAAAGCGTCAGGATGCTTGCCTGGACTCCCACCGTTCGTTTCATTGTGGCCTCCAGATTATGAGAGTGTGATTGGTCCGGTCGCCACGCAAATTCGGTTACGCTTTCTGCTCAAAATTGTCAAGGTGCCAAACCGCCACTGGATCGCCGGCTCGACTCCCAAGATCGTGAACCTGAGTCATCATCCAGCATATGCGCGAACACCAAACAGGTTCTTATGGCAGCTGGAACATCGGTTGTCTCAGCCCTTTTCTCGTTCCTGCCTGAGAGAATTATCGCCGAACGTGTCTACTGAGGCGGCGTTTGCAATAGGTGTTCCACTGTCTGGACAACCTCTTCTTGCCGTTCGCACAGCAGAGGAATTCGAAGTGTGGCTGCGCTGATAGAGTAGAGTAGGTTGTCCAAGAACTTACCTGCAAGGACAAGCTCTTCAAGGTCGCATACTGTGCCGACGATCAGGCGTACGTTCGCGCTCATGGAACCGATCCCTTTTCTCTCATAGGACCGACCCTGATCGAGCACACGATGCAAGCGTAGCTGAAGCCTGCCTCTACAGGCTTCGATGGCATCCAGAAAAAGGGTCCCACCGTGCGCGGCGATGATCAGGCCATGATTATTTGAATCTTTCGAGTCGTCAATCTCGCTCTGGGTTCCAAATAGCTGACGTTCAAGTTCAGCATGATTTCGGCTGTCGCAATCAAGGGCTACGAAAGGCGCGTTATGGCGAGAGCTCAAGGCATGGATTTTTGAAGCGAATGCTTTACGGATAGAGTCAGTTCCTCCCCGGATCAGCACCGAAGCATCGGACGGAGCGATCCGTTGGATCTGGTTCAACAGCGTACGTAGATCACGTTCTACTTCACTTGAAGCCATAATACTTGACATTTTGTACGCCTTTCTGTTACAGGAGTCAATCGTTATGAGCGAGAAGAATAAGGCGGAGCCCGCCAGTAACATCGAGAATCGTCTCAGGAGTCTGCGAACGGCCAAAGGGCTGTCCCAGAGTGCCTTGGCGAGCATGGCCGGGATCACCAGGCAGGCGATCTACGCCATTGAAGCGAATCAATACCTGCCGACGACCGCAGTGGCGCTTCGGTTGGCAGGGGCGTTTGATTGCCGGGTGGAGGATCTGTTCAGTTTGGTGTCCAGCGGAGAAGTCATCGAAGGGGACCTGACCGGGTCTCATCAATATGCCGCCGATCCAGCGCCTGTTCGTGTGAAAGTCGCGCGGGTCGGGGATCGCATGGTGGTCAGACCAGTGGCCGCTCTGGGCGAGGTGCTGAACTACACAGTTCCAGCCGATGGGCTGATGATCAAGCGCCCTGGTTCTTCTGGAGGCCGCGCGAGGCTCAGCACACGAGTCCAGGTCCAGTTGCTCAGAGATCGTCGGGCGGTGGAAGGAGCCATCGCGGTCGCCGGCTGTGATCCTGCCATCTTCCTGGCCGGAGAGTACCTCCGTCGCCGCCGCGACAGTACCACCGTGGTGGGATGGACGATGGGCAGCGCGACAGCGCTCGAGGCCCTGAAACGGGGCGAGGTGCATGTGGCCGGCCTCCATATCGTGGATCCGAAATCAGGAGAATCAAACCTGCCCTATCTCAGGCGGCACCTCAAAGGACATGGGTTTACGGTGGTGACCTTTGCGATCTGGGAGGAAGGTCTGCTGGTTCCGTCAGGCAATCCGAAGGGAATCAGAGAGGTGGCGGCGTTAGCCCGGAAGGATATGGTCTTGGTGAACCGTGAACCGGGGTCAGGCGCCAGGCTGTTGCTCGACCGGAAGCTGAGCGAGGCGGGGATCAAGGCGAGCCAGGTTAAAGGCTATCACCGGACTGCCGGCTCCCACTTCGACGTGGCACGACTCATTGCTGAAGGCCAGGCTGACACCGGAATCGGTGTGCGGTCGGCTGCCAGGCTGTTGGGGCTGGATTTCATTCCGCTCCAGAAGGAACGGTACGATTTGGTGGTACCGACGTCCTATCTAACGACCCATCCTGGTCTGGCCAACCTGCTGGATACGATTGTGAGCCGCCCGTTTCGGGCCGAGATCGAGGCCCTGGGAGGCTATGACACGAATGAGACAGGCAAGGTGAGAAGCCTTCGTGATGAGTGAAGAGGAAGGATCGAAGGGTATGAAGAGGGAAGGCAAAAGGCGCAGAGTGCTTGCGGCTTTCTCCTTGCTTCTGGCCTGCAGCCTCACAGCATTCTGGTCGCCTCAAGCCTCGCGCCTCACCCCTCACGCTGGGGCCGCGGAGCCCTTGGTAATTGCCGCGTCGGCGATTTTTTTTATTACGTGTGTCAATTATACTTTACAAACTTCATCTATTCTAGTCACTCTCAATGAGATCATAGGCCTGAAAACTTTGAGAGAGGTGGTATGGGAAAGGTAGCAATAAAAAGCAAGAGAACGTGGTCATATCTCGTGGCCATTCTAATGCTGGGAGTGGTCACAGTTGGTATCATTTTTCCACCATTAGCGCGGGCTGATCTCGATGACGTCTGTTTGCGCTGCTACAACTTCATCAACCGCATCTTCCCGCCAGCTCCGGCGGAGGACATCGCAAAATACCGCAAGAGCTGGAATCCGTTTGCCGCGGGTCCGATGCTTAATCCGGCTATCGACATCCAGCCGCAAGGGCAGACGGTCATCCATCCCTATTTCTTCGGTGAGTTGGGGCACCAACGGTTTGGGAATACCTTCGGGACCGGCAAGCTGACTGACTCGCCCGTTCACCTTAATGCGAACTTCATCATAGTGCCATTCGAGTATGGAGTAACCGACTCACTGGAGGCTTCGGTTGCGGTCAGTTGGATCGATTGGTTTGCCACGCAGCAGAATTTCAATCCCAACAGCACCCACAATGCGAATGGGCTGGGGGACACGTCGATCTTTCTTAAGCATAGGCCCATCGTGCAGGATCCTGATAGTTGGCGCCCCACCGTGACGTTCTACCACAACGTCGTCTTACCGACCAGTCAATGGACGGGCACTACCCCCATTCCCGGAGGGTTTGCTCCCATCGGACGTCTCCCATCCACACGGTTTGGCAATCTGAGCCTCACTGAGGGGATCATGATGCGCAAAAACCTCAAGCCGTTCCGCCTGATGGGGGCGGTGTACTATTCCTATGCCACTCCAGGAAACACAGCGGGGCAGAACAAGTATCCGAGTGACCTCGTAAATTGGCGCCTCATGCTGGAGCATGTCCTCGACGATTCCCGAGGATTCGGGTATGTGATCGAGCTGATAGGTTTGCACGGCCTCGCTTGGCGACTCGATGGTCATGACGTGAATGTGCCTGCCATGGGCTCCGTGCAAGGGTTCCCACAGAGCAGTCCCACCTTTTCGGTAATTGGGATTCAGCCCTCAATAGAGTACAAGTTTTCGAACAACATCGTCATGGCTGGCGGTGTCCTGTTCACCCCGATTGGCCAGAGTCAGTTGAATGCCATCTATCCCAATTTCACCATGTATTACTATTGGGGCAGCAAGGGAAGACCGGTCATGATGCGTTGATCCGCTAGTCCCTCCGACTGAGCCGACGGTTGTGTGGATTGTGGTCTTGATGGGAGTGCGTCGCTACGAGTCACTGGTCCCTGTCCTGCCAACTGTCCTTCAGGTTCAGTGCCGCTCGATGCGAATGCAGGGACCGTGATCGAAAACGCGATCCGCATCCAGTACCAGATCTTTTTCTAAGCATACGGTTGAATCTTTATGGTAAACGATACCATCATGGACTAAGGGAGATCGGGTGATGATGAGAACGGCGCAATCAAGACGCATAGCGCGAGTCGTATGTGCCGCGTTGCTGGTCGGTAGTACCGCGTTAGGGTTGATACAGCCGACCATGGCCTTCAGCGAAGACCTGACCATTGCTGCCGCATCCGACCTGAACTTCGCGTTCAAGGATCTGGTCGGCGAATTTGAGAAGAAATCTGGCGTCCGTGTCAAACTCTCATTGGGATCGTCCGGCAATTTCTTTTCGCAGATCTCAAACGGAGCCCCGTTCACACTCTACTTCTCGGCTGATATCCGCTATCCTCAGAGGCTTGAGGAGGCCGGTCTTGTTGTCCCCGGTTCGCTGTACAAGTATGCCGTCGGACGCATCGTGCTGTGGGCGCCGATCGGTTCGAAGGTCGATGTGCAGAAAGGGCTGGATGCCCTGATGGACCCTGCTGTAAAGAAGATTGCGATCGCCAACCCGAAACATGCCCCATATGGGCGTGCGGCCGTCGCGGCCATGGAGCACTTCAAGGTTTATGATCGGGTGAAGGACAAAATAGTCCTGGGTGAAAATATCTCGCAAGCCGCGCAATTCGTTGAGTCCGGCGCCTGCGATATCGGAATTGTCGCGCTGTCATTGGCGCTGGCGCCTTCGATGAAGGCGGCAGGGAAATATTGGGAAATTCCCATTGAAGCGCATCCGCCATTGGAGCAAGGAGCGGTGATCCTTATGGGGTCTAAGAACCAAGAGTCTGCGAAACGGTTTCTGGAATTCTTGAAGGGATCGCAAGGACAGGAGATCATGCAGCGGTATGGATTTACGTTGCCGAGCTAAACGATTTACGAATGTCGTGCTACCAGCAGTGGCCTTCTTCGCTTGTCTTGGCTGTTCTGATGCGGTGAAATTGATCCAGGAGACAGAGACAGGCGGGGTCGTGACCTATATTTTCAAAGAAGAGCGGGGCGGAGCCATGTTTTCGCCTTTCCGGTCACAGGCATTTGACGTGATGAAGCAGAAATGTCCATCTGGCTATACGATCAGGAAGGAAGGTGAGACACGAGGCTCTTACAGCGTGTCCGGTGTCGTGGAGGGAACTGAAGACGAGATCAGACACCGGCGTTGGGCTATGCAGTTTCGGTGTAAGACCGGCTAGGTTGATACTGATGTGCTGTGATATCAGCTGTGACTGAGGAGCGTGATGGCAGTGCGCCTTGTCGGGATTATCGCGTGTGGACTGTTGATCGGCTTCTACGCAACGATTGCTGGGCCCGCACTGGTGGCGATCGCGCAATGGTCTGCCGACCATGTATGGAGCTTTGATTCAGAACCTGTGGGTAGGCTTCCGAACGGTTTCGTCGTTGGTACTTTGTTCGACGGTCGGCCGGCAGGCGACTGGCAAATCATGGAACTCAAGGAAGCTCCAAGCCCATCCCATGTGTTGGCGCAACGGATGAATACCGGCGCCGAACATGCTTACAAGACGGTCCTTGTTGAGGATATGGCGGCGGACGATCTTGATCTCCAGGTTTCGTTCCTCGCAGTAGGCGGCAAAGGCGACATGGGAGGCGGCCTGATCTGGCGGGCGTCGGATGACCGGAACTATTACCTGGCGCGAGCGAACCCACTTGAACAGAACATACGGGCTTATCGGGTTGTCAAGGGAGTCAGACATCTGCTCATGAACTTCGATCAGGTGATTCCGGTTCGCAAATGGCATACGCTGCGCGTGGTGGCCCATGGCCAGGAGTTTGAGGTATTCTTTAATGGGCGCACCGCCCTGAAACTATCCGATCAGGCTTTCACTAGCGGTCGAATCGGCTTATGGACAAAATCAGATGCTGTCACATATTTCGACGATCTCCACCTTCTCAAATAAACTGATTGTGGTTACTTTGATCCTCAGCCTGATTTTGCTCGGCCCTGTTGCGTTGGCGGCTGAGTTTACCCAACAGCATGGAAGCGAGGCAGCCTCGAGCCTGCCCCTGGAGTCGATCCATGCCTGCCAGCTAGTCACGAGCGGTGAGCTTGCTCAAAAGGGAAAGTCTGCACCGGATCATTTCATGAGCAATTCACCGGGTTTCGAAGGGATCCAGATCGAAACAGCCGACATCACGCTCTACGAGGTATTTTTTGAAACCATCCTGCGGGCCCAGAGGGTGCAGACCATGGAGCACCCTCAGATTGATCGGCTGCGGGGCTACTGCTATCGAGATGTGCTGATTGTCGTACGCCAGGACTTAAAAGCCGCACGGCCGACCGGATGGGTTCAGATCAATTACGCCGTCCCAAACGTCGCAGCGGTGCAGCAGGAGTTGGAGCAGTCCTTACGGACGTCTCCAGTTGCTCAGCGTGACGAGGCTGAGCGAAACAAAGTTGTGCGCTTTCGGCTCAAGCCCGATGTGCGACGCGGCGACTGCCGAGCTGTTCGACTGGAGGTCGGCGGTCCGGAAGGCTTTATGATCGGGTTCGATCAGTTCAAGCCGGGGAGTTGTAAGACCGACGAATCGCAATCAGAGGCACATCACTGATCATTCACCCGCCTACGCAGGAAGCCACGGCTGTCAAGCCGTGGAGGAATGCGAGCGGGTTTCCTCCGAAGCCTTGGCGAAGGTGGACGCGCTTCGGCGGGTTCCGCCGAAGTCAACAAAGGGACCACAGCTGTCAAGCCGTGGGGCTCCACACTCTACTCATAAGGGAGGTTACGATTAAGCTGAGCGCCAGAAATCAATTTCAGGGGACGGTGACCAATATCAAACAGGGACAGGCCATGGCGGAGGTAACAGTGAAAGTCGGCAACCTGGAATTCGTTGCGGCCATTACTGAAGGCTCGGTCAAGAACATGGGGATCAAGGTGAATGATGCGGTGACGGTCGCGATCAAGGCGACGGAAGTGATGATCGGGAAATAGGCGAGTCCGATGACTTTTCTAGCGGCGCCTCCCTACTATCACGTACGTTGCAGCCAAGTTTATGCGGGGAGGCGCAGGCAGTTGTGAACTGGATAGCGATCGCCCTCACCCTGAAACTCGCGACCCTGACGTCTCTGATCTTGCTCGTCATCGGGTTGCCGCTTGCCTATTGGTTGAGCTTCTCACGATGGCGCTGGAAGTTCCTGATCGAATCGGTGGTCGCGCTGCCGCTTGTGCTGCCCCCGACGGTCCTGGGCTTCTATATCTTGGTCGCGATCGGTCCGCACAGCCCGCTTGGACGGTTTTATACGAGTCTCGTCGGTCATCCGTTGCCGTTCACCTTTGAAGGGCTCCTGTTCGCCTCGATGCTCTACAGTCTTCCCTTTGCAGTCCAACCTTTTGCAACGGCGTTCGATCAGGTGGAACGTCGTCTCGTTGAGGCATCCTGGACTCTGGGTGTCTCGCGTGTGAAGACCTTCTTCAAGCTCATCATTCCGTTATCGGTGGCCGGGGTTGTGACCGGCCTTGTGTTGAGCTTTGCCCACACCATGGGGGAGTTTGGCGTGGTGCTGATGGTTGGCGGGAATATCGAAGGGGAGACGAGGACTGTGTCCATTGACATCTATGATGAGGTGCAAGCGCTCAACTATGCGGGAGCTGCCAAGACCGCGCTGTTTCTCCTGGCGATCTCGTACGGTGTGTTGCTGGCGGTGTATGCGATGAACCGGAAAGTGTGGGCGTTATGGCCTCAGAAATGATCGTCGACATCACGAAGTCCTTTCCAGGCCGAATGACGATCGACGCTCGTTTTGCGCAGACTCTTGAACCGCCCACTGTCCTGATCCTGTTTGGCCCATCCGGCGCCGGAAAGACGACGGTGCTCCGGTGCTTAGCCGGATTGGAGTCGCCGGAACGCGGGCGCATCACGTGCTGGGAGGATACCTGGCTCGACACAGCTGCGGGTGTGAGGCTCCCTCCACAACAGCGGGCGATCGGCTACATGGCCCAAGAGTACGCCTTGTTTCCTACCCACTCGGTTGCAGGCAACATTGCCTATGGGTTGGGCGCGCTGACCGCTGACGAACGACAACGGCGTGTCGTGGAGGTTCTCACTCTTCTTCAGTTACAGGGCGTGGAACACTTGCGACCTGCTCAACTGTCCGGAGGTCAACAGCAACGGGTTGCTCTCGCGCGGGCGATTGCGCGCCATCCACGTCTGTTATTGCTTGACGAACCCCTTTCTGCGCTCGATGTTCCGACTCGTTCCAAGCTGCGCGGAGAGCTCAGGACCTTGCTCAAGCAACTCGCGATCCCGTCTGTGGTGGTAACGCATGACTGGGAAGAGGCGTTGGCGCTTGGAGATCAAATGGCCGTGATCCATGAAGGTCGAGTGCTTCAGATCGGCACGCCGCAGGAGGTGTTTAGCCGTCCGTTGAATGCCGAAGTGGCCCGTGTCGTCGGCGTCGAAACCGTCGTGCAGGGGCGGATCATCGAGTCGTCGAATGGCCTTGCCACGGTCGAAGTCGCCGGGACGAAGCTCGTGGCGCTCGCCACCGAGGAGTCAGGATCAGCGGTGTTTGTCTGCATCAGGGCGGAGGACGTTGTCCTTGAAGCTGTTGGGGCTGGAGCGACGAGCGCCAGGAACCACCTTGTCGGAAAGGTGCGTGAGGTCAGTTCGCTGGGAGCATTGGTTCGCGTGGGAATTGACAGCGGATTTTCACTCTCCGCGATTGTGACCCGGTCCGCCCTGGACGACTTACATCTTGCCCCTGGGGTTGCGGTTGTGGCCGCGATCAAAGCCGGCGCCGTTCATTTGGTGCCACGTCGAGATGGAATGGCGACCGTTACCGCATGATCACCTTGCCGGTCTTGCTCCAGTACCAGAAGATCGAAAAATTCGGGTAGATTGCGTTTATTGCGTTTTGTCCCGCCACGGTGAACAGGCATCCTGCAGCTGCGACCCAATGCTCACCCATTTTCCATTGAAGGGCCGGTTCCACCCCAATGATGGAGAAGCCGTGTAACTGCCCACTGTTAATCGAATGACCATCTGTGCGCCACGTCGATCCGTGAAGGGTACTGATCTCGATGTTGTACCCGAACCCTTTCTTGTCATCGAGGATATGCTCAAAGATGAGGCGAGTATTAATCACATCTCCACTGTAAGTGTTACGCCCCGCGGTATTTCCAGGGGCTGCATACGTATAGAAGACGGCTGCACTGATTCGAAACGGTTCGAGAATTTTTCGAGTCATGATGCCTTGTGTGAACCCCCACTCGCCAAATCGGGTGTTCGGTAGCCGGCCGAGCGATGAAAACCCACCTGGTGGTCTTTCCGTGCCAGTGATCCATTGGCTTGTGGGAAGGACGAGCTGAGTGAAATGGGTGATTGTCGGCCGCCACCCGTCTGGGTCTTGGACGATGGGACGGTACTTCATGATCAGGGATGTATCACCCAGACCTGTATCGGTCGTTTCCTTTCCATTTTGTCTTGCCCAAAAGGCATTCATGGAGATGGCAACGCCGAGCTCGATATGGTCGGTGATGCCATACGCGCTGTTGACCGATGGGGAAACCTGATAGACATGAACCGGGCCAGGTTTGCTCTCGGTTGGAAAGCTGAGCCGGTTGCCAAAGGTGCTCTCGCCGATCTGCGAGAACAAAAACTCACGGATTGACAATTGGCCTTTTGGTTGGATATCAACCGCTTGAAGCAGAATGGGGCCGTGCGAAAACGGGTTCCAACTCTTTCGGTACTTTTGAATCTCCTCTTCCGAAGGCACCCAGTCCCAGGCAGAGAGACTGGTTGTGTCGGTGAATTGGGTGACGACAAGAATCAGCAAGATGCGTCCAAGCAGTAGGCTGGGGGCGAGGCGGTCCCGTTTGAGGAACGGTGGAATCATTATATTCCTACAATTCCGATCGTGATTAATCCATTTAATAGACTAAATTGAGTTAATTTGTCAACAATTAATTTTCTAATATACTTCCAACAGCCACATTGCCAGCAACACATTGACAGAAAAGGAGAAGTCAAGATTGCTCGCTACCCGAAAGTCCAAAACTGAACCGGTAATCCGCAGGTCTGTTTTGAGTGAACACGTTAGCTGTAGGGGGATAGTTTGGTGGTATTGGTGGAGGGTAACGAGCCGTCGCCGTCGCCGGTTCGGCTCTGAAGCTTCCCTCACCGCCTCCTACAAAGGGGGCCAGCCCCCTTGTACGATCTCCACGAAGAGGGCATACCCTCTTCGGAACTCCCCGGTTGGAGGTTCTCCTTGAGTGCTGAAGCTGGCGAGAGGAATCGAACCTCCAACCGTCGCCGACTCGCCTCTCAAGGCGGATAGATGCAGGCGTCTGACTCTTGCGTGACGAGCTAGTTGCAGGGCTTCCCCCTTGTACGATCTCCACGAAGAGGGCATACCCTCTTCGGAACTCCCCGGTTGGAGGTTCTCCTTGAGTGCTGAAGCTGGCGAGAGGAATCGAACCTCCAACCGTCGCCGACTCGCCTCTCAAGGCGGATAGATGCAGGCGTCTGACTCTTGCGTGACGAGCTAGTTGCAGGGCTTCCGGTAATCAGCTTCAGGGTGGCATGCCAGCCGTAGCGAGAAAGTAGTTTTGCCCGCCGTCGCTCAAGCTATGGCGGGCAGCCCTCGCGGGCGCGAAGGCTGGTGGCGGTGGGCGGGATCGAACCGCCGACCCGCGGCTTATGAGTCCGCTGCTCTACCAACTGAGCTACACCGCCACAGCCGGAGTTTGTACCAAGTGGTGCGTGCCGCGTCAAGAGATATGCTGGTGCCCTGGCAGGTGGTGGGGCGTCGATCTCAACGCAATCAGGCAGGAGAATGAACAGAAAGATCGTCAGCCAATCAGGTCAGGATTGAGTCTGTCCAAGGAACGGATCACGCTGGCTTTGATCTCATTATAGATGATAGCTCGTCCTGTTTGGCGAAGACGGCTGAAGATTCCTTCCACAATGACCTGGTCTCCGTCGCGGACGTCTGCTTTGCCCAACCCCACCACCTTGACTGAACCATTGACGTCCTTGAGCAGGAATCCGTAAGCGGGCTGCCCTTCCCTGTTCGTCGCAATTCGCATCTCTGTGACCAGCCCTACGACTACCACCAATTGCTTATCGTACTGGTCTGCGTGGGAGAGCAATTCGGTGATCTCCAGCATGCCAGCCGTTGAAAATCTGGTGAGCGCTACTGCAAGCAGGAGGGCTGTCGCCAGCGAGGCCGTTCGGGAGGCTATGAAGAGTGTGCGCGGGAGGCGAGCAGTCATCGCACAAGATTCCCTATAAGCCGGCCCATTATACCACCTTCATTCAGATGAATTTCAAGGCGCATATATAGCAGGCGGAAGGTCCATTCGGCGATCTGACGATGACGGTAGGACTCGGGCTGGATCGAAACAGGAGGTGGCTTTACGAGCGCAGATGGTGGTGCTCTTCGCCCGTGAAGCTTTTCAGGACATGCTCTCCCATCTCACTGAGTTGGGGGGCTTCTGTTTTCTTCTCTTCCAACGGCTCACCAGCAGCCAGTTTTGGCTTCGGGGAAATCCGACTGAGTAACTCTTGTTCAAGCGCGTTCGGTGTGGTGTCCATCTCGGCCAGAATGGCGGCCAGTCGCTGGAGGGCAAAGAGCGATTGAAGCCTGGTGCCATATTCGGTGAGTTGGCTGGACTCCTGGACGATCGTCAGCCAGAAGCGGGTTTCGATTTCCTCAGGGAATGTACCATCTGCAAAGGCCCTCAGCTTCTCGAGGAGGGCCTCCTCGGTCTTCTCTAGGCCGTCGTAGGCAGCCACCGAGTGTTCGATGGGGCGAGCGGCAAGGGCAGCAAAGGTATCTTTCCACAGATCGACCGGTGGCAGGGCTGCCTGATCAGTGGCTGATGTGGAGGCCCGGACTTTTGCCTGGAGGCTCTGCAGATACTGGTTGAGATATTTGAGCTTGCGTCCAGCGAGGCTGCTGGCCGGAATGCCCCAGATGTGCGCGATCTCATGATCCTGGAGTGGCACTCCAGCACCTATGGCGTGCTCGCGTTCAACGGTCTCGAGACGTTTACGCTCCCGCTCCAGCTTCCTGAGTCTTGTCTGGTACTCAATGGACAGGCGTTCTCTGCGGTAGTCCTCTTCCTCGATCTCGCCCTTTTCCCATTTCAGCTCCAGCGTTCGAAGCGCTGGTTTGGAAAGAGCCGTGCGCGCTTGTTTCTTGAGCTCCTGGACCCTGTCTGAATCGACCCCGAACCGGGAGACGAGGAGCTGTTTCGCCAAGGAGCAGAACGATTCACTCAGTGCGATCTGCTTTCGCAAACATTCCATTTGAAGCCATGTGCGCTCCCGTTTCCGGCGAACCCGAGATCGGTATTGCTCGACTCGATCCGCGATCATCTGAAGAGCTTCACGAGAGACGATCGGGGTTTTGGGCTGGGTCCCGGCCTGAAAGCGGGGATCCGGACGGTCCACCGCCATATATTCGATATCCTCAGCCGTGACGTCGAGGTACTGAAGGAGTAACAAGCGCAGCACGATGCGCCCCTGGACCGGCAGGTCCTTGATGACGGCCTCAACCTGCTCTGCAGAGAGGAGGGTGGCGGCGAGGGTGTCCTTCTTCACGACCGGGACAGAAGAATTAGGCAGCGCCATTCTCTCTTGACTCCAAGTAGGTGGCCACGTATTCGCGGATTTGCTGGACTGTGCCGCTGGCGTAGAGATCTCTCGGTATGTCGACGCGAACGAGCTGGGCAGGATCGACCCCCCGCTCGATGGCATAGGCTTCGTCCACATACAGGCTGACTGACCCATCCGGGTACCTGATCGCACAGAGTGCCGTCGTGTCTTCCATATCCTTTACCATGCGGCAGGCTTTGGAGTCCTGAATAGGCTGATGCCCAGCTTTGCTGATAACACAGCGGACCTCCCGCTGTCAAAGCCGTGGAATGCCGACCTCTATCGCGTCGAAGCACTGCCGACGCCAGAGCACATAGGCCGTGAAGGCAGCCAGGGTCAGCAAAAACACGGTTCGTACGCGTCCGTACCCAAAGCAGGCATAGTTTGCGGTCGCGTTGAGGAAACCAAAGGCCGCATAGGCCAGATAGAGCAGCAGGGACCAGCGGCGCAGGCGCATGAATCCGTAGCCGATCAGCGTGTGGAGGGTGGGCGACTGCGCTTTTGCCAGACCTCCCCAGAGACCAGCCGGCTTGGTACAGAAGATGGTCAGTGCGTAGTCAGGGTTGGCGATGATGATGTACAAGTCCGTGAAGGCGGTAAGAAGGAACAGTGCTCCTAAATACCGAACGTCGTGAGCGCGTGACCAGACCACCTTGAGCGTGCAACCGAATCTCGCCAATCCTGCCTGCGCTGGCGCATGGGGAAGAAAGGCATCGTAGCTCTGGAACGCCCACCAGGGTAGGACAAGGAGCATGAGAAAGAAGATCGCGGCCCCACGTCCTGTCAGGCTGCCAATGCCCCATGCACAACCCAGCAATGCGGCGGTGATCACGAACGTGGTGGCGGCCTGCTCGGGTCTTCGCCTGATGGCATGGCCTAATCCCGGCAGGAGCGCCGAAAGCAGGGCGGCCAGTGGATGATGGGAATGGGCTGAGATCGGAGAGCCGGTTGCCATGCCTCAACGACAGGACGTGCGGATCTGCTTCAACGGTGAGTGAACCCCGTACCACGCGTTTAACCCCGTGGCGTGTTGTTGTGGTACGGGGTGAACTAAGAGACCCGGGCCGGGCGCTTATGTCGGCTTAGTGGTCTGACCAGGTTGGTCGGGTAGGTAGTGGCAGATTCGTCGAGGTCGCCGGGTTCATCCTCGGAGGGAGAAGTGAGTCGGTTCTGGACAATCGTTTCATCAAGCCGGAGCCCGCACTGAACGCAACGCCATCCCTGAAACTGCCCCCCGTGTTCCCGCATGTCTTCCTGGATCAGCAGGCCTCTGCACTTCGGGCACTTCATCGGTGGTCTCCTGGGGACTGTCTCAGCTTGAGTGGTTCACGCAGCGAACCGCCACGTTCAATGCGAACGCCCTCATAGGCGGTGCACAAGAAGGCACTCGGTTTATCCGCCCAATGTGTCGAGCATCTCCTTCACGCTCTTCATGATGCAGGTAAAGATCGGGGTGTCGCGCAGCGTATATCGGCTGCCCTCCGTTTCGCGCAGGGCCATCACCAAGTCCAAGAAGTCCTCAGGTTTGTCGCTCTCGAAGGCTACCACCCATTCCTGATCGTCCAGGCCGAAAGAATAGGTGGTGTTCAGCTTCACAGACGGAAACCTGTGCCCGACTTCGATATGCTCGTCCATCATCCCTTGGCGGGCCGCCTTCGTCAACAGGAACCACTCGCGAGTTTTCAGGAATGGATAGACGAAGATGTACTTGCCTTTCCCTGGGACGATCGTCAGACGTTTGCTCTCCTGGCCCTCGTGGACATGGTGGTCAACATAGATGGAACGCTTGGTCATCGAGAGATAAGAGTAAGGCGTGCTGAGGTACTTCCCCAATCCCGTGGCCAACAGTTTCGACGTCATTTCCTGAAAGAGTTCCAGTTCGTAGCTGATCCGCCACAGCATGAAGTCACAGTCGCCCCGAATTCCCACCAAGGTGTAAGGAATGATCATGACTTTGCCCGAATATTCTTCCAGGACCCGGAGAAACTCCTGCTTACCCCGGCTCCGTTCATCGTCCGGCAGTCTGCGCCAGGCAGGATCAACCTTGTAGAACGCGAAGTTGACATACTGACGCTTGCTGCTCTGCTCAGGGCTCCCCATCGCCTTCCTCCTTACAACTCCAACGGTTGTGAACCGTACAAGACGTAAATTTTCTACCACTTGCCCCCCGTTTGTCAACTCACCGGAATCCCTTGCCCGGGCCGTTGACAGGGGCCGGACGATCTGATAGTGCCTCACGCTCATGGGTGGGTTGTCCGTTCGGCACGGAACGTTTCGAATTGGTGTGCCGCTGGTTCATGTTTTGGTCTGTTGTATGACTGCTGAGGCGATAGAAGTCCAGCCCACTCGTGCTCAAATTGAGGAAGCGCTGGAGCGAGGACGAGCCGCTGCTGTCGCGAGAATCCCCCCAGACCGCCTCTATGCCTGGTTCGGCACCCCTAATGAACTGGAGCCGCGCGGGTTTCTGATGACCAAGATGGTGGGGCTCACCGTGATGGCCGCGCATTTTGCATTGCGGTCGGCAACTCCCACTGAATCCGAGATCGCGCGGATCCTAGAGGACGGGGCGCTGTTGATCAGCGTTATCATGTTTGGCGACCGCCCAGATTTTGCCGTGGATAGTTACATGGTGGTCGAGCAGGGGGGGCGTACGATCAAGCCGATCAAGGTGCGCTTCGATGGCCAGGCCAGCCGCACGTCGGTCTGGCCGCAGCCTCCCGCCTATCGAGCCAAGGTCGTGGCGTCCTTTCCCTACGAGGAGCTGGATCCTCGCGCCAAGACCAAAATCTCGGTCTTTCCAGCCGGCAGAGGGCAGGTCTCTTTTGATCTGGATTTTTCACTGATCGAGTGATTGGTTCCCTGGAATCTCCTCGTGCTGAGGCGGAGAAGGCGAAGTCACCATGCAGCAGGCGGAAATCATCGCGGTTGGATCCGAGTTGCTGCTGGGAGGACGGCTGGATACCAACTCGCTGTTTCTGACGGAGGGACTTGCCTCAGCCGGCATCGAAGTTCGGTTCAAATCAGTGGTGGGGGATGAGGAGGCTGATATTGTTGAGGCGATCAGAACCGCTTCCGGCCGTGTCAAGGTCATCGTACTCACCGGGGGACTGGGACCCACTCTGGATGACCGGACCAGGCAGGCGGTGGCGCGCGCAACTAGACGTCCACTGCGTCGGCGGGCTGAGGCGTTCGAGGGGATGCGCCGACGGCTGGCTGTGTGGGGACGGACTCCCACCCGCGCGCAACTGCGCCAGGTCCTCATTCCGTCCGGAGCGGAGGTGCTTCCCAATCCAGTCGGGTCGGCGCCGGGCTTTTACCTGAAGTGGAAGGGCTGCGTGCTTGTGGCGTTACCCGGGGTGCCATCCGAAGCCAAACAGATGTTTGCTGTGGCAGTCGCTCCGAAGCTCGCCCGAGAGGCGGCAGCACGGGGACGGCAAGGACGAATCGCGCGGCGGATGCTGCAGACATTCGGGCTTGCTGAATCCGACCTAGATCTACGGCTGAAGGGGCTGGTCCGTGCGGAAAGCGGCGTACGGCTGGGATTGCTGGCTTCACCTCTGGGCGTGACGGTGTCCCTGACTACTTGCGGGATCGGGCTAATAGCGGACAGCAAGGGGGAACGTGTCTTAGATCGCTTGGTGAAAGCCATACGGAAGCGGGTCGGAGCCTACGTCTATGGCGAAGGCGACGAGACGATGGAAGAAGTGGTCGGCCGGCATTTGGCGTCGGGCGGATTAACGCTCGCGGTGGCTGAGTCCTGCACCGGGGGCTTAATCGGGCACCGGCTCACCCAGGTGCCGGGCAGTTCCACCTACCTTGATCGTGTCGCGGTCTGTTATAGCGACCAAGCCAAGATCGAGTTGCTTGGCGTCCCGAAACTCCTCGTTCGTCGTCATGGCGCGGTGAGTCCAGAGGTCGCTGCGGTGATGGCCAGAGGCATACGTCTGCGAAGTCATGCCGGAGTGGGGCTCAGCGTCACAGGGATCGCCGGCCCAGGCGGCGGCACAGCCCAGAAGCCGGTCGGGTTAGTCTATGTTGGCTTGAACGCAGGAAGGAACAGCCAGTCCAGTCTAATCCGAGAGTTTCGATTTCATGGAGATCGCCACTCCATCAAGCTACGGGCGTCGCAAGCCGCGTTGGAGCTGTTGCGGCAATGGTTGGTCAGGCGTGGGTCCCGCGCACGATCATGATCAGGACCTTTGTTGCCGTCGAGTTGGATGAAGAACTCCGGAAGGCTCTCGCGACGGCCCAGGGGCAGGTGCAGGAGCAGCTGATGAAGCAGGTGCGACACAGTGCTCCAGGGGTCCGTGTGCAGTGGGTCCGGCCGGATTCGATTCATCTGACGTTGAAGTTCCTGGGAGACATTGATGAGACGCTGGTCCAAGACATTCGGGCAGCGCTGCTCCTTGCCGTACAGACGCAGCCTCGGTTTGCGGTAGAGGTTGGAGGGCTTGGAGTGTTTCCCGACCTTCGGGCGCCGCGCGTGCTCTGGACAGGATTGTTCGGCCAGGTTGATGCGCTCATGCGCCTGGCTGCGGAGGTTGAGGCCGCGCTCACAGGCGTGGGATTTCCTCCGGAGTCCAGACCGCTGAGTCCACACCTCACGTTGGCCAGGATCAAAGAGCGGTCGCGAGAGGTCGGGAGGGGATTGGCGGACAGCGGGCTGATGAGGCAACCGGTCCGAGTCGGGAGCCTCGCGGTGCATTCGGTCTGTCTCATGAAAAGCGACTTGAAGCCGTCAGGCGCCGTCTATACAAGACTCTGTGAAGTGCCGCTATGCTGAAGAGCAACGAGTGCTGAGTGATGAGGGACGAGAAGTGAAGGATGAGGGTCAAACCGCATGGATTCAGGTACTCACCACTCATCACTCGTTACTCAGTCCTCAGTCCTGATTGAGAGGCTATGCTTACCTGCATGAGTTGAGTATAATGGGCAAACCTTCACGCCCAATGGACCACAAGAAATCAAAAGGGCTTCGACCTTTCCCGGCATCAATGTCGGAGACCTGTGATACGGGTTCGCGAGCGTCTGTCGTTAGGTGGTAACATGCCCATCCACGAGCGAAGAACAATAGGAGGCCCCAATGGCCGAGCGGACTATTGAAAAAGACGAAAAAAAACGCGCGTTGGATCTGGCGCTTGCCCAGATCGAAAAGCAATATGGGAAGGGGGCCATCATGAAACTTGGGACGGCCGATTTGCCGGCAGACGTGCCGGCCATCTCGACCGGGTCATTGGGCTTGGACATTGCGCTCGGTGTGGGTGGGGTTCCACGTGGGAGAGTCGTGGAAATCTTCGGCCCAGAGGCGTCCGGCAAGACGACCCTGACGCTGCACGCGATTGCGGAGGCTCAGAAAGCAGGTGGGGTTGCGGCCTTTATCGATGCCGAGCATGCCCTGGACCTCGGCTACGCAAAGAAACTGGGCGTCAATACCGACGATCTTTTGGTCTCCCAGCCTGATACCGGGGAACAAGCGCTCGAAATCGCTGAAACGCTGGTCCGCAGCGGGGCCGTGGACATTATTGTCGTGGACTCTGTGGCGGCCCTGGTGCCGAGAGCCGAAATCGAGGGTGAGATGGGAGACCAGCACATGGGGCTTCAGGCGCGCCTGATGTCCCAGGCGCTCCGCAAACTCACTGCGGCGATTTCCAAGTCTCAGACCACCGTGGTCTTCATCAACCAAATCCGGATGAAGTTGGGTGTGATGTTCGGGAATCCGGAAACCACCACCGGGGGCAACGCGCTGAAGTTTTACTCGTCGGTCCGCCTGGATATTCGCCGCATCGAGTCGATCAAAGAAGGGCAGGAGGTGGTGGGAAGCCGCGTGCGGGTCAAGGTGGTCAAGAACAAAATGGCTCCCCCCTTCAAGCAGGCGGAGTTCGACATCCTGTTCGCAGAAGGGATTTCCAAGGCCGGTGAACTGGTGGATCTCGGCGTGGAGAAACGGGTATTGGAAAAATCCGGGGCGTGGTACTCCTATAAGCATGAACGGCTGGGTCAGGGACGAGAGGCGGTGAGGGACTATCTGAAGGCGAATCAAGCGTTGGCCAGGGAGATCGAGGCCCGCTTGCGCGAGATGGCAAGCCTGTCGGCGCGGCCAGCTGAAAAACGGCTTGAGGGTCGTCCGGAGGAGAAACGTCCGGAGTCACGCACGGATGAGAAGCGGCCCCACGCAGGACGTGCCGTGTCCTGAATGAAGGGCCGGCAGCCTAGGCGTTGAACCAAAACATGGTCGCGAAGCGCATTCCCGCCGCGAAGGGTGTGCCTCGCCGTCAGACACTTCGGTCCCTTTCTCCCGTCGTTGATCCGACCGAGCAGGCAGCTCTTCGGTATCTGGCCCGCCGGGACAGAACCGACGCCCAGATGAGAGCCTATTTGATCAGACTGGGGGTCTCATCGGCTCGCGCCGGGCGGGTGATCAAGCGGCTTGTAGAACAAGGCTATCTGGATGATGAACGGTACGGGCTCCGATGGGCGAGCGCGCGGCTTGCGCGTCGGCCGATGGGTCGAGAACGGCTCGAAGCAGAGATGATCGGGCAGGGGCTTGAGCGCGACACGATCGAGCGAACACTCGACCAGGTCTATGGAGAACGGAGTGAGCGCGAATTGGCCCTGGCACTGCTGAGGCGGAAATACGACGTGCGGAACCCAGCCAGCCGCGCCGCCGGAGCGACCTTGCTGAGGCGGTACGGGTTTACCGAGGAGACGATTGAAGCGGTGTTACGGAACGGAGACTCATGAATCAGAGTGCACAGGAGCTTCGTCAAGCCTTCACCAGGTATTTTGTCGAGCATGGGCACACGTCCGTGCCCAGTTCCCCGCTGATTCCGCAAGCTGATCCCACTCTCTTGTTCACCAATGCCGGCATGAACCAGTTCAAGGGTGTGTTCCTGGGCGAGGAGACCCGCCCCTACAAGCGGGCGGTGACGGTACAGAAGTGCCTGCGGGCAGGCGGCAAGCACAATGACCTCGAGAACGTCGGCTATACCGCTCGCCACCACACGTTTTTCGAGATGCTCGGGAACTTTTCGTTCGGAGACTACTTCAAAGAGGACGCCATCCGGTTCGCGTGGGACTTTCTGACAGGCGTAGTCGGGTTGCCGAAGGACAAGCTCTGGGTCACGGTGTTTCGCGAGGACGATGAGGCCCATGGCCTCTGGAAACGGATGATCGGTGTGCCGCCCGCTCGGATCGTTCGGCTGGGGGAGACAGACAATTTCTGGCAGATGGGCGACACCGGTCCTTGCGGCCCCTGTTCCGAGATCCTGATTGATCAGGGAGCAGCGCTGAGCTGCGGCAAGCCGACGTGCGCGGTCGGGTGCGACTGCGACCGGTATCTGGAGATCTGGAACCTGGTCTTCATGCAGTATGACCGTGACAGCAAAGGCGTGCTCAAACCACTCCCCACGCCGAGCATTGACACCGGCATGGGACTGGAGCGTCTGGCAGCCTTGGCGCAGGGAGTGCACAGCAACTATGAAAGCGACCTCTTTCGACCGATCCTCCGTGCGATCGAGGAGGCAGCACGCAGGCGTTATGGGGCGAGCGGGGACGACGACCGTTCGATGCGGGTCATCGCGGATCACCTGCGGGGCATGGTGTTCATGGTGGCGGACGGCATCCTTCCCTCGAACGAAGGTCGCGGGTATGTGCTGCGGCGGATCATCAGGCGGGCCGGACGGTACGGGCGATTGCTCGGACTGGGGCTCGATGGGCCATTCCTCCATCGCTTGACCGATTCAGTGATCGCCCAAATGAAACAAGCCTACCCCGAACTGGAGCAGACAAGGGGCACGGTTCACCAGGTCATCGAGGCTGAGGAAGGACGGTTCATGGCCACTCTTGAAAAAGGAGAACCCCTGCTGGCAGCCGCCATCGCGGCCGTATTGAAGGCCAATCAGAAGATGATTCCGGGACAGAAACTGTTCGAGCTGTACGATACCTATGGGTACCCTCTAGATCTGGCTGCGGATTCGGCTAGGGACAAGGGATTGACCCTAGACCGCGAAGGCTTTGAGGTGGCTCTGGCTGAGCAGCGAGAGCGGGCTCGAAAGGGCGCCGGCTTTGAAAAGGAGAAGGTTCGGCCGGTCCTGGCTGAGTTGGGCGGACGGGTCGCTCCCACTCGATTCGTGGGGTACGAGCGGCTTGAGGCCGAGGGGTTGGTCAAGGCGATTCTCAAGGGGGATCGGCTGGTCAAGGAAGCAGTGGAAGGAGAAGAAGTCGAACTGGCGCTCGACGTCACGCCGTTCTATGCGGAAGGCGGAGGACAGGTTGGCGATCACGGCTTGCTGATCGGACCGGAAGGCCGGGTCGAGGTTCAGGAAACGACGAGACCGGCGCCGGACCTGTCTCTGCACAAAGGCATTGTGCGGACAGGCCGGATCCGTGAGGGCGAGCGGGTGATGGGCTCGGTCAGCGCAGGCCTTCGGCTGAGCGCAGCGCGGAACCATACGGCCACGCATCTCGTGCATGCCGCATTGCGAGAACTCTTGGGCCCGCACGTGAAACAGTATGGCTCGCTGGTGGCCCCCAACCGACTCCGGTTTGATTTTGCGAATTTCACGCCCCTGTCCTCTCGGGACATTGATGATATCGAGTCAATGGTCAACGAGCGTGTGCGACGGAACGATGCGGTGCGGACGCAGATCATGGGGGTCCAGGAGGCAGTAGCTGCCGGAGCCTTGGCCTTCTTCGGGGACAAGTATGGGGACCAGGTTCGAGTCGTGAGCATCAATACGTTCAGCAAGGAACTCTGCGGAGGCACCCACTGCCGGCACACGGGGGAGATCGGGCTCTTCAGGATCGTGTCGGAGACCGGGGTTGCGGCTGGGGTGCGTCGGATCGAGGCTCAGACAGGTGTTGGAGCGTATGACCTGTTGAAGCAGCGAGACGCGGAGCTCGACGAGCTGGCCGAGGTGCTCAAGACCAACCGGAGTGATGTCCTCACGAAGACCCGGAAGATCGTGGCCCTGCTCAAGGAGAAGGAGCAGGAATTGGAAAAGCTCAAAGCCAGATTCGCCTCCGGTCAAGCTGCGGCGGATGCCGGGCAGGCTCGAAAAGTGGCCGGTGTAAGCGTCTACACGCAGCGTGTGGACGGGATGGAGATGAAGGATTTGCGGACGCTGGCCGATTCGATCCGCGAGAAGCTGAAGTCCGGCGTCATCGTGCTCGGGTCGGTCCAAGACGACAAGGCGTCGTTGCTGGTTGCGACGACCTCTGATCTGTCGGCACGACTCCCCGCGGGCGAGCTGATCAAGCCGCTGGCCGCCGAGATTGGCGGGACCGGCGGTGGGCGGGCGGAACTGGCACAGGCAGGGGGGAAAAACCCGGCAGGGCTGGCGAGTGCGTTGGAAAAAGTGTTTGAGTTGGTCGAAAAGGGGATTCAGCGGTAAGCTTATGGCCGGCACGCGTGTTTTGGCCTTGGACCCAGGAAGCAAACGCATCGGCGTCGCGCTCAGCGATGAGCTCGGTTGGATCGCGCAGCCGCTCGAAACCTTTGAGCGGCGATCAGTTGAGGCGGATATCGCCCATATCCAGCAACTGGTCCGTCGGCATGACGTCGGCAGAGTGGTGATGGGACTTCCGCTCCAACTGGACGGTCGTGTCGGCGTACAGGCCGAAGCGGTCCAGCGAATGATCGAGACACTGCAACGGGCCCTGAGCGTTCCGGTGATTGCGTGGGATGAGCGGCTGACCACCAAATCAGCCGAACAGATGCTGATCGAGGCGGACGTGAGCCGGAAAAAACGCAAGGGAGCCGTGGATCGAGTGGCTGCGGCGCTTCTCCTCCAGAGTTATCTGGAAAGCTGCTCATCTTCTGGAGAGGCTCCGGGTGAAGGGGATCCAGGTGGCCAGGCCTCGGCAGATAAGGCTGGCCATCAGACATCTGAAGGGGTATGACGCGTGGGCTGGCACCGCTGCTGATACTCGCCATCTTGGGCGCGCTCGCGCTGGCGGTGTATCAGGGCGTGTGGTGGATGACCGCGCCGGTCTCAAGCCCGTCCGCCCAACCGCCCCACCGCATCGTTCTTATTCCAGAAGGCGCGACGCTGCGGCAGGTCGCCATCTTGCTGGAACAGGCGGGCCTGATCAGGAACCGTGGTAGCTTCCTGACCCTGGGAAAGATCGCCTCCGCCGATCGGCGCATGCTGGCGGGAGAGTATGAGCTTCATGCCGCAATGCGTCCCGCCGAGATCCTCTCGCGAATCCTGAACGGCCAGGTCGTCCTCCATGCAGTCACAATTCCGGAAGGCTATACCTTCGTCCAAATCGCCGACCTGCTGAGGCAGAAAGGACTGTCCGATCCGGATGAATTTCTTCGGCTGGCGCGTGACAAGCAGTTTATCCAGACCCTGAACCTGGACGTGGCCACGCTGGAAGGCTATCTTTTTCCGAACACCTACCGGTTGGCCAGGAATGCCAAGGCAAAGGACATCATCACTACCATGGTGACGAGCCTCTGGGAATCCTTCACACCTGAGCTGCGCGAGAGGGCGAAGGAGGTGAACATGACTGTCCACGAAGTGCTCACGCTCGCCTCCGTGATCGAGAAAGAGACGAGCGTGGATTCAGAACGAGATCTGATTTCGGCGGTGTTCCACAACCGCCTGCGACGGAAAATCCCGCTGCAGAGCGATCCCACGGTCATCTATGGACTCGATTCGTTCGATGGCAACCTGAAAAAGCGCGACTTGGACGTGCGCAGTCCCTACAATACTTATCGCGTCAGAGGACTGCCACCAGGCCCCATCGCGAGCCCTGGCCTCCACTCGATCCGAGCTGCGCTGTATCCAATCCGGGCCAAGTACCTCTATTTCGTATCCCGCAACGACGGGACCCATCACTTCTCCTCCACACTGGACGAGCATAACCGGGCGGTGGACAAGTACCAGCGGCGTCCTGCCCGACGGGTGTCATGACGGATGCACGACGCATTGTGCTCAGTGCCATCTCATCTAGCTGGATTCGCCTCCTACCTCACCTCCTGTTGAAATGAGCAAGAGGTCAGCCTCACTGCTTTTCCAAAACCTGCTTCCTTCTGCTATAGTGCCGCCATGATTAACCGCGTCATTCTCATGGTGCTCGATGGACTCGGCGTTGGAGCACTGCCGGACGCGGCGGAGTATGGGGATGTGGGGAGCAACACGCTGGCGCATGTGGCGGAGGCGGTCGGGGGGCTGGCGTTGCCCAATTTGGAGGCGCTCGGGCTGGGAAACATCGGCCACTTCGCCGGTATTCGTGCGATGGGGCATCCGGATGGGTGCTTTGGGAAGATGGGCCAACTGTCCAAGGGCAAGGATTCGACGGCAGGGCATTGGGAGATGGCCGGCATTCTCCTGGAGGAGCCGTTTCCCACGTATCCGAGCGGATTCCCCAAGGAGGTTCTCGATCAGTTCCAACAGACCATTGGCCGGAAGGTGCTGGGCAATCGAGCGGCCTCGGGGACAGAGATCATCCAGGAGCTTGGCGCGGAGCATCTCCGAACCGGTGCGCCGATTGTCTATACGAGCACTGACAGTGTCTTTCAGATCGCTGCGCATGAACGTGTGGTGCCGGTGGAGGAGCTTTACCGGATGTGCCGAGCAGCCAGGAAGGTATTGATCCCTCCCCATCGGGTCGGGAGAGTGATCGCACGTCCCTTCACTGGTGAGCCCGGTGCGTTCGTTCGGACCGAGCGGCGGCGGGATTTTTCCGTCGAGCCGCCTGGTCCGACCGTGCTGGATGTTCTCAAAGGCTCCGGCCAACTGATCGTGGGTATTGGGAAGATTGCAGATCTGTTCAACGGGCGGGGATTGACGCGTTCGATCCACTCGGGCAACAATGCCGCCGGCCTGGATGAAACGGTCCGGCTGCTCAAGACCATGCCACGTGGATTGATCTTTGTGAACCTGGTGGATTTTGACACTCTGTACGGCCATCGGAACGATGCCCCAGGGTATGCCAAGGCCTTGCAAGAGTTCGACGCGCGACTGCCACCGTTGCTGGATGCCGTGGGGCCGGGTGATCTGCTCTGTCTGACCGCTGATCACGGCAACGATCCGACGACGCCCGGTACCGAACATTCTCGGGAATATGTCCCCTTGCTCGTATTTGGCCCGCGACTCGCGCAAGGAGTGAACCTGAGCACGCGCCGGACCTTTGCCGATGTTGGCCAGACGGTGGCCGAGGTGTTAGGTGCTCCCCGGTTGGACTGTGGAGAGAGTTTCCTGGACGCGCTGACCACTGGGTAGACGGCTTCACAGTGACAAGTTGTGAGTGCTGAGCGATGAATTGCTACACTAAGAACTCACAACTCAAGACTCAAAACTATTCAGCTCGCAAGACCCATGTCCTACGAGACCAGACTCACTGAGCTGGGTATTCAGTTGCCGTCTCCGCCTCAGCCGGTGGCGACCTATATTCCGGCTGTGCAGGCAGGTGACCTCTTGTTCTTAAGCGGGGTCGTTCCCTTTCGCGATGGAAAGCTGGCCCTTCCGGGGAAGCTGGGAACAGATCTGACCGTGGAGCAGGGCTATGAGGCGGCGCGGATTGCCCTCCTCAATGCGCTGGCGATCGTTCGAAAAGAACTGGGCACTCTGGACCGTGTCAAGAAAGTTGTCCGGATGGTCGGTCATGTGGCCTCAGCCGATGGATTTGTCCAGCAACCGGCAGTGGTCAATGGAGCCTCCGATTTACTGGTCAAGATTTTTGACGAGGCAGGCCGCCACGCTCGTGTGGCCGTCGGCGCAGCGGAACTTCCGCTCAATGCGCCGGTGGAACTGGAGATTATTCTGCAGGTCCGCTGAGCCTCTCGCCTTCGCGTCGGTGTTGGTGGAGTGACAGCATGCGCCAGCCGAGTCTCGTGTCGGGTGTCGTGGCGATAGGGCTCCTGTGGGGAGGCTTGTCCGCGTCGGCTGGCGAGCGGACCTTGACGGATGCGGAGTATGAACGTGTCGGTCAGGCCAAGACCATTTCTATAGATATCGCGTTCTCCACTTGGATGCCACGCGGCAAGAGTCTCACTGATGTGACGCCTTCGCTCCGAACCAGCCTGGCTACGGCAGGGTTTACCGTTGTCCGAAACCCCACCGATTCCCATGAGCTCACCCTAAAGGTGGACTATCGGGAGGAGCGGGGTAAGCAATATAAGTTTGATATGTATGGAACGGATATCACCTGTGTGATCCAACTCGAGCATCCGGAGCTTGGCTCGCTCCTTGACATGACGATCCGGGAATCCTCGGCCAACCCAGAGTCAGGCACCCCTCCTTATTTGGAAGCGCTCGAACGGTTCCAAACCAACCCTTATTTTTATTTTCTGGGGCAGTTTGTCAGAGCAAGCATCACTTCCCGTCCTGACCGAACCGGTGTCCTGCTTCAGAGCCTGCAACGACTGATAGACAACGAGCATCGGAGAAGTGACCTGCACGCGCCCGATCTGGGGGACGGGAGGCTTGAGATGGTTCATGGCGAGACGCTGTACCCTCAATTGGTGCGCGAGAATACGATTCGAGAACTGGGTCGGCTCAAAGACCCCCAGGCTGTGCCGCTCCTGATGACCCTTCTTGGGCATGGCAACCGACAAGTCCGCCTGCTCTCGGTCCGTGCCTTGGGTGCGATTCGGGCTGACGAGGCCAGGCCTGCCATTGAGCGTATGGCCCAACAGGAGGGAGACCGAGAAGTTCGACAAGCTGCTGCGGCCGCGCTGGCTGGCCTGCCAGGCTCCTCGAAGGTTCCTTGAGTCTCGCCAGGGCCTTGTCGAGCTTGGTGGTTTGCTTGTAGCATTGATAGGGATGACTGCCGCGCAAGAGGGGCGTCTTGGGCAGGTGATTCGGGGTGGCCTTCAAGAGAAAGGATGGTGGAAGGTGTTCGTGACGGCCGGGTCCGGGGTTCTGCTTTCCTTGTTCGTGATGTGTCTGGTGATGGGGCCTCTGGTGACGTCAGCCGAGGAGCGGGTGTTGAGTGATGCAGCGGATCAGCTGGTGAACCGAACCACAACCCTTTATGTGGATGTAAAGTCTTCAACCTGGAGGCCACGAGGCCGGGTCTCTTTTCCGGTTGTGCCTTCCCTGAGGATGAAACTGCATTCAGCAGGGATTGCAGTCGTCCAGAACCAGACCGATCCACACGATCTTATTCTGAAGGTCGAGTATAGGGAAGAACGAGGAAGACAATTTCGTATCGGTCTGTATGAAACTGACATCGCTTTTGTGGCCAGTCTTGAACATCCGACAGAGGGAGAGCTTCTGCGTCTGGTGATCCGTGAATCCTCGGGCCTTACCGAGTCTACCAATGCGCCCTATTTGGAGGTTCTTCGCAAGTTTGAAACCAACCCGTACTTTTATTTTCTTGGTGACATTATCAAGGGATTTGTCGTCTCTCGCCGAGACACAATCGGCTCGCTGATCGAGGGTTTGCGGCGGCTGCAGGTGAAAGAAGAACCAATAACCGTTTCGCCCACTGATGAACTCCCCTCTACCGCGTCGACCCTCCCCACATTTGAGACGCTCTATGCGGGGCTGGCACGCGAAAAAACGATCCAAGAACTCGGTCGACTTCAGGACCCGAGAGCAGTCCCGGTTTTGATCGCACTCCTTGAGCATGCTGACCCCGGCGTGCGGCTTGCCTCCGTACGGGCCCTGGAATCAATTCGTGACGCCAAGTCCCGTTCTGCCATCGAGCGCCTGGCCAAGCAGGACTTGGACCAGGAGGTGCGGGCAGCGGCGAAGGCGGCGTTACCCACCCTTCCAGGCTTCTAGCCGGTTTGTGCCGCCAGGGCCTTGCTTGACAAGAAAAAAACACGCTTGTTATAGTGCCTCACGTCCCTTCGCTCGACGGCGTACCCCGTTCCGGCCTTCATCCCTCTCGTGTGTGAGGTGTGTTGCCACGCTGAGGGACGAACCTATCCTCACGTTTCCAGGAGAAGCACCAATGTGGATCGTTGCCCTCTTTTCATTAGGGTTCCTCCCGCTCACTGGTTTGTTGAGCCAGGCTTGGGCCGGGACCGAGCTGGTTCCTAATGCGGCTCCACCAGGAGCAACCGTGACCATTGCTGGGAAGGGGTTCGGCCAATTCAAATCAACGCAGGAAAACCGGGTCTTGTTCAACGGAACGCCGGCTCTGATCCAACGCTGGGAAACGGACCTTATCGGGGTGAAAGTTCCGCTCCGGGCCACCAACGGTCCGGTGGAGGTGATGAGAGGGAAAAAGAAGATCCCTGCCGGAACCTTTTCAGTTCAGCGCCCGACGCTTCTCGTGTTGCAGCCAATCGAGACGGAGCCGGGAACGATTCTCCGGATCACCGGCGAGCATTTCGGGAATACGGCCGGCTCCAAGGATCCGAACACAATGTTTGGAGTCAACGATGTGCTCATCAGCGGCGTACCGGCACGGGTCAGGAAATGGCGAGATGACAAACTGGAGGTCGAGGTTCCCGGAAATGCTGAGTCGGGCGATGTGGTTGTCCGGCTCGCCTCATCGGACCCCTTGCCGGACGGATCTTGCTGCGCCCCTGTGGAATACAGCGTGAGTAACGCCCTGCCGCTGAAAGTGTTGCCCTCCGTCCGAGTTGATCCGACCAGCGGACCGATTGGGACGAAATTTGTGCTGTTCGGAAAGGGATTTGGCGCAAGCAAGGAACCCGGAGATGCCATCCTCTTGAACGGCCAGCCGGCCACGGTGGCCAAGTGGACTGATGGAGTCATCGTGGCTCACGTGCCGCTGGGAGCCAGCAATGGACCGGTCGTGGTCAAACGTGGAGAGACGCAGCGGACCGTGGGGAACTTCACCGTGCTCGTGCCCAAGGTGACCGGTCTGTCGCCAGCCAGTGCACCGATCGGGAGTCTGGTGAGGATTTCCGGGGAGAACTTCGGGTTCTTCTCGGAGAGCGGCTCCACTCCCTTTGCGTTCGCGGACTTTGACAAAGGGGAGAATGGAGTGGAATTCGGGGGCGTGCCGGCCGTGGTCTATCGGTGGCATGACGACAAGATTGATGTCTGGGTGCCCTTCAGCGCCAAGGACGGGCCAGTCGTGATTCGACGCGGCGCGACCACTCCGAAAGCGGATGGTTCCTGCTGCGCCGAGCGAGGTATCGTCTCCACAGTGGCCGGGAGCTTCACAGTGGCCACCCCCAAGGTCGAATCGTTTCAGCCCGCCTCCGCGGGATTGGATGAGATTGTCACGATCAAAGGGTCAGGGTTCGGAAATTTCTTGAAGACGACGGAACAGACACAGCCCGGCCTCAATGAGGGTGGCCACGATTTTCTGCCAATGCAGTTAGGGGAGAATGTGTCGAGAAGCGAAGTGCTCTTTAACGGCGTCGCTGCTATCGTGGTCTCCTGGAGCGACACAGAAATCAAAGTGCGAGTGCCCAGACGGCACGTATTTGGAATCGGGAAAGCCAATGAATTTCATCCAGATATGACCAAGGGCCCGCTGGTGGTCCGGCGAGGGTCGTGGGATTTGCTCCCTGACGGAAGCTGTTGCACATCGAAGCAATGGGTGAGTGTGGTAGCGGGAGAGTTCACCATCCAGGCCAAGGGGCTTCCGGATCAGGGCTATTTCAAGGACACCGGTCCGGACCGTGGCCGAGACTGAGCTGGCCATGCAGTCTCGGAGTTGGATAAGGCGCGTCGTCCTGATTTCGCTGGTCGTGTTGGAGCTCGCTGTCACCGATGCGCCAGGGGCAGAACAGCCGCGCGTGGTACCGACAACGCAAAAGAGCGGGACCGAAGTCACTCTGATGAGCGTCTATTTTCTCGATGCCAAGGTAGGGTGGGCGGTCGGGGCCGGCGGAACGATCCTGAAGACCGTGGATGGTGGCAAACGGTGGAAGCCAGTGCCCAGTCGGACCGGCGTGCTGCTCACCGGGGTGTTTTTTGCGGACAGGTCACGCGGCTGGGTGGTCGGGTCGAATGGGATCGTTCTTCATTCCAGGGACGGCGGGGAAACATGGACAGGACAGCCCAGCGGCACGCAGTCGGCACTCTACGGAGTCTATTTCCTGACGCCCTCTTCGGGATGGGCTGTCGGCGCTGCCGGGACCATCTTGCACACGGAAGACAGCGGTGCTCATTGGCTCGACCAGACCAGCGGGACGAATGCGGTCCTCTACGCGGTGTATTTTTCTGATACCGACCATGGAGGTGCGGTCGGAGCCCTGGGGACCATCCTGTTAACGCAAGACGGCGGGCTGACTTGGAGCGCTCAAGAAACTCAGAGCGCCGCCACCTTTTTCGACGTCTTCTTTGCAGACCAATTGAACGGATGGGCCGTTGGAAATGCGGGCGCAATGTTTCAGACGATTGATGGAGGCAAGCGGTGGATCGACCGGACCTTAGCCTGCGTCAGTACTTGTTCCAGGCTGACGGATTTGATCAAGGTTCGCTTTACCGGCCCCAAGGCGGGCTGGGTTGTTGGAGAACGGGGCTCCATCTTTCGCACGACCGACGCGGGCTTCACCTGGGTCGAGCAGGAAAACGGGGCCAAAGCTTCTCTGTTCGGTCTCTCGTTCCCCGATCCGAACCACGGCTGGGCCAGCGGCGAACGGGGCACGATTCTCCACATCACGGCGCGGTAGTAGCCGACGCTCGTAAGGCGTGAGGCGTCAGGCGTAAGGGGTCCGTTGCGTCTTTAGCGTCAACGCGTCCTGCGCAAGAGACGCGGCACTCTATTGACGCTACTGACGCGATAACGCGGCACGTGCTGGACGCCCCCACACCCCTCACGTCCTCTAACCGAGCTCCCCGACTCGACTCTGAAGGATACTCAACGCAGCCAGCGCGGCCGTCTCAGCCCGCAGGATCAGCTTTCCTAAGGTGACAGGTGTAAACCCGTGCTCCAGGGCGATCCCGAGTTCTTCCCGAGCCCAGCCCCCCTCAGGACCCGTCGCAATCACAATGGTGCTTTCGGGGGTATTCGGCAAGGGGATCGACGCGAGACTTTGGCCGGGGGCTCGTTCACGTAAGATCAAGTTCACATCCGCAGGAGGCTGTTGGGAGAAAAACGCAGTGGCTTCGCATGGGGTCGCGACGGTTGGAATCTCCCAACGTTCGGCCTGTTGAGCTGCCTCAAGTGCGATCCGTTGCCAACGTTGCTGTTGAGTCGCGACACGCGCGGCTTTGGGCCGAATGACCACGTGTCGTCCTATGAGCGGGACGAACGAGGCGGCACCGAGCTCGGTCGCTTTCTGAATGACCCAGTCCATTCGATCGCTTTTCAGTAAGGCCTGTCCGATCGTAACAGCCGGGCTTCGGCGGATTGGTCCCTCGTGCTGTTCCAGAACCCGGCCGACAAGTTGATGACGGTCGAGTTGGGTGACCTGAATCAGGTGCCGCCGGCGTCGGTCATCTCCCACCCAGAGGCTGTCGCCGATCCGAGTACGGAGGCTGGTTCGTACGTGGTGGAGCAGGGGGCCCGTGATGGTCGCCGTCCCCCTCTGCACCTGATCAGAGGTTATGAAATAAACCGGCATGTGCTGAAGAGGTAGTGGCTAGGCAGGCAGGGAGGCTACTCACTCAAAAAACGTTTTCATCTTATCGAAGAAGCCGTCCCCCTCGCTGTCCGCGGGCATCCCGCTCTCTTTTGCAAATTCCGTCAGCAACTCTTGTTGCTTGGGAGTCAGTTTGGTCGGAATCTGGACCTTGATCCTCATGAGCTGATCCCCAGTCTGATGACCCTGCAAATTGGGAACCCCGAGTCCCTTCAGACGAAGAACCTTGTCATGCTGCGTGCCGGCCGGTACTTTGATCACCGTATTCCCGGTGAGAGTCGGGACCTCCACCTTGCCGCCGAGCGTCGCGGTGATGAAACTGACCGGCACATCGCAGACAATGTCGTTCCCTTTTCGCCTGAAGAATGGATGAGGCTTCACGGCAATCGCCACGTACAGATCGCCTGGAGGACCGCCGTTCTGACCGTGCTCACCCTCGTTGGCCAAGCGGAGCCGCATCCCCGATTCGACTCCGGCGGGAATGTGGACGGACAGCGTGCGTTCTCGATACACCCGCTTCCGGCCTCGGCAGGTTCCACAGGGGTCCGAAATTATCTGGCCGCTTCCCTTGCACTGATTGCAGGGCCGACTGACGCTGAAGAAACCTTGCTGGAAACGGAGCTCGCCGGCCCCTTTGCAACCGGGACAGGTCTTCAGACCTGAGGCCGATCGCGCGCCGGTGCCCTTACATTCCTGGCAGAGTTCCCACCGTGGAATCCTCAGCTTAGCTTCCTTGCCATAGACTGATTCCTCGAACGAGAGCTCCAGGTTGTACTGCAAGTCTGATCCACGCTCTGCCCGCTGTCGTCCACGACCGCCGCCTCCGAAAAAGTCCTCGAAGATATCGTTGAAGACGTCGCCGAACCCGCCGCGGCCGAAATCGAAGCCTTCGAATCCACCACCAACGCCGTGCGGTCCACCTGCGTGTCCGAATGCGTCATAGCGCCTGCGCTTCTCAGGGTCGCTGAGGGCCTCGTAGGCCTCGTTGACCTCTTTGAATTTCTCTTCTGAAACTTTTTTCTGTTGCTCTCCGGTCTGCAGGTCGGGGTGATACTGGCGGGCTAGTTTGCGGTAGGCTTTCTTCAGATCCTCGTCCGACGCGCTGCGGTCAACTCCGAGCGTTTCGTAGTAGTCGCGTTTTGTCACGTGAGCCATTTCGGTTCTGGGTGAAAAAGACCGGGCTCTGCGGCCGCAGGGCCCGGTCCTTACTAGCGGTATTGTAGCTTACTTTTTGTCTTTGTCCACCTCTTCGAATTCGGCGTCCACGACCTTGTCATCGCTTTTCGCAGAGGCGCCGCCGTTGCCCTGGGCAGGACCCTGGGAGCCTTCCGCTGAGGCCGTGGTCTTCTTGTACATTTCCTCAGCCAGTTTATGGGAGACGGTGTTCAGGGCCTGCATGGTCGACTCGATGGCCGACGGATCGGTGCCCTCCATGGCCTTGCGAACCGCCGCGACGGCGTCTTTGATCTTATTCTTATCGTCGTCGCTGATCTTATCCCCGTGCTCCGTGAGGTTTTTCTCCGTGCTGTAGATCAAGTTGTCAGCCTGGTTGCGGGCTTCGGCCAGTTTCCTCCGTTGCTTGTCCTCTTCGGTATGGGCCTGTCCTTCTTTGACCATCCGATCGATTTCGTCCTTACTCAGACCGCTGGAGGCGGTGATCTTAATGGACTGTTCTTTCTGTGTTCCGAGGTCCTTCGCAGAAACGTGTACGATCCCGTTGGCATCGATATCGAACGTCACTTCGATTTGAGGCATCCCTCGGGGGGCCGGCGGAATACCCACCAGGTCGAACTGGCCGAGCAGCTTGTTGTCGTTCGCCATCTCGCGTTCGCCCTGGAAGACACGGATCGTGACCGCGCTTTGGTTATCGGCTGCGGTGGAGAAGATCTGACTCTTCTTGGTCGGGATCGTGGTATTGCGCTCGATGATATGCGTGAAGATCCCGCCCAAGGTCTCGATGCCCAGCGTCAGCGGGGTGACGTCCAGAAGCAACACGTCCTTCACGTCGCCCTTCAGCACGCCACCTTGAATCGCGGCACCGACCGCGACGACTTCGTCCGGATTGACTCCCTTGTGAGGTTCTTTCCCGAAGAACTCGCGCACGACCTGGATACCTTTCGGCATCCGAGTCATGCCGCCGACCAACACCACCTCATTGATGTCGCGCGCTGTCGCGCCGGCGTCGGCCATGGCCTTTTTGCACGGCTCGATGGTGCGCTGAATCAGATCATCGACCAGTTGCTCGAGTTTCGCGCGAGTGAGTTTGATCACCAGGTGCTTCGGTCCGTTGGCATCCGCGGTGATGAAGGGGAGGTTGATCTCACTCTCCTGCGAAGAGGAGAGTTCGATCTTGGCCCGTTCGGCTGCTTCTTTCAGACGCTGGAGCGCCATCCGATCCTTGCGAAGGTCGATGCCCTGGTCTTTCTTAAACTCGTCCACCAGCCAGTCCATGATCCGCAGATCAAAGTCGTCCCCGCCGAGGAACGTGTCCCCATTGGTGGATTTCACTTCAAACACACCTTCACCGATCTCGAGGATCGAAATATCGAAGGTTCCGCCGCCCAGGTCGTAGACGGCGATCCGTTCGTCCTTCTTTTTGTCGAGCCCGTAGGCCAGTGACGCGGCGGTCGGCTCGTTGATAATGCGGAGCACATTGAGGCCTGCGATTTGCCCCGCGTCCTTGGTGGCCTGACGCTGGCTGTCATCAAAATAGGCCGGCACGGTGATGACCGCTTCGGTCACTTTTTCGCCCAGATAGTCCTCCGCGGTCTGCTTCATCTTCTGAAGAATCATCGCAGACACCTCGGCTGGGCTATAGCGCTTCCCGCGGATCTCGACATGGGCGTCGCCGTTGCTAGCCTCGACCACCTTGTACGGGAGACGCTTCAACGCTTCTTGGACCTGAGGGCTGCGGAACTTGCGACCCATGAGCCGCTTGATGGAATAGATCGTGTTTTCCGGGTTGGTGATCGCCTGGCGTTTGGCGATTTGGCCGACGAGCCGTTCTCCTTTGTCCGTGATCGCGACGACTGAAGGAGTGGTTCGACTTCCTTCCGCATTGGCGATGACGACAGGCTCTCCCCCGCTCATGATGGCGACGCACGAATTGGTTGTCCCGAGATCAATGCCTATGACCTTGCCCATGTGTGTTCTCCTTCCTCCGACTCTTGTCGTTTAGTTCGGTGCGCCACTCGGTGACTCCTGAGGTCCTCCAGAGGCCGGCCCCTGATCTGTATTCTTGCCTGCCGCGACTGTGACCATGGCTGCCCGCAAGACCCGGTCGTGCAAATAGTACCCGCGCTGACATTCCTCAACCACTGAATCTGGCGGGACGTTGTTCGATTCCACGCGAGCGACTGCCTGATGGCGAGAGGGATCAAAGGCCATTCCGACGCTGGGGATCGGGCGCACGCCGAGCTTTGCCAGGGTTTCCATGAACTGCTTCAAAATGAGTTCCACTCCTTGGATGAGTCCGTCGCGTCCCTGGTTCTCCTTTGAAGCCCGAATCGCCCGTTCAAGGTTATCAATGATCGGGAGCAACTCCTTGAGAAGGCTCTCATTCGCGAAGCGCGCATAGTCGCGTTGTTCTCGCTGCGATAATCGCTTGTAATTGTCGAACTCGGCTGCCAACCGGAGATATTTGTCCTGTAGCGCCTTGATCTCCTCCGTTTTGGCTGCTAAGGCCTGCTTAAGCTCCTCCACTGATTCTGGTTCTGTACCTTGGGTGTCTTCCTCTTCCCTGGCTTCAGAGGAGCCTCGGCCTAACTCACTGATTGTATGTAGCTTTTTATCTTTCTCGCTCACAGTTAGATCCTATGCGCCCGTGAGATAGCCACCGGAAGTCCTAAAGTCAACCAGTTGGCTCACTTTTGTTGAGGGAAAACCTGATCCGGAGTAAGGGACCGAAGAGAGAGGCTAGGGTCTAGCCGTCACCGTGCGTCCGGCGGTAGAGCCATTCCAGCCCTTCCAGCGTCAGGAAAGGGCATACCTCTTGGATTGTGCGGGATTCGGGAGCAATGACTGATGACAGACCGCCGGTGGCGAGCACTCTGGCTTTCTGCCCGAGCTCCTGCTGCATGCGGACCACGATTCCATCGACCAGTCCGGCGTACCCGAAGATCAGCCCTGACTGGATGCTGCTGATTGTGTCCTTCCCGATGACCGTCTTGGGACGAACCAGATCGACCTTAGGCAATTTGGCCGTTCGGGAATGTAGCGCGTCGGCGGCAATGCTCAGACCCGGCGCGATGACACCCCCCAGATACTCGCCGGCCTGAGTGACCGCACCGAAGGTCGTGGCGGTTCCCAGATCAATGATGATGAGCGCGCTTTTGTAGCGTGCATAGGCTGCTGCGGCATTGACCAGCCGATCGCTTCCGAGTTCACGGGGATTGGTGTAGGAAAGCTTGAGACCGGTATCAAGATCGGGAGAGACCACGAGCGGCTTGTGGTGGAACAATGCCTCCGACATCTGCTCGAACGCAGGGGTCAGGGACGGCACCACGCTGGAGAGGATCACACCGGTGACCTGATCCGGCCCGATCCCAGAGGCGCGAAGCAGACGTTGGAAAATCGCTCCATACTCGTCAGAGGTTTTGGCTGGATCGGTATTGAGACGCCAGTGATGTTTCAAGGTCTGGTTCTTGAAAGTCCCCCAGACTACGTTGGAGTTTCCAATGTCAATGGCAAGCAGCATAGCTTCGTGAATCGTTCTTCGTTAATCGTTAAGCGCAAAGCATGAGAACTTCAAGCTTGACTCTCAGCTTCTTGCGTTGAACGGTGAACGTTGAATGTCCTCAACGCACGTGGGTCACGTCTCCGGCTCGAAGATCAAGGATGGTTCCGGCATTCGCTCCGTTCCGTATGAGTCTCAGTGAGCCGTCAGGATTGATTGCGTCAGCTTGTCCTTCCACACTCTCCCCGCTGGCCAGGCTGACTCGTACCTGGCGGCCGAGCGTGGAACACAGCTTCGTGTATTCACGCTTCACCTCAGCGGACGGCTGCGCAGAGAGGTTTCCAATGCAAAGCTCCAACTCCGACAAGAGGGCGGATAAGAGTGCAACGCGATTAATACGATGGCCGGCCTCGGCCGCCAGTGAGGTGGCAAGGTCACGGAGCTCGTCAGGAAACGCATGTCGGGGGGTGTTCACGTTGATCCCGATTCCCACCACCACGAACCTGCCTTGGCTGCGGGAGCCGTTGCTCTCGCAGAGCACCCCGCCCAGCTTCTGTTGATTGATGAGGATGTCGTTGGGCCATTTCAGTCGAGCCTGTAAGGCAGCGACTGCCTGGATGGCACGAGCTGCTGCGACTGCCGAAAGGAGTGGAAGCCAGGACAGCCACTCCTCCAGTCGGGTTTGGGACTGGGTCTGTCGCACAATTACTGAGCAGTAGAGATTTTCTCCGGCAGGTGAATACCAACTCCGGCCGAGTCGTCCCCGTCCTGCTGTCTGCCGTTCCGCGACCACGACCGTGCCGTCCTCTGCTCCCTTCTGGGCCAGGGCCATGGCGGCGGTATTGGTGGAGGGGGTCTCATGCAGGATATGGAGCGTTCGACCAAACGTTTTGGTGCGCAGAGCCGCGCGGATGGTTTCAGGAGTGAGGGTCTGGGAGGCGGTCGGCAACGACATACCATCACCGCTTCTTGGACCGCCGGCTCCGAGCCGGCACGATGTCCATGCTGAGATTGGCAGCCGTGGCGGAGTGGGTCAAGGCACCGATGGAGATCAGGTCTGGCCCAACAGCGGCGATCTCCCGAACGTTGGCTAAGGTGACTCCTCCCGAGACTTCGATAAGTGCTCGACCCTTGATCACATCCATGGCCTTCCTGATTGATGGCAGGTCCATATTGTCCAGAAGAATGATGTCTGCGCCTCCATCGAGGGCGGCCCGCACCTCGTCAAGGGTCTGGGCCTCGACTTCGATCTTCAAGCCGTGGGGAGCCCGTTCACGGGCCAACCGGCAGGCGCGGGCGATATCGCGACCGGCCAACGCGAGGTGATTATCCTTGATCAAGATGCCATCAGAAAGATTCTGCCGGTGGTTATGTCCCCCGCCAAGAGTGACGGCCCATTTTTCTAAGATGCGCAGCCCCGGCGTCGTTTTCCTCGTATCCACGATCTTGACGCGATAGCCCCTAACCGCTTCACAGAACTTTGCCGTTAGAGTCGCAATGCCGGAGAGTCGCTGAAGGAAATTCAGAGCGACTCGTTCGGCTTTCAGCATTGATCGACCGTCTCCTGTGACTTCGAGGATAGCTGAGCCGCTGGCTGCGCGGTCTCCGTCTTTCAGCAAAGAAGCGCATTCCAGCGTCGGATCGACCTGCGAAAAGACTTCAAGGGACACTGTAAGTCCGGCCACAATGAGTCCGTCAGGTTGTTCGGCAAGGATCGTGGCTTTGGCGTGAACCGGCTTAGGAAACAGGGCAGAGGTCGTCACGTCGCCTAGCGCGGTATCCTCCTCCAACGCCGTCCGAACCGCTGTCCGAATCTGTTGCCAGGGCGGGACCCTCATGAGATTTCCTCAGATTCGTGACTGAATCAGTGCTTGAAGCTGTTCTTGGCTGCTTTGAAGCAATGCTTGCTCGTGGTTCGCTCGCATCACACGCTGTCTGTGCTCTTCAATGACCTCAGGCGGAGCCTTGGCAACGAAATCTGCGTTCTTCAGTTTCTTTGCTAAGCGGTCTATTTCCTCAGTCACATCGGCTAACTGCTTGACTGTACGTTGTAGGGCTTTCTGCAGATCGACCTCTCCTTCTACTCGCAACCCCACCGTCATGCTTTCAGCCACGAATCGAAGCACATCTTTGGCAAGACCATCATCATACCGATCATTCTTAAGGTCGATCTGCACAGACCCTCGACTCAGATTTTCGAGGTATGGCTTCAGACTTTCTAACCGGTTGAATTCGTCCTGATTATAGGTCACACCGTAGAGGGTAAGGTTTTTCGCCGGCGAATAGTTCAATAAGTTTCGCCCAGTCCTTGCCAAGGTCACGAATCGCTCCAAAGTCGAAAAGTGTATCTGGGCGTCCTTCGCATCCCACTCCGGTAGGGGAGTTGGGTAGCGCTGAATCATGATGCTCTGGCTGTCGCCTGTTGGTTTGGGCAAAGTCTGCCAGATCTCTTCTGAGATGAAGGGCATGAAGGGATGCAGCAGCCGCAGCAGGGTCTCGAACGATTCGATGAGCGTCTGACGAGTTCTCCTCGCTTCGAGGGAATCCTTTTGCTGGAGTGTCGGCTTAATCAACTCAAGATACCAGTCGCAGTACTCATGCCAGATAAACTGGTACATCTGGTAGGAGGCTTGGTCGAAGCGGTACTGTTGGAGCGAGTCGTTCACCTGAAGGATACTGCTATTCAGACGGCTCAGAATCCACCGATCCGGGAACGAGCGATCTTTCGGCTGAACGCGCTCGCGCGGGCCATCGAGATTCATCAGAATAAATCGGGCGGCGTTCCAGATCTTGTTGCCGAAGTTCCGGTAGCCCTCGATCCGTTCTTCAGCCAGCTTGATGTCACGACTCGGTGAGGCCATGGACGCCAGCGTGAAGCGCAGCGCGTCGGTCCCGTACTGGTCCATCACGCTCAATGGGTCAATCACGTTCCCTTTGGACTTGCTCATCTTCTGGCCTTCGACGTCCCGAACCAACGCGTGGATGTAGACGTCACGAAACGGCACTTGACCGGTAAACTTGAGCCCCAACATGATCATGCGAGCGACCCAAAAGAACAGGATGTCCAAGCCGGTGACGAGCGTGCTCGTTGGATAGAAGGTCTTGAGCTCAGGGGTCTGTTCCGGCCAGCCCAGTGTCGAGAAGGGCCACAGGGCCGAGGAGAACCAGGTATCCAAGACGTCTGGGTCGCGAATGAATTCGCTGGCGCTGCAGTCTGGGCAGTGAGCCGGAGCTGTTCTGGCCACAATTGGTTTGGCCCCGGCGGCGATCGAAACCGATTTCTTTGAGGCGGTTTCGAGGATCGCGTCCTCATTACAACTGCGGCAGTACCAGGCTGGAATCTGGTGGCCCCACCAGATTTGACGAGAGATGCACCAGTCCTTGATGTCCCGCATCCAACCGAGATAGTTGCTCACCCATCCTTCAGGGAATAGACGAACTCGACCTTCTTCCACGGCCTTGATCGCGGGCTCAGCGAGCGGCTTAATCTTAACGAACCACTGCGGCGAGAGGTATGGCTCGACCACGGTTTTGCACCGGTAGCACTTGCCCAGCGCCATCTTATGGTCTTCGACCTTGGTCAGGAAGCCACGTGCTTTAAGCAGGTGCTCGATCTTTGGCCTCGCTTTCCCAACAGGAAGCGATGCCATTTCGCGAATGACCGGCTCTTCAACCGAAGCGGCTTGGAGGCCTGCGGGATCCAACCGGGCATGGCGGTCAAGGATCGAGAGGCGAGGCAGTCTGTGCCGTTCGCCTGCTTCGAAGTCGTTGAAGTCGTGCCCCGGTGTGATCTTGACGACTCCCGTGCCAAATTCCCGATCTACCAGGATCGGATCACCGACGATCGGAATGTCGCGAGCCGTGAGCGGCAGCTTCACCCTCTTTCCGATCAGATGATTGTAGCGGGGATCTTCCGGATGGACGGCGACGGCGGTGTCGCCAAGCATGGTTTCAGGCCTGGTCGTTGCCACCACGAGACGGATCTTCGGGTCATCAGCCAACGGGTACTCGATATGATAGAGTTTACCTTTTGCTTCCTCGTGCTCAACTTCAATGTCGGACAGAGCGGTGAGGCAGCGGGGGCACCAGTTAATCAGTCGTTCGCCCCGGTAGATGAGACCATCTTCATGAAGCCGGATGAACACCTCGCGTACTGCCTTGGAGAGACCCTCATCCATCGTGAAACGGAGCCGGGCCCAATCGCAGGAGGCCCCCAATCGCTTCAGTTGTAGGAGAATAGTCCCACCCGACTGGGCCTTCCATTCCCAGACCCGCTTGATGAAGGCCTCCCGTCCCAGCGCCTCACGTGAGGTTCCCTCCTCCATCAGTTTCCGTTCGACGACGTTCTGCGTGGCGATGCCGGCATGGTCCATTCCGGGCATCCAGAGGGTGTTGCGACCCTGCATCCGGCGCCAGCGGATCAGGATGTCCTGCAACGTATTGTTCAGGGCGTGACCGATGTGCAGGGATCCGGTGACGTTGGGTGGGGGGATGACAATCGAATAGACTTGCCCCGGATGATCAACCGAGGCGTGGAAAAAGCCCTTCTCGGTCCAGAACTGGTACCACCGTTCTTCGACCTGCTTGGGGTCGTAGGTTTTCTCTAGTTGCTGAGACGCCATGGTTGGCTGTTCCGAGTTGGAGCAAACGGCGAAGGATTTTAACATGCTGCCCGTTACCCGACAAGGAGCGCGGGTCATACCGGGCGCCAATGTATTGATCCTACGCTTGTACCGATGAAGAGGGTTGTGGTATAGATCGCGCCGGTGGGAAGCGGCGCGAAGGCGCATGCCGCCCGGTTGCATACAGTTGCATACAGACGGGAAGAAGCGGGGAGATCAACTCATCATGCCAAGAGGACGAGAGAAGGACCGGAAGGTTCGAAAGAAGCACCGTAAAAACATCCAACGGATGAAAGCGCTCGAGAAAAGCAGGCGGGTGAAACGAGGCGGCAAGAAATAGGCGTCGGTGGTGTAGTCGGGTTCAGGTCGTCAGGCGCTCGATTTCCTTCTTGATTTTCGCTTCAGCCATGTCCGGAACGATCTCTTCCACCGCCTGTTTGATCGTGTCCTTTGCCATCTCGCGGACAATGTCTGCCACCGCTTGTCGGGCATACTGCGATGCACATTCCCGTATCGCCTCTGTCACAAGCTGGTCGATCGAACCAAGCTGCTGCCGCACCACCTCAGGCAGATGTTTCCGCACTGTGGGGTCCACGAGTTCTCTGGCCAGCTTGTCCGTGATCTTTTCTACCGACTGACCCGCCTCATCAGAGAGATTCTGCTGGATCGTCCGTTCCAATTCTGGGAGATGCTGGGCGGCGATGGTCGGAAGCTCTCGTTCCACGGCCCCTCGTAAGACCTTGGTAATCTGCTCAAGCGAAATGGCTGTATCAAGCTGGGCCGAAATTTCAAACTGAACGATCTGTTTGAGATGTGTGGCGACCTGTCGTGTGACGAGATCAGGCACCAGTTGTGACACCTTGCGCTCAACCTCTTCCGCTACGGATTGGGTGAGGGATGGCGAGGGGCCGTGCCTGGCATCTTCTGTTGGAGTCTTCGGCTTTTCGCGGCTGCCTGCCTGGACAAGGGTCTCAGCGACTTTCGGTTTGCTTGGAGGAGGAGGGATAACGGGATTGATCTCTCGCCTCTCATCGGGTGTCTCGACCTTGTTCAAGTCATCCGGGTGAGATGCGGAACTGCCTCCTCCCATCTCACTTGCCATAGAAATGGGTGGCCACGTTCTGTTTTTCCGGACGGGTCCCTTCGGTGCGGATCCGGCTTGCGGTGTCTCGCTGCGGAGTTTCTTGAGCGTCTCTCCAAGGTGGTCCGGGTGGATGGGCTTTTTGAGGAAGGCTTTGACCCCGAGAGAGCGCAACTGTTCTTCATTCGGTCGATCCGCAGGGTTGATCAGAGAAATGATGGAGAGATTCGGAATACTATTCAGTCTGGCCAGCTCTTCACAAAAGTCGGTGAACTTGGATCCCTCGAGATGATAATCAGCGATGACCAGCTCGGGCCGCAGGCGCTTCGCCGCGTCGAGGGCAGAGGGACCATCATTGAACGCCGTCACCTCGTATCCTTCGGCGCTTGACGCTTGCTCCACCAGCCGCCGTACGGCCGGACTGCTGTCAATAATGAAGAGGCAGGAGGCCACGCAAGTCACCAAAATTGTTAAATTATTCTGATCGCAATCGAAGCTAGCAAAGGGACCCCTCTTTGTCAAGGAAACATGCTATTTGAGCAGCGTTTTGACTTCGCAACGACGGGTGCTTACAATCTGTGCGCAGCGGCCGTGAATCTTCGCAGCGCCGGATTATGCGAGTACTCAGGGGGGAAGCATCGTGGCAGGAGAAGCCGTCGGTCAAGGGAGTCGCGCAGACGTTCGGCTGAGAGCCCACACCCTCCTCTGTCTCCAGGGATTTCGAGGCGAAGGCTATAGCCCCTCCTTTATTGACAATCTGGCTCGAATTCACCGTGATTTGATCGAGCATCCCGAGCAATGGGTTGAAGTCGTGGATGCCCCTGACACGGTGTGTGGAGCCTGTCCCCATCTGGCCACCGCAGGCTGTTCCCTCAGGGGCGATGGGTTTGAAGAAAGTATGAAAACGCAGGATCAACACGTCCTCAGGCTGCTTGGGCTACAGGCAGGAATCCGAGTGCGGTGGAGCGAGATTCTGGAACGCATCCGGACGGCGATCACGGGCGACAGCCTGCCGGGCATTTGCGGGCAGTGCCGGTGGCTCCCGTTGGGTTACTGTCGAGACGGCATCGAACGATTGCGGGCAGCGAGCAGCGCCACCCCTGCGGGTCTCATTCCGGCTCAAGACCTCCGGCGCGGCCGGCTGGAGTCATCGTGAGCAAGGTCAAAGTCATCTTCTTTGACGCGGCAGGAACCCTCTTCCATGTGAAAGGCTCGGTGGGAGAGATTTATGTGAGCTATGCCGAGAAATATGGTTTCAAGCGAACCAGTGAATCACTCGCCGCTGTGAAGGAAGCGTTCAAGCGCGCCTTCCATGAGGCTCCGCCTCCGCTCTTTGCGGTGAGCGACCCATCCGAGATCAAGCGGTGCGAACGACTCTGGTGGTTCGACATCGTCCATAACGTGTTTTACCGTGTCGGGATGTTGGAGCGGTTCGATGACTATTTCGAGGAGGTCTTTCACGCTTTCGACGGTCCTGAACGATGGAGGCTCTATCCTGAGACGATGGGCATCCTCAAGGAACTGAAAGAGCGGGGGTTCGAACTGGGCATCATCTCCAACTTCGATACGCGGTTGTTCAATGTGCTGCGTGGCCTCGGTATCGCCGACTTGTTCGATACAGTGACCATCTCCAGCCTTGCGCATGCAGCCAAGCCCGCGCCCGCGATTTTTCGACTCGCTTTGGAGAAACATGCGGTAGACCCGGATGAGGCTGCGCATGTGGGGGACAGTCTCCGTGATGACGTGGAAGGGGCTCGTCAGGCCGGACTCTCCGGCATTCTGATCGCGCGCGAGCCAACGAAGTCAACCGAAGTCAACCCTCAGATCGCTCCGGCACCGACGATCCATTCACTGGAAGAACTGCCTCAACTCGTTGAGAGGATCACATGATCCAACCCAAGGCGCGAATCATGAAACTCCCATTTCAGAAGCCGCTCTTCGAGGAATTTATCAGCCAGTCGCTGAAAAAGTTTGAACAGCATCTCAGAGAACAAAAAATGAAGGAAGGGACGATCACCCAACGCATGAGAGGAGCCAGAGAGTTTGCCCGGTTCCTGACTGACCGCCCCCATCGCTATAGAGAGCACACGACCGGCACCATTTAGAGACGAGACACTCTTACGGGAGCAACTCCGGCACCACATCCTTTGTGCGACCCTGCAGGGAAACGTCCACGACCTGGGTGTTGGGGGTAGCATCGAGGTTGATTTCGACGACAAACGCCCCCGCTGCCTTGGCGACCGGTGCGAAGGATGCGGCTGGGTACACGATCCCTGACGTGCCGATGATCAGCAGAACCTCGCAGCGCCCGAGGGCCTCGTAACTCCGATTCAGATCCTCCGTGGCCAGGGCTTCACCGAACCACACGATATGCGGTCGCAGTAACCCGCCGCAGGCAGCGCATGAGGGAGGAATGGCAATCGGCAGCTCTCGATTCTCATCCACACGCCCGCAACGAGTACAACGCACCTTCCAAATGTTGCCGTGAATCTCTGAGAGCTTCTGCGAGCCGGCTGCTCCGTGCAGGCCGTCTACGTTTTGCGTGATCAACCAGAACCGCTCGAATCGCTTCTCGAGGTCAACGAGCGCATAATGCGCCGGATTCGGACTCTTCGTGGCGATGAGTTCGCGCCGCCAGTTGTACCATTCCCACACCACGCACGGGTCTCGCGCGAAGGCCTCCGGAGTAGCCAGATCCTCCGCCCGAAAGTTTCGCCATAGGCCGTCGGCTCCCCGGAACGTCGGGACTCCGCTGTCGGCCGAGATACCGGCTCCGGTGAGGACGGTCACGCCACGGGCGGTCGCGAGTCGCGTTCTGATTTCCCGAATAATACGCTCCCGCTGCATGACGACTCCTTGGGTGAGCGAGTATACGTCACTTTTTCCGGTCGAAAGTGCATGGTATAGTAGCGTGCTCGATTCGTGACAGCAAGCGGGGTTGCCATGCAACAAATCATGATGGTCGGGGCCGGGGCAGTCGGCGGGTTTTTCGGCGCGCATCTGGCCAAGCACCATAACAACGTCTCGTTCCTGTTGCGGCCCCGCACGCTCCAGGCAGTCAGCGAACGAGGGTTGACGATTCGCAGCGCAGCCGATACCTTGACGGTCTGGCCGCCGGCCGCTTCAGATCCACGGGAGTTGCCCAGGCCTCACCTGATTATTCTGTCGGTCAAGGCCTATGACCTGGATGAAGTGATGGATCAGATTGAGCCGGTGATGACCGACGCGACCGTGCTCTTGACCCTGCAGAACGGCGTGGATACGGAAGACCGGCTGATCGCTCGCTTTCAGCGCGATTGTGTGGTGGGCGGGGTCGCGTTCATCTATTCCAAAATCGTCGAGCCCGGCGTGATCGAGCATTACAAGCGTGGATCGGTGGCCGTCGGAGAACTGATGGGGCATGGGAGCGAACGCGTACTCCAGATCGTCGAGCTCTTTACTCAGGCTGGCCTTTCCTGTGAGGTGGTGGAGGATATACGGCGGAGCAAATGGGAGAAGATGTGCTGGAACTGCGTCTTCAACCCGCTCACCGTCATCATCAACGACCGGGTGTCCAAAGCGCTGGATCACCCGGAGATGCTGGGGGTCATCCAGCAGATCGTCGGGGAGGTGGTCGCGGTGGCGGCCGGTCTGAAAGTACCCTTGGCCGACGACATGGCCGACAAAGTCGTGCGCTGGTCACAGGAGATTCGGGACATCCACACCTCCATGTATGATGACTGGAAGGCAGGCCGGCCGACCGAAATTGATTCTCTGAACGGGTATATCGTCCGACGTGGCCGCGACCTAGGCATTCCGACTCCGCTCAATGAAGCACTCACAGCGATGATCAAGGCGATCACCGAGCGGGAGCGGAGCGGTCCTGGAACCCTGAGGATCGACGGCGCGGTGATTCAGCCGATCACGCTGGATTCAGCGGCATTGGAAAAACTTCCAGCAGAACATCAAGTCCATGACGTAAGTGCGCTGTTACCAGGCATGAAGGGTCGTGGAATCAAGGTGAAAGGGCTGCTCGACATTCCAGCCCGAGCCATCGGTGCGGATCATGTGACCTTCCATTCCCAAGATGACCAATTTTCCGCCAGCCTGACCTTGAAGCAGGCGGCAGAATACGGCATCCTGATCTATCAACTCGATGGAGAACAGATTCCTGCGTCCAAAGGTGGGCCTTTCAGGCTGGTCACGCCTGGGCTTGGGGATCTTTGCGCACATGTGAAGGGGGTCACCAGGATGGAGCTAACCAAAGGACCGGGGAAAGACACCAGACCCTCTACGAAAAGCCACTAAGGTTAAGGCTGAGGTTGAGGTTCAGTAAGCGGAAACGGCGAGTTGGCTATCGTAACCTACTGTGGGTTCCGCTCAACCTTAACCTGAGCCTTAGCCTCTCACCGAATGACCTGAATCGCCCGCCATCGTTCCGAGCGATAGCGGAACAGTAGCAGCCCCATCCGGATCGTCCAGTCCGCGACCATGGCTCCCCAGACATAGATCAGGTTCAGGTGCAGCCAGAGGGCCGCGATGCAGGCCAGCGGCAGCCGCACTCCCCACATGCCGACGATCGTGGCGCCCAGGATGTAGCGGGTGTCACCGGCGCCACGCAGCGACCCAGAGAGCACCATCGTCAGTGCCAGCGGAATCTGAAGCAGTGCCACGATCTTGAGAAACAACGTGCCCAGTTCAATCACGGCCTGGTCGTCCGTGAAGGCTCGGAGGAGCACATAGGGGAAGAAAAAGAACAGAAATCCCATGCCGGCCATGACAAATGAGGCCAGCCGGTTCGCTTCCCAGTTCTCCAGCTTGGCGCGCGTGTATTTCCCTGCTCCGATGCTCTGTCCCACCATCGTGGCAGCCGCCACCGCGAACCCATACCCTGGCAAGAACGAAAAGGCCTCGATGGACAGGCCTACTTGATGCGCCGCATAGGCGATCGTCCCATAGAGCAGCACCAGTTTGGTATAGACGAGAATGCCGGTTTGCTGGGTGACCCGCTCCCCGAAGACCGGCAGGCCCACGTCCCACACCGCACGTACGAGGTCCCTCCGGATCCCAGCCGGCTTGATGAGCAGGCGGGAGCAGCGGATCAGGAGGAAGATGACGCCGACGCTTTCAGCGGCCCCGACTGCCGCCGCCGCGCCATTGATGCCCAGGTCCGGGAATCCCCACCGGCCGTAGATCAAGGGATAGGCCAGCAGCACGTGGAGAATATTGACGCCGATCATGGCATACATGGGCGTCCGGGTGTCGCCCGTTCCATGCAGGATGGCCGTGAGCACCTGAATGAGAACCGTGACGGGCATGACAAGAAAGATAATGGTCAGATAGGGTCCGGCCAGCTCGATCACGTCAGGGGCTGCACCCAGCAATTCCATCGTCGGCCGGTCCAGTGCCAACCCGAGAACCGTGAGGACCAGAGAGGCAATGCAAGCGAGACCGAGCACATGGAAGGAAGCCTCACCGGCATCGGCGAGACGGCGGGCTCCCCAGAGTTGCGCGATCACGACCGTGGCGCCGACCGAGAGTCCTGCCACAAGGGTCATCATGCAAAACACCAGCAACTGGCCGATCCCGACCGCAGCGATGGACGTGGCTCCCAGCCCTCCAACGAGGAAAATATCCAGTATGCCTTCGGTCCGTTGCAGCAAGCTGCTGATGGTGACAGGCAGGGCCAGAGTCATGACGGTTCGGCGGATCTGGCTGATGCGGGGATTCACGTTCCGTTGAGACTTCTGGATCAACTGTTCCAACATGAACCCTATCCTACCAGAAGCGTCGCTCCGGAGCGGTCACATAGAACAGCCATCGGGACCTCTGGACTTTTGGGTGCTCCTTGTGTAGTCTTCTCCGGCAACATGTTGCTCTTTCCTGATCGGCCACTGGAGTTGGGTGCGGCCACCCCCCGTCTCTCCAAATCCAAATTCCTCTCCGGCCTCCAATGCCACAAACGGCTCTATCTGGAGATCCACCAGCCTGAACTGGCCACCGAGCCGGATGAGCAGACGCAAGCGATTTTGGACATGGGTACCGAGATCGGCACACTCGCTCGCCAAAGGTTTCCGGGCGGCGTTCTGGTGGAGGCGGATCACCGCCATGCAGCGGAGGCGTTGCAGCGGACGGCAGAGCTGCTCCGTGATCCGACCGTGCCGGCCATCTTCGAGGGGGCCTTCGAGTTTGACCATGTCTTGGTGCGCGTGGACATCCTTGAGCGAGTCACTTTAGGGCAAGATGGCGCGAGTGCCTGGCGCTTGATCGAGGTCAAGTCCTCGACGAAGGTCAAGGACGTGCACGTGAACGATTTGGCGATCCAGACCTATGTGCTGACTGGTGCAGGCCTTGCCCTTTCGGGCTCGTATTTGATGCACATCAATACTCAGTATGTCTATCCAGGCGGCGAACTGGACTTGGAGCGATTGCTTGTCGTGCAGGACCTGACGGCACTGGCGGCTTCCCGGCAAGCCGACGTGCCAAGTCGCTTGGCGGAAATGAAGGCCATGCTGGTCACTCCGGCTCCGCCCACGATCGAACCGGATGGGCATTGTCACCAGCCCTACGAATGTCGATTCTGGGACCATTGCACCAAAGATAAGCCGTCTCGCTGGGTCTATTACCTCCCGGGAGGAGAACGGGCCATTCAACAATTCGTCAAGCACGGGATCGAGACGATTGACGAGATTCCGTCCCAGTTCAAGCTCTCAGTTGTCCAGCGACGAGTGAAAGACAACGTCGAATGGATCGGGCCCCACCTCAAGGCGGCGCTCCAGACGGTTCGCTACCCGGTGCATCATCTGGACTTCGAAACCTTCATGCCCTGTATCCCGAAGTACCCCTTGACGAGGCCTTATCAGACGATTCCCACCCAGTGGTCCAACCACATCGAGAGCGAGGATGGGCAAGTGCTGCATGAAGAATATCTCTGCCAGGACCCCAAGGACTCTCGTGAAGAGCTGGCGGTGGCATTCCTGGAGTCCGTAGGAAGTGAAGGCAGCATCTGTGTCTATTCCGGGTATGAACGGTCCATTCTGGAAAGACTGATTGAAGCTCTGCCCGCACTCAAGGGAGACCTGACACGAGTGATGGCGAGACTCTGGGACCTCTTCACTGTGATTCGGGACCACTATTATCATCCTGGCTTCCAGGGCTCCTTCTCGATCAAATCCGTGCTGCCGGCGGTCGTGCCGGCGCTGGGCTACAGCGACCTTGAAATTCAGGAAGGGGGTCTCGCGGCACAGCAGTACTACAGGATGGTGTTCCAAGAGACGGACTGGGTCGAGAAGATGCGCATCCGCGAGGAGCTGCTCAAGTACTGCGCGCGGGACACGCTCGCCATGCTGGAGTTGCGGAGAGCCTTGCTCGCCAAGACATTGAGCGAACCATCCTAGCAGTACACCTCCTTGTAATTGGTCCCGCCCCGTCCGCCTGCCTGGCTTTGGACAATCACGCTCATCGGGCAAAGGCTCGCCACCTGCGGGCCGAAATCCCCACAATTTCAGTGCAGAAAAATCGATAAACGTTGAAAAATAATCAATTCATTGAGAGAGTTTCATAGACTGTTTTCCGCAGTCGCTGGATATCATCGGGAACGTCCTGAAGTCCTCCATGAGTGTTCGATTATCGGGAAGGGTCTGACCGGGAGTATCCGCCCTGGAACGAGGGGCCCGGCTCCTCTATGGCTAGCCGGAGAAGGTCAGAGGTGCTCGCCAGCAGGACGCAGTTCGCAGACGACCCTAGAGCAGCGAGTGTAAGAGGAGCCATCGCATGACGAAGATTCTCAGGATTCTTGTGGTTGATGACGAAGCGAGCATCCGCGAGTTGCTGAGCCGCCAGTTAACGCGTGAGGGGCGCAAGGTGTTTGTAGCAAACGATGGGCGAACGGCCATCGAAATGTTTCGCCGGGATCGGCCCGACATCACCATTCTGGACCTGCAAATGCCTGTCATGGACGGGATCGCGGTCCTGAAAGAAATTCGCGCGATTGATTCCATGGCCACCTTCATGATCTTTACTGGGTCGGGCACGCACGCTGCCGAGGCCCAGGCGCGCGAGCTCGGGGTGAAGGAGTTTCTGCACAAAGGAGAATTGCTGAAGTTCCTGTCATAAGACCTTGCCCACCGAAGCCTTGAACCTCCCATCCTAGAAGCGCACCTATAACGCCCCCTCTCGCTGGCCGGCCGTTTCACAGTGTGACAGCCTCAGCGTATGGCCTGGACAGACGAGCGTTGCCCCTAGCGTTTCCCTGACAGATTGCGTTAGACTTACGCTGGTTGATCTGGGGGTGCCAATGAGTAAATCCTACAGCCCCCGAACCGTCGAGCGCTCTCGAATTTCTCCTCCGTCTCTGTCGGGATTTCCCTGCCAGTCGGTACTATCCTCACCTCACTGGGTCCATCATCGGTAACATGATGGATAACAAACTTCGAACGGTGGGAATTCCTAGCATTGATGAAACACCCTGGGGGACGCACTTCTGTCAATTCTACGAGACCAAAGATGACTTGATTGACCTGTTGGTTCCGTATTTCAAAACCGGATTGGAGAATAACGAATTCTGTCTGTGGGTGACGTCGACCTGCGTCGATGAAAATGACGCCAGACGAGCAATGACGGAGACGATGCCTCAGTTCGATCGATATGTACAAGACGGCCGAATCGAGATCGTTCCCGTTACCGATTGGCACCTCAAAGGCGGAGGCGTCGATTTTGACCAGGTTCTTCAGGGTTGGATAGACAAGCACGCTCAAGCGCTGGCTCGGGGCTACGATGGGATGCGGGTAACAGGAGACGTCCCCTGCAACATCGCTACGCTTCCCAAAGCTAGTTGGAAGGATTTCGCCGAGTACGAACAATTGCTCGACAAAACTGTCCGTGAATATAAGATGCTCCTCCTCTGCACCTACGCACTGGATAAATGTGAAGCCACAGCGATTCTTGATGTGGTGCAGTATCATCAATTTGCCCTCATAGAGAGGAAAGGCACGTGGGAACGGATCGAAAGCGCGGAACTCAAGCGGACGAAGGCAGAGCTAAAAAAGTTAAATGATCAATTAGAGACATTGGTTGACGAACGCACCGTCCAGCTCAAGGCTACCATCGATGAGTTGCGAAACGAAATCGCTATGCGCAAGCGGGCGGAAGATGATTTGCGGCGAAGCGACGATCATCTTCGGCTTGTGATCGACACAATTCCCACGATGGCCTGGAGCGTTCTGCCTGACGGCGCCGTTGATTTCGTCAATCAGCGTTGGATGGAATATACGGGCCTCTCGTTGGAGGAGGCACTTGAAGAGCCGACGCGCACAGTTCATCCCGAAGACCTTCCAAGGGTCATGAAAGAGTGGTTTGTGAGCATGGCTGCTGGGGAACCGTACGAGGATGAAATGCGTTTGCGCCGCGTTGACGGGGAATATCGCTGGTTCTTGATCCGCACCGTGCCGCTGCGCGACGAGCATGGAAACATCGTTAAGTGGTACGGAACGAGTACCGATATCGAGGACCGCAAGCAGGCGGAAGCCCATCTGCAGTTTTTCAAACACGTCATTGATCAGACTCACGACCCGATTTACTGGCTGAGCCCGGAGCAAGGCTTTTGCTTTGTATACGTCAACGAGGCGGCCTGTCGGCATTACGGGTATCCGGCGGAAGCACTGCTCCGGATGTCGGTCCCGGAGTTGGACCCCAACTATCCGATTGAGGAGTATGAAAAATTCTGGCAGGACCTCAAGACGAGTAAATCACGCACTTTCGAGACGCTGCACCGGCGCAGCACCGGCGAAGTCGTGGCGGTTGAAGTGACCTCGAACTATGTCACACTCGGCGGGAAGGAATATGTGGCCGGCACCATCCGCGACATCTCCGAACGCAAGCGAGCGGAAGAAATTCAGGCCCGATTCCTCGAAAGAGTGATTTCCGCGCAAGAAGAAGAACGACGGCGGATTGCGCAGGAGCTCCACGACGAGACCGGCCAATCGCTCATGTTCTTGCTGGTTGGACTCCGCACAATCCAGGATTCACGCACATTAAAGGAGGTAAAGGCACAAGCAGCTCGTCTGCGGAAGGTAACTTCGCAAGCCATGAAGGAAGTCCAACGACTGGCTCACGGGTTGCGTCCATCCATGTTGGACGATATGGGGCTGGGAGCAGCGCTCAAGCGCTATGCCTCGGACTTTGCCCATGCCCACAGAATAGCTGCGGAAGTGGATACTATAGGACTGGCGGGTGAGCGACTGCCTGTTCATATAGAGACAGCGCTCTTTCGCATCGCACAAGAGGCATTGACGAATATCGTGAAGCATGCTGCTGCAAAACGCGTGAGCATTTTGCTCAACCGTCATGTATCAGACATCCAGATGGTTGTGGAAGACGACGGCATTGGCGTCGAGCTTCGCTCCGATCCGAAGTCGGCTCCATCTTCGTTCCACATGGGCCTGTATGGGATGTCCGAACGCGTGAGTATGTTGGGAGGAACCATAGCCATTGAATCAGCGCGGCGGAAAGGAACCACCATCCACGTGAGGATCCCGCTCGAGAGGAATACCACGTGAAGATTCGAGTACTCATTGCCGATGATCACTCTTTGGTGAGGACCGGGCTCAAGTCTCTCATCGCTGCCCAGCCGGACATCGAGCTTGTCGCCGAAGCGGCCGATGGGGCTGAGGCTGTGGAGAAAGCCATTGAGACTCAACCGGATGTCGTGCTCATGGATCTCACGATGCCCAAGTACGGTGGCATCCCGGCCATCACGAGCATCCGCCAGACATGTCCGCGAACGCGCGTGCTGGCCCTGACCATGCATGACGACCCGTCCTATCTCCGCTCAGTCCTGGCTGCGGGAGGGACAGGTTTTGTCGTGAAATCCGCTGCGGACACCGAGTTGCTGAGCGCCATTCGCGCGGTGGCGCATGGACGCACGTCTGTGTATCTCTCCATGAGCGAGAAGAATGCCCAAGACGCGTTTTCACCTCATGTCCTAAACGATTCGGCAACGTCACCTCCCGCAATAAAGAAGCTGAGTGAGCGGGAGCGCGAAGTGCTCGTACTGGTGGCCCAGGGCTATACGAGCCAAGAAGTGGCCGACCGTCTGAAGCTGAGCACCAAATCAGTGGAGACCTACCGCGCCCGGCTGATGCACAAGCTCGGACTGCGGAAGCGCGCTGATCTTGTTCGGTTGGCACTGGAGTGCGGCTTGCTGACACCGAACAAGCCAATCAAAGCAGGATAGCGTTTTCAGAACTTTCCCTCCTTCTGTCTGACTTTCCCTTACAACGACCCTCAAGGTTTTAGGTTTTGTCCCCTTTCCACAGCGCGCGTGCTGAACGTTACAGTACATTCATGGACACACGGGACGGAGGCATGCCAATTGTCTCTGGCTGTTTTCTATAGTTTTTACATAATGCCGGAACTCGATATAAGGAGAATGAACAAGGTGCGTAAGTTAAGAGGATGAACCGGATTTGTAACTTAGTCGGAAAGAGATTGCGGGACCTGCGTCAAAGGCGGGGCTGGTCCCAAGAGAAACTGGCTGAGAAATCAGAGCTTCATCCTACCTATATAGGTAGCATTGAGCGAGGCCAACGCAACCCTTCGTTAGTCACCCTGGCCAAGCTCGTAGGAGCACTGAACGTTTCTCTTTCAGCTCTCTTTAATAAGGCTAGCTTGTCATCAGAGCCTGCACCGCAGACTGGGAACAAGGATGCAGGCCGAATTCGGTTGGACGAGAGCATTGTTGAAATTCTCCTGGTTGAGGACAGTCCCAGTGAAGCGCAGCTCGCGATCCGCGCGTTAAGAAAATGCAATTTCAGCAATCAAGTTCACATCGCACGCGATGGCGCCGAGGCCCTTGAACTCATCTTCTGCACAGGGGCCTATGCGCACCGCCGAATGGACCAAGGTCCTGGGGCAGTGCTCCTCGACCTTGGACTGCCGAAAGTGGATGGGCTGGAAGTTCTCCGACGCATCAGAAGCGATTCGCGGACCCGCCGAATGCCCGTGGTTGTCCTTACGTCTTCACGATCCGAAAAAGACCTCCGGGAATGTCGAAAGCTTGGAGTCATGGACTACATCACCAAACCCGTGGATTTCGAACAGTTCAGTCTGACCATGCCACGACTAGAGTTATATTGGCTTTTGCTCAAAAAGCCTCCAAGGCCTGGCATCCATTCGTCCTGACACGAAGGTGCTCTACACTTCCGGCAATACTGACAAAGTGAGGACACAGCATAACTTGATGGGACTTTCGAACGCCTTACTTCAGAAGCCGTTTACACCAGAAACATTGACACGCAAGGTACGGGAGGTGCTGAACTCGGTCCCGAAGCCGATACATTCGAGGCATAGATAGAAAGCGCAGCCCGTTGGCAGCGAGCCTGTCCGAGGCCTGTGTCCACTAGAAATGATGGAGGGCATAGAGAGAGAACCAGGGGAAAAGGAGTGGAAAGATGGCTAGGGTCCTCGCAGTAGATGATGACGCAAAGATCCGTGATCTGCTTGACACGCTGTTACGGCGGAAGGGGCATCAAGTTCTCACAGCGGACCACGGCCAGAAGGGGATTGATGTGTTTCGGCGCGAACGCCCGGACATCACGATCTTGGACCTCAAGATGCCAAACATGAACGGGATCGAGGTACTCAGAAAGATCCGCGAGATCAATCCCCAGGCGCCCGTTATCATTTTGACAGGGGCTGGCACGGAGACCTTTGAAAAGCAGGCCCGTGACTTGGGGGTGACCCATTTCCTGGAAAAAGGATTTTCGCTTCATGAGCTAGGAGATGCCCTGAATCGCATGATGCAGGAGCGGGGTTTGGCGGCTTCAGAACCTCCATCTTCCCACGGATCCCAGCGGCCAGTTAGGAAGAGAAAATAATCCCTATGATGGGAAAAGATCAGGCGATCCGCACGCTAAGGTAATCAGCCACCCCTCGAGGAGTCGGACGCCATCAAAGCCTCCGTACGAATCCCACTCCCCACATACAGGGACAGTTGGAAGGGTCATGGCTTGCATCGCAGCGACCCAAGATTTCTTGTGATTGGTCCCGCCTAGAGCATCGCCGAGATCCGGAATGTCCTCTCGTAACTCTCCGATAGAAAAGCCCGTCATCCGTCACTCGTCATCCGGTGTAGATGGCAAATGGATGATGGCCGATGGTCAATGCGGAAAATTCGAATCCTCCTGCTCGATCACCCATTGACCATTAACCATGAACCATCCACCATTTGCTATCTCAGATGACGGACGCAGATTGATTGAGTTTTCTTGACAAACAACAGATGAGAACATAGCGTCATACATATCACGTCCATAATGGGGAAGACGGGATGACGCAATCAGGATTGAGGGGACGTCTGGCGGTTATTGCATTCTTGGCCGGCCTGTACTTCGTCGCAGCCAAACTTGGACTGTCGATGGCCTTCGTGCATCCCAGCGCGACAGCGGTTTGGCCCCCTACGGGCATTGCTCTGGCAGCGTTCCTGGTGCTGGGGTATCGGGTCTGGCCCGGCATCTTCTTGGGCGCGTTCCTAGCCAACCTCACTACGGCGGGGTCCGTCGCCACTACGTTCGGCATTGCGACGGGTAACACGCTCGAGGGTCTCGTAGGCGCCTACCTCGTGAACAGATTTGCCCACGGCTCCCACACCTTCGACCATCCGCAGGATGTGTTCAAATTTGCCGCGCTCGCAGCCATGGTGAGTACGACGGTGAGCGCGACTTTTGGTGTGACGAGCCTTGCCCTAGGGGGCTACGCCAACTGGGCCGATTATGGACGCATCTGGCTGACCTGGTGGTTGGGTGATGCGGGAGGGGCCCTCATTGTGACTCCGGTCCTGCTGCTCTGGAGCCAGAATGCTCGCCTTCGTTTGACTCTGGCTCAGGTCAAGGAAGCTGGCCTCTTGCTCGTGGCCCTGTTGCTGGCGGGGCAGGCCGTATTTGGTGGAGTATTCCCGATCACAACAAACATTTATCCGCTGGCCTTCCTGTGTGTCCCAATCCTGGTTTGGACGGCATTCCGATTGAGTCCACGCGAAACCGCGACGGCCACCTTGCTTCTTTCAGGGATCGCGATCTGGGGCACCTGGCATGGGTTCGGCCCCTTTGTCAGAGACCCCCGGAATGAGTCACTCTTGTTGCTGCAAGCGTTCCTAGGCGTTAGCGTCATGATTGCCCTGACCCTTGCCGCTGCTGTGTTAGAACGTAAGCGGGTGGAAGATGCACTTCGCTCCGCGCAGGAGGAGTTGGAGCAACGGGTCCAGGAACGCACCACCGCACTTCGTAGCGCCGTCGACCTCCTCAAAAACGAGGTCAATGAACGTACACAGACCGAGAATGCCCTGCGCGCAAGTGAAGAGCGGTTCAGAGCTTTCATGGACAACAGTCCGGCAGCGGCCTTCATGAAGGATGAAGAGGGCCGCTACACATACGTCAATAAGCTCATCGAGCATCGCTTCAATTCGAAAGCCAGCGATTGGCTGGGGAAAACAGATTATGACCTATGGCCAGCAGAAATAGCCAAGCAATTTCGTGAACATGATAGGGCAGTGCTTGCCCAGAACAAGACCATGGAATTATACGAGACTGCTCCCGACGCCAGAGGTGATCAGTCTCATTGGTTGTCTCTGAAATTCCCTGTCAAGGACAGCGCCGGGCGACGTTTTCTCGGTGGAGTAAGTCTTGACATTACCGATCGCAAGCGAGCCGAAGAGGCCCTGCGCGAGAGTCAGGAGCGGTTCAGGAGTGCGTTCGGATCTGCGGCTATCGGGATGGCCCTCGTCGCGCCGGACGGCCGTTGGTTGCAGGTCAATCGATCCTTGTGCGAAATCGTGGGCTATTCAGAGCAAGAATTGTTAGGCGCGAATTTCCAAGCCATCACCCATCCAGACGATTTGGAGGTTGACCTTGAGTATGTGCGCCAGATGCTTGCTGGGGAGATTCAGACCTACAAGATGGAGAAACGTTATTTCCACAAGCTGGGGCAAATCATCTGGGTTCTGTTGAGCGTCTCGCTGGTGCGTGACGCGCAAGAGAACCCAATGTACTTTATCTCCCAGAACCAAGATATCACCGAGCGAAAGCTGGCAGAGGGGGCGCTCCAGAAGAGCGAATCACAGCTTCGGCAGGCGCAGAAGGTGGAGAGCATTGGGCAATTAGCTGGAGGGATCGCGCATGACTTCAACAACCTCCTCACTGTGATCAATAGCTACAGCGACATGCTGCTTTCTGAAATCCATGACCACAGCCCATTGCACCATGGGCTCGCGGAGATCAAAGAAGCCGGGCAGCGAGCCGCCACACTGACCCAGCAGCTGCTCGCGTTTAGTGGGCAGCAGATCCTGAAACCAAAGGTGCTGGACCTCAATGCGGTCGTCCAGAACATTATGAAGCTGGTGCGGCGCTTGATTGACGAGGATATCAATTTGAGCATTTGCCCGACTCCGAACTTAGGACGTGTGAAAGTTGACCCTGGGCAGATCGAACAGGTCATCATAAACCTGGCAGTCAATGCGCGAGATGCGATGCCGCAGGGCGGGCAGTTAAGGATTGAGACCACGAACGTCGAACTGGATGGACCCTCTTCCGGCAACCAAAGTGCCATGCCGCCCGGTCCCTACGTCATGCTTGCGGTCAGCGACACCGGATGTGGAATGGATGCAGGCACTCAGGCTCGCATATTTGAACCATTTTTCACCACCAAGGCGGTGGGCAAAGGAACAGGGCTCGGTCTCTCCACCGTCTACGGGATCGTCGAGCAGAGCAGCGGCCACATTGACGTGTCCAGCAAGGTGGGCAACGGATCCACGTTTCGAATTTAGCTGCCTCGGGTCGAGGATGAGATTGAGCCGACCGAGCCAGTCCCTACCTATCCTGAAGCCCTCCGAGGCACCGAAACGATTCTGCTCGTGGAGGATGACGAGACGATTCGAGCAGTGGGACAGACTATCCTTCAGATGCACGGCTACACCATTCTTCAAGCACGGAACGCCAAGGAAGCGATCCATCTCGCTGAGAAGCACCAAGGTCCCATTCATTTGCTGTTCACTGATGTGGTCATGCCTGGGCTGAGCGGACCAGAGCTGGCGGAATGTCTGACATCCATTCGGCCAGACACGAAGGTGCTGTACACCTCCGGCTATACAGACAAAGTGAGGACACAGCATAACTTGATGGGACTTTCGAACGCCTTTCTTCAGAAGCCGTTTACACCAGAAACATTGACACGCAAAGTACGGGAGGTGCTAGACTCGGTTCCGGAACCACTACACTCGAGTCACAGATCGTAGGGGTTGGACGTTGGCAGCGGGCCTGTCCGAGGCCTGTGTCCACTAGAAATGATGGAGGGCCCAGAGGGAGAACCAGGCGTAAGGGAGGGGAAGGATGGCTAGAGTCCTCGCAGTAGATGATGACGTCAAGATCCGTGATCTGCTGGACACGCTGTTACGGCGGAAGGGGCATCAAGTCCTCACAGCGGACCACGGCCAGAAGGGGATTGATGTGTTTCGGCGCGAACGCCCGGACATCACGATCCTGGACCTCAAGATGCCAAACATGAACGGGATCGAGGCACTCAGGCAAATTCGCCAGATCAACCCCCACGCTCCCGTGATTATTCTGACTGCAGTTGGAACGGAAACGGAGGAGGAACAGGCTCGTGCATTGGGCGTGACCGAGTTTTTACACAAAGGATTCTCCCTTCACGAACTCGGAGACGCCCTCAACCGCTTGATGCAGGAGCGGAGTCAAGCCGCTTCGAAGCCTCCATCTTCACGTGGGACCCGGTGACCGGTTAGGAAGAGCACGTCATCCCTGTAATTCGGAAAGATCAGGCGACCTGCTTAGAAAAATTACTCTTCGTTTTTTACTATTGGCTGCTTGACTAATGGCAGAGAGGGTAGGCATTCGAACCCACGGTCCACGGAGGGGACAATGGGTTTTGAGACCTCTAGAACTCGGAGATCCAACCGAGCTACCAATAGGCGAGTACGGCATTCTGGCACAGATTCGAACGAATAGCCCTCAGAAGCAGGACTCCGGAATTTGTCTGAGTTGCAGCCAGATCTCGTTGACGCGCTCACCAGCCGAAGAGAAACGCGCTCCTGGTTCTTTCGAGGCAGAGGTCCATTCAGTATGAATATCGCTGACTTGGCACGCTGGCGTGAAGGAGTGAAGCTACCGCGAATCAGATCCCTGTGGTATGCCGTATGCGTGAAGATTTCCTCACGGGTGGTATAGTACTCTGTCGGTTGAGAGAGGTGATGCTATGGCGCTTCGCGTCAGGAACCCAAAGGATCGACGGAAGGCTCCCCGCTTCCGGGTGCAATTCCGTAGCGCCATTGTAACAACCCAGCAGAAGGTCAAGGGAGAGGGCCTCGTGGGCAACCTGTCTACAGGAGGGGGTAAAATTGAGAGCCAGATACCGGTATCGGTCGGCACCTACCTCGAACTCCAGATCTCTGTCCCTGGGTTTGAGCACCCGATCCCCATCGAAGCGGCCGCCGTTCGGTGGGTCGGCAAGCGGGAGTTTGGCGTGGAATTTATCCACGTGTCGCCTAGTGGGCGGGCGCGCCTCCATCAAGTTGTTCAGGGGCTCGAATTGAGTTCTGCTCAGGTTGAAGAAGAGGATATTCGTTGGTCCTAGGAGGACTTATGTCAGAGAACCTTGAGAAAGACTTTAGCTCCGCTGAGGAGCTAGCAAGCACGGTAAGACTTTCCGCCGACTGATTGTGCAGGGCAAGGAGTTAAAAAAGGCAGCGGTGGAGAAATTAGGGGGGGACATTCGACGGCGGCACACTCCCCACGGTCCCCCCGTGCGAATCCCACCCTCCGGTAGGAGCGAATCACGCATCGCGAGTAGTCGGCATGCGTGATGATCTAGATGCATTTTAGCCAGGCGAGGCTGTTGACGGGGAGGTGTCCAGTGAGACCTGGTTCTCTCTCACCTGTCTTGACCGCCTAACGTCTCATCAAGCTTTTCTTTTGCTTCCCCAGGGGGCAACAATTGTCGCAACGACCAGGAAGTGAGTCAGTCC
>VBOJ01000191.1 GCA_005877775.1 Nitrospirota bacterium | reverse complement strand
GCCCCGTCGGCGGAGGGATGCATGTGAATGATGTCCGTCCCGAGCGCCACGTGGACCGTGACCGGAATGCCGAGCCTGGCGCCAGTAGCCAACAGGCTGATCTGGCGATGGGGGAACTGTCCTTTGTAGCGGTTAATGTAGTAGCCGACCGCCTCGCCGATCCCTTGTCCTTCTTTCGCTCCCCGCGCAATCGCTTCATTCAACATGCGGCCGGTTTCCTCTGCCATCCCGAAGCGACCGGAGTCGATCTCTGCCTCCACGTCTTCTGAGGTGTGTCCCATTAGAGCCAGCTCGAAATCGTGGATGATCACCGCGCCGTTCATGGCCACCGCGGTGACGATACCTTGTTCTATGAGGTCCACGAGGATCGGGTTCAGGCCGACTTTGGTGGGGTGCGCGCCCATCCCGATGATAACCGGGCGTCCTCGGCGGTAGGCTTGGACGATAGCCTGCGCGACGGCGCGCAGGGTCTTGACTGCCAGGATGTCAGGGAGGGTCTCGAGGAACTTCTTGAATGACCCGCCACGCTGCCAGGGTGAAGAAAAATCGGCCAGCCGCACTTTACTCTGTCGGCGGCCCAGTGGATAGGTCTTCAGCTTGGACAGGTCGATGGGCTTGAGGGGGGCGCGGCTTTTATCAGGGAGCTTTCGCAAATACGTTTTCCTCGATCAACTCGCACAGGACATGCCCGAGCGTGATGTGGCTTTCCTGAATGCGGGCGGTCACGGTGGAGGGCACGATGAAACAGTGATCCACGAGGCTGGCCAGCTTACCGCCTTTCCCGCCCGTCCAGCCGACCGTCGTCAGGCCGATCTCTCGTGCGGCCTCCACTCCCCTCAACACATTGGGGGAGTTGCCGCTGGTGCTGATCGCGATCGCAATGTCCCCCTTCTGGCCGTGCGCCCGAACCTGGCGGGCAAAAATCTCGGCGTAGTCATAATCGTTGGCGATGCAGGTGAGCGTGGCCATGTCGGTGCCCAGGGCGATGGCCGGCAGCGGGGCGCGGTCGCGATGGTAACGGCCGACGAATTCCGCCGCGATATGCGAGGCGTCGGTGGAACTCCCCCCGTTCCCGAACAGCAGGATTTTATGCCCTTCCTTAAAGGCTCGCCCGATGAGGCGCGCCACTTCGACGATGCGGTCTGCATGGTCCCGGGCAAACCGCCGCTTGACCTCGGCGCTGTCATCGAACGCCTTGACGACATGCTCCTTCATGAGCCGCGATTCTAGGCTACCATCCGCCCTCTGTCAAACCTGACGTCATGTTGCTCGTACTTGGGCGGGGTGTTATAGTCCGCGCGGCATGAGCGTCGAAAGTCCTGTCAAAGCCTTGCTGATCGCCGTGTCTGACGACGCGCCGGCGGCGGTCTATTCGATCAACCGGCTAAAGCCGGAGCTGCTCTGCTTCTTTGTCCCTGAGTCGGCGAAGAGCCTGGTGGAAACGGCTGTGCAACCGCAGATTTCCCAGATGCCGCGTCGCTGGGACTGGGTGGTGACGCCGGATGCCCACCGCTTCATGGCCTGTTACCAAGCTCTGTCCAGAACGCTTCCGGACCTGTTGCGGACCTGGGAGGTGCATCCCGGCGAACTGGTCGTGGACCTGACCGGAACCACCCCTGCCATGGCCGCCTCGTTATCTCTTGCGAGCCTCACCTCCACATCACGCGTGGTCGCGCTGGGACATGTGAACACAGTCGATCCAGCCGATGGCGAAACGGTGACGGTAGAAGGCCGCGAGCGGGTCTGGGTGCAGGGGAATCCCTGGGATGAGGCGGCGGCCCTCTCTCGCCGGGAAGGGTGCGAGCTCTTTAACCGGGGGGCCTTCACACCGGCCTCATCGTTGTTCCGTCAGATCGAGTCTCGAGTGAGCGGCGGGCAGAAACCGCTCTATCGAGCATTGGCGGATCTCGCCGAAGGGTATGGCTTGTGGGAGCGATTTCAGTACCGCCAGGCCTGGGACAAGCTCAAGACTTCCCTCAAAGCGCTCGACATGGCATCAGTCTGGGGAGGTCCGGCCGGGCTCAAGGGCCTGTTGCCTTCGATCAAAGCCAACGCCGGCTTTCTTGAAAAATTGGTGCTAGACCCTCAAGAGGTCAAAGAGGCCGTCGCTTACGACTTGCTCGCGCACGCGCGTCGCCGGGCTAACGTGGACCATCATTTCGAGGCCGCGACCGCCACGCTGCTGCGAGCCCTCGAAGCCTTTGCGCAATGGCAATTGTTCAAACAATACAAGATCAAGACCTGGGATGTGCAGCCGGAGCAGTTGCCGGAAGCGTTGCGTGAGTCCTGTCGGACCTGTTATCTGGATGATGTGGATGGGAAATACAAGCTGCCGCTTCAGAGCCAGTTCCGCGCGCTGGCTGGGCTGGGCGATCAGATGGGCCAGTCTTTTTTAGTCCAATGGCCCAAGATGAAGCCGCTCCTCGACGCAGCTAGCCACGCGGTGTTGGGGCATGGGTTCGAGCCGGTGAAAGCGGAACGGTTTCACCAACTGTACGAGATCGTTGTCAAGCTTACTGGTGTCAGTGATACGTCGTTGCCGAAGTTTCCGACACTCAACCTATAAAGAGCATATGGCTTATGGCATATGGCTAATAGTCAGACGAAGAGCCGATAGCTGACGGTCTATAGCGAATAGCAGGAGAGCCCGAACGTGGCCTTCCGGTTTGAGGGTCTGGATGTTTGGCAGATGGGAAAGGACTACGCTGGAAAGGTGTATGCTGCCACTGCCAAGTTCCCACGTCACGAGGATTATGGCCTGAGGTCTCAGATGAACCGCGCGGTCAACTCGATTTGCCTGAATATTGCGGAAGGATCCGCAAAGAACTCAAACAAGGCTTTCGATTATCATCTAGGGATCGCTGTGGGTTCCATCTTTGAAGTGGTCGCGGCATCGTGCCTGGCGGAGGAAAGAGGATACGTAACAAAGCAAGAGCACGAAACTTTATATGAGTCCGGCCATCGACTAGCAAAGAGCATCAATGCTTTCCGAAAGACCTTATGCTGATTCGCTAATGGCCATCGGCTTTTGAACTGCCATAGGCCATAAGCTCTCGTTCTGACCATAAGCCATACGCCATTAGCTCTTATGGAAGTTAGAATCTATTACGAAGACACCGACTGCGGCGGGGTGGTGTACTATGCGAACTACCTGAAGTATTTCGAGCGGGCCCGTACACACTACCTCGAAGAGCACGGTCTCTCCGTAACTGGGCTGCTCAAGGAAGGCACGCAGTTTCTGGTCGTCCATGCCGAGTTAGACTATCGGACGCCCGCCCGCTATGGAGAGACGCTCACCATCGACACGACCGTCACGCAGATCGGCCGCTCGTCGGTCACCTTTGCGCATGTGATACGGGAACGAACGAGCCAGCGCGTCGTCGTGGAGGGATCGGCAAAACTGGTCACCGTGGACCTGCAGGGCAAGGTCAAACGCTTGGAGAAGTCTCTGGTGGATGCGCTGCAATCCCCCCACCGAGGGAAAGGGTGAGGCGACAGCGTCGGTCCCCTCGCTCCTGCCCCGCGCTCATCAAGAATGTGCCGGGGGACCAGTTGCTCTTCCAACTGCAACGGGTCGATGACGGGCGCGGTAGGGACTGACCCTGCCGCCTTGTGTTGAGCATCGAAGAGGAAGGCCTTGAATGGACAAGCTGGGTACTTGGGTGGCCATCGCGGCGGTGGGGGTCGGCTTCGTCATCTTGCTCTGGCTGCTGTTTGCGGAAGGACCCAAGGATACAAAAAAGAAGTGAGTGGCAGGAGGCGGCGCGATGGTTAGCGCCGCGTCGAGAACCCTGCAGTGAGCAATGACTCACCGTTCTTGTATGCGATATGTTCAGCGACCTCCACCGGCAGCTCGGCGAGCCACTTGCGCACCGAACTGGCGTTCGAGCCGACGACGTTCCAGCGCTCGGTTGTGAAGGTATCGGTGCCAACCATGAACCGGTCGGGAAACTCCAGGAACAGCTCCCGCCACTCCGCCTCCACGTGGCCCTTCGGGGCGATGTCAGGACGGGACGAGAGTTCGACCCACAGGTTCTTGTAACGGTGCAGCATCTCGCGCACACGCGGCGGTTGCTCGTAGCCAGCGTGCGCCCAGAGGATCCGTGCCTCGGGGTCCTGACGGAACATGCGCTCCACCGCGTCTGCATCCGAATGCGCGTGCAGCATGAGACCGTGCTGCTTCGCGAGCTGTACGATGAGGCGCACGACCAGCAGGTCCGCTTTTGCGCCGCTTACATGGAACTCCCCGAGCGCGACGTATTTGTACTTCTTCAGTCGGTCCTTGACGTGCACGATGATCGACTCGTCGTGAACCCAGCTGGAGATTTCTCCACTCGTGCGGTAGGGCCGCAGCTCGGGAATGATCAGGTCCGGCGCCTCCGCGTAAAGCTTCTGCGTGCCGTCGTCGCTGGAACTCGAGACGAGCGCCCGCACCATGCCAGCCTTCCGCAGCAGCGCGATCGCCTCTTTCGGCGGTACCACCTCCCACACGTCCTGGTTGTAGTGGATGTGCGCATCGAAGATCGGTAGCTCGGCCCCGTGCGCGCACGTCGTCGTGCCAAGAATCAGGACGATCGCAATGGTGTGGAGAGAAGGGGACAATCTGAGCCACCTCTGATTTCCGAGGGCTACTGCTGGAACGTGCGCTGGCGTCCAAGCCGAGCTGCAGCCAATCGAAAAAGGTCCGGACACCTTCAAGTTAAGCTGCGGCGGCAGCGAGCCGTGCGAACTGGCGCTTCATCCTGTCGACCTGCGCGAGGTAGTCGCTGACGTCGTGGTCGCCGCACCGCTGGCTCGCGATCAGCCGGAAACCGCGCCTTGCATAGGAGTCGCCGGCCCCGGCTCCGCACAGGTGGATCACTGTGGCCAGATCCTGCTTCTGCTGGAGCGTGACGGCGGCGATTCGCTGGCGCCGTATCGCGCTCGCGACGCCGCGATCCAGCCTAGCCGCGGTCATCTCGATGGCGTGGCTCGGCACGACGCGAGTGTAAAGGCTGTTGAACCAACATGATCTCCTGTCGTGCCAGGGGCCGTCCTCGACCACCACATGGTCGTGGATGCAGTAGCGCTTCGCTCCGCGGAACGTCGCGTCGGTGATCTGGTACATGCCGACCGCGCTCGAGGCAGGTTGGTACAGCTCGAAGGGATTCCACGTCAGACGCCACCGCCAGTACGTCCGCGCCACGGGGTTGCCCCCGCCCTCGACCTGGGCGAGCGCAGCGAGAAGCTCGGGCGTGATCACGGCGGTCGAATGCTCGCTGAAGAGTGGCCCGTACCGCTGCCATGTCTCGGCCGGGGTCTTGGCGAGTGACTCGCTCACCGGAAAGAAGATCTCCGTCGGTTTGTTGATCGCCTGGTACACCCAGTTGACGGCAGACCAAGCAACCAGAATAACGGCCGAACCGACGAGAACCCGGACTGCCAGTGGCGTCGCCAAAAGCGCGACCAGCATCGCCCGGAGCGTACGCCAGCGTGACCGCGCGAGACGCCGGATGGCCGCAATCCGGACCCGACGCACGCGCCTCCTGCGGGAAGCGGCCCTGGCGGCATGCGAACGTGACGTGGAGACCATGAGCCTATTATGCCTCAGGACCCGCCACTTCACCTCTTACGTGCTACGGAAGATGTACGCGTCTTCGATCACGACGTTTCCAATACCGCTGTTGCTGAGACGAACTGGTGTCTGGTGAAGCTTGACATGGATGGCTTTGCTAATGGCCGTAACAGTTTCATCTGACGAAGTACGGATGTCTATCTGTCGTAAGGACAATCCTCTTATATCATTGGTTTCGAGTGCTTTTGCGATGACATCGTAGGTCTGGTTGATTTGATTAACGTTTGCTTGCGGCATGGCCAACACCAACTTCCATTCCCCTCGATTCCCCACATACAACCAGAAGGCGGTGCTGACTGGTACCTGCCAATGGTCGAGCACGTCGAGCAGCTTTCGGGCAGCCAGTTTATTTTTCTCTACCAATTCTGTTGCATCCATTGGAAAACTCCCTGAATTGGATGATCAATTGCGACTAAGAGTTCGACAACGGCCTCGTTTATCGAGGCACGGCCTATTTCCTCTAATGCTTGTTGAAACTTCTCATTCTTTAGGAAGCGGGAAAAGGAATCATCAGTTGCAGGATTCGGGAGGCGTTCGCCCGGTATCATGTTGGCCTGGTATTGAAACGCAACTTTCAGATTCTTGATGGCATTGTCCAGGTCATTCATTTCCGCGTGAGCGCAGGCCAGATTATAATAGAAGAGTGGGTAGTTAGCGTCTTTTGACACTCCATACTCAAAGATCTCTTTGGCCTTTTTATTGTCACCGCTAATGCCATAACTCATTCCGAGATTATCAACAAGAACCCTCCAGATATTCCGTTCGAGTGTCGGTTCTTTCTTCTCCAGCTCGAGCGCCTTACTGTACAAATGGATCGCCTGTTTGTAATCTCGCTTGAGATAGGCAGCGCTCCCCTGACTAACATACTGCATGGTCTCTTTCGCAAGTTTCTCCGTTGAAGTCGTCTCA
>VBOJ01000195.1:6114-7585 GCA_005877775.1 Nitrospirota bacterium | reverse complement strand
CCGATGGTCGGGGTGTGGATGTAGTGGTCGAACACATCGGACCGGAAGTCTGGGACCAATGTTTCCTGGCCTTGGCGAAAGGCGGACGGCTGGTCACCTGCGGCGCCACCACCGGTGGCGAAGTCAAGTTGGACCTCAGGTACCTGTTCTCACGTCAGTTGACGGTGAAGGGGTCGTACATGGGAACCAGGGCTGAGCTCCTAGAAGTGGCTTCGCTGATCGGGCAGGGGAAGCTGAAGCCGGTCGTGGATCGGGTCCTGCCGTTACAAGAGGCGCGTGCAGCGCAGGAACTGCTCTTGATTCGGAAGGTGTTTGGAAAGGTCGTGCTGACAGTCCCATAGCTGGCCCACAGCCAATGCTTGGCAATTTTGGGGAGGAACGTACACGATGCCAAACGTAGCTCGAGTGATGCGGAAGGAACTCAAGAAGATCGCCCATGACGCGTCGGTCAGAGATGCGGCGAAACGGATGCGGGATGAGCACATCGGTTCGCTGTTCGTGGAAAGAGGCAACAAGCTGGTCGGGATCGTGACCGAGACGGACGTGGTGCGACGGGCCGTGGCTGAGGGGACCGATCTAGCCAAAGTGACGGTTCAGAGCATCATGACCACTCCCATTGCCACGATCGAGTCCATCCGGACGGTCCAAGACGCTCACGATATGATGGGGGACCTCGGCCTCCGACACCTAGGTGTTACCGAGGCAGGAAAGCTCGTAGGTCTTGTCTCCGTGCGGGATCTCTTAGTCTATTTTAAGCGGGTTTCGGAACCGAAAATCACGCAGGACTGATCAGAGGAAAGTGTGATTTAGTGATTGGCGATTGGGTGATGCCGAAGCCAGATCTTTAAATCATCACATCGCTAAATCACCAAATTACGAAATCACTTGGTGAGTTCCCGGATCATGTGCCCCAGTTCGGGGATAATGAGTTTTTCCATCGCGAGTCGCACGGCATGCTCGGACCCGGGCGTCGAGAAGACGATCCGCCCGCTCACTAACCCAGCGGTGGCCCGGCTCATGATCGCGGGCGAACCGATTTCCTGGTAGGTCAGATACCGGAAGATCTCGCCGAACCCGTCGAGCCGTTTCTCCAGCATGGCATCCACCGCTTCGAAGGTGGAATCCCGACGGGAGATACCTGTGCCGCCGTTGATGATGATGGCCTGGACCGCCTTGTCTTTCAGGCCAGCTTTAATCTGTTTCCTGATCTCAGCCGGTTCATCCTCGACGAGGCGGTAGGCCGCGACCTCATGGCCATGCTCCTTCAAGAGACGCATGATCAGTTGACCGCTGGTGTCGGTCTCAGGAGTCCGACTATCGCTGCAGGTAATGACCATGCAGGTGATCTGCCGCGGCGCATGCTCCTTGTGCTCGCGGTGGGCAAGAGGAGAGGAGGGGGAATGGTTGTGCTTCGACATCATGCACTGGTATCAGCCTGCACGAGAACTCAGGACCACAGGGAGTCAGGTTT